>OZ251520.1:0-300000 GCA_965242985.1 uncultured candidatus Poriferisulfidus sp. | reverse complement strand
CGTCGCCGAGCGCCGGTGCTCGGCCGGGAAGCGCGCCAGCCAGGCGTCGATGCGCGCCCGCAGTTCGGCGCTCAGCTCCGCGCTCACCGGTCGACCTCGCCGAACACCAGGTCGAGGGTGCCGAGCAGGGCCACCACGTCGGCCAGCATGTGGCCGCGCGCGAGCTCGTCGAGCGCCGCCAGGTGGGCGAAGCCCGGGGCGCGGATCTTCAGCCGGTAGGGCTTGTTGGCGCCGTCCGAGACCAGGTAGACGCCGAACTCGCCCTTGGGGTGCTCGACCGCGGCGTAGGTCTCGCCCGCCGGCAGGCAGTAGCCCTCGGTGAACAGCTTGAAGTGGTGGATCAGCGCCTCCATGTCGCGCTTCATCTCCTCGCGCGGCGGCGGCGCGACCTTGCGGTCGGCGCTGGCCACCGGGCCGGGGTGGGCGCGCAGCCACTCGATGCACTGGCGCAGGATGCGGTTGGACTGGCGCAGCTCGGCGACGCGCACCAGGTAGCGGTCGTAGCAGTCGCCGTTGCGGCCGAGGGGGACGTCGAACTCGAGGCGGTCGTAGACCGCGTAGGGCTGGCGCCGGCGCAGGTCCCAGTTGATCCCGGAGCCGCGCAGCATGGGCCCGGTGAAGCCGAGCGCCAGCGCGCGCTCCGGCGGCACCACGCCGATGTCCACCGTGCGCTGCTTCCAGATGCGGTTGTCGGTGAGCAGCGTCTCGTACTCGTCGACGCGGCCCGGGAAGCGCTCGGTGAAGGCCCACAGGAAGTCCAGCAGGCCGCCCTCGCGGTCGCGGTTGCGCCGCCGCGTCTCGCGCTTCGAGCGGAAGCGCGACGGCTGGTGGCGCGGCATCGCCTCCGGCAGGTCGCGGTGCACCCCGCCCGGGCGGTAGTAGGTGGCGTGCATGCGCGCCCCGGACACCGCCTCGTAGCAGTCCATCAGGTCCTCGCGCTCGCGGAACGCGTACAGGAACACCGTCATCGCGCCGATGTCGAGCGCGTGCGCGCCCAGCCACAGCAGGTGGTTGAGGATGCGGGTGACCTCGTCGAACAGCACCCGGATGTACTGCGCGCGCTCCGGCACCTCCAGCTCGAGCAGCTGCTCGATGGCGCGCACGTAGGCGTGCTCGTTGCACATCATCGACACGTAGTCGAGGCGGTCCATGTAGCCGATGCTGTGGTTGTAGGGCTTGCTCTCGGCCAGCTTCTCGGTGCCGCGGTGCAGCAGGCCGATGTGCGGGTCGATGCGCTCGACCACCTCGCCGTCGAGCTCCATCACCAGGCGCAGCACGCCGTGCGAGGCCGGGTGCTGCGGCCCGAAGTTCATGGTGTAGTTCTGCAGCTCAGTCATGCTCGCCGCCGCGGCGCACCTTGGGCACGGTGACCCGCGGCGCGATGGTGACCGGCTGGTAGACCACGCGCCGCTTGGCCGGGTCGTAGCGCGCCTCGACGTGGCCGACCAGCGGGAAGTCGCGGCGCAGCGGGTGGCCGATGAAGCCGTAGTCGGTGAGGATGCGGCGCAGGTCCGGGTGGCCCTCGAAGACGATGCCGAACAGGTCGAAGGCCTCGCGCTCGTACCAGTCGGCGTTCGGCCACACGCCGGTGACCGTCGGCAGCGCCGGGGCGTCGTCGTCGGCGCAGCGCGCCAGCACCCGCAGCCGGCGGTTGCGGCGCAGCGACAGCAGCTGGTAGGCGACCGCGAAGCGGCCGCCGGCCGCGGCCGGCGGCGGCGGCGCCGGGCGGTCGAAGGAGCTGCGCGCGCCGCTGGCCGCGTCCACCGCGCGCGAGAAGCCCTGCGCGGTGGCGTCGCGGGTCGACCACTCGTCGCGGCCGTACTCGGCGTAGTCGAGGCCGGCCAGGTCGATCAGCATCTCGAAGCGCCAGTCCGGGTCGTCGCGCAGCCGCGCCATCAGCGCCGGCAGCGCCGCCGGCGGCGCCAGCAGGCAGGGGCCGTCGCGGTCGGCGCGCACGCGCGCGCCTTCGGCCAGCGCCTCCGCCCGCGCCGCGATCCAGGAGTCGTCGCGCGCCGGCATTCAGCGGGCGAGGGCGCGGCGGCGGCGGATCTTGTGCTGCAGCTGCAGCACGCCGTACAGCAGAGCCTCCGCGGTCGGCGGGCAGCCGGGCACGTAGATGTCCACCGGCACGATGCGGTCGCAGCCGCGCACCACCGCGTAGGAGTAGTGGTAGTAGCCGCCGCCGTTGGCGCAGGAGCCCATGGAGATCACCCACTTCGGCTCCGGCATCTGGTCGTAGACGCGGCGCAGCGCCGGCGCCATCTTGTTGACCAGGGTGCCGGCGACGATCATCACGTCGGACTGGCGCGGGCTCGGCCGGAACAGCATGCCGAAGCGGTCGAGGTCGTAGCGCGCGGCGCCGGCGTGCATCATCTCCACCGCGCAGCAGGCGAGGCCGAAAGTCATCGGCCACAGCGAGCCGGTGCGCGCCCAGCCGACCAAGCGGTCGGCGCTGGTCACCAGGAAGCCGCGGTGCAGCTGCGCGGCCTCCTGCGGGCGCAGCTGCGCCATGATGCCGGGCTCGGGGCCGGCGGAGCCCTCGCCCGCGAGGCGGCGGATCAGTCCCATTCCAGCGCCCCCCGCCGCCACTCGAAGGCGTAGCCGACCGCGAGCAGCAGCAGGAACACCCCCATCGAGACGATGCCGTAGCGGCCGACCTCGTCGAGCGCCACCGCCCACGGGAACAGGAACGCCACCTCCAGGTCGAACAGCACGAACAGGATCACCACCCGGTAGTAGCGGACGTCGAAGCGCATGCGGGCGTCGCCGAAGGCGTCGAAGCCGCATTCGTAGGGCCGCGCCTTGTCCGGGTCCGCCGCCCGCGGCGCCAGCGCCCGGCCGAGCAGCAGCACCGCGGCGCCGACGGCGGCGGCGGCCAGCAGGAACAGCAGCACCGAAAGATACTCGTCGAGCATGGAGCCTGTAGGAATGAAATCCGCACCGTCCGTGCCGGAGATTATAAGGGGTGAGGGGCCCGCGACGGGCCGCCACCTCAGGTTGACGGATCGACGAGCGGCATGCCGCACGCTTCAAAATCGCGGCTGTTCAGGGTCGCAAGTTCCAGGCCGTGGTGAAGTGCGCTGGCGGCGATCATGCTGTCCTTGACCGGCATTCTCCGGCCAGTTCTATCCAAGCGCGCCAGAAGTGCGGCCCAAATCGAACCAGTTTCAGCATCCCACGGCAGACAGTGGATGGATCGGATATGATGCTTGTACCAATCCTCAAGTTGCCGCCGTTTCCGGCCTGGGGCTAGACGCAGGATGCCATAGCGCATCTCGCCAAGGATTACCGGATTGATGGCGATTTTGTGTTCGTTTCGGCGAATCCATTCGGACAACTTTTGGTTCGGATTTGGCGCGGTCATTCCGCTCAGGACACAAGTGTCCACGAGATATGTGAGTGAGGCCATGCGGTATCGGCCGCGCCGGCTACAGCGTGTCGGTCGACTCCGATTTGATGGGTGTGAACCAGCCTTTGACGGGACAAGCGAGTAGCGCGTCTGCAAGCCCTTGATTCCTAGGCCGCTCAGCGGTCACCAAGCGGTATTCCCCGCGCCGGATGCGCCGTACGCGGAAAACCTGTCCGGGTCGTACGTCATCCTGCTTCCGCAATTCTGCTGGCAGGAGGATCTGGCCCCTTGAAGTTACGGTCGTTTCCATACCAAATAGGGTAGCATTTTATTCCCGCGGGTGTCAACTCCGAGGCTGGAGTGCCGGATTCCCAGGATTCGGGGCGCCTGTTCCGCCGTGCAAGCGGCAGTAGAGGATGGAGAGTGACTGTGTTAAACTTGTACGCCCTATTCCCCGGTAGCTCAGTTGGCAGAGCGGGTGGCTGTTAACCACTAGGTCGGCGGTTCAAGTCCGTCCCGGGGAGCCAGATTCTTCTCGCCAAACTAGCTGTCTGAGCATTGAACCGCAAGCTAAATAGTGAATTGGGATGCCTATTCCTCGAAAGTTGCGCCTTATCCCCTAGTTGGGGTAGCAGAACTCTGCTCTGCTAGCTTTGGTTCGGGATTAAGTTTCGGTTCTTCGCCATTCATAATTTGGTCAAACGCATGGAGTATGTAGCGTTTGGTGCGATACTCATCAAATTCTTGTTCTTCCTTACGCTTGAGAACAGGGAAAGAAGAACTTGGTGATGGCGCGTCGAGAATCCATTCTAAATCTAGCCGTTCTAATCGGTACATATGTGCGAAAATAGCATCAAGTTCGCACTGAATGCAATGACGGGTTTGGTCATTCCAAGGAAAGGGAGGGGCATGATACCCGAGATCATGGGCAAACCCTTGCAAGTCGCTGGCTGTATATGATAATTCCAATACGCGAGGGACGATTAACTCGGCAAATGTATTTTGATCAGGATGCGGTTTTTCCAAGTAGGTTTCTGGCGGAAGAACAGGAAGTTGTTTGACGATGAAGAAATTCATGTTGACCCCTCCCATAGAGCAGCGTGCCGCCCAGTCAAGGGGAAGGCTGTTCATGTTCGCCAGCACGAGCGCTGAAGCTACTGCACGTCCATTTTCATAACTGATGACAGGAGCACTATTGCCAGTACCACTTAGCGGTATGTTTCCGGAAAGAAGAGTTCGCTCATTCGTGGCAGTGGTTACACCCCGAAAAATCTGTAACCAATCGGCGTAATCAACGTTTAGGGTTGGTGTTTTGTCATTCATCGCGGTTTTGGGCGCAACGGCGAAAATAGATGTCCGTTGGTTTGTTGGTCCGGCAGTGTTCCTGAAAGTGATGACCCAATAATGATAGTTATTCCCGAATCCCCTAGGCCAGAGACCGGTAGCATAGCGAAGACTCCAGTTCGATTGTTCAGCGGACCGGTAATTTTCCTGAGAGCGATTTTTTGGCCAGCACTGTGAGATATGTACAGATTCGGTCGGTCGGTCGGTCGGTCGGTCGGTCGGTCGGTCGGTCGGTCGGTCGGTCGGTCGGTCGGTCGGTCGGTCGGTCGGTCGGTCGGTCGGTCGGTCGGTCGGTCGGTCGGTCGGTCGGTCGGTCGGTCGGTCGGTCGGTCGGTCGGTCGGTCGGTCGGTCTAGAGCATCGTATCCGATTTCGCGTGTTTTGTCAAGGTTTTTGGGATACCTTTCAGTTAACTGCCTGTCCAAAACGTCGGTTTCAGAAATCCAGTATCGTGGAATGATGCTCGAGTGCGGATCTCGTTTTTCGACAGACTCCATGAGTCGTGGCAGTGCATTTTTCACATTACCCGAATAGACCTCGTCATATGTTGCATATCTGTGATCGTATTGATGAAACAATTTTGCCTCATATAGTGGCAAATAGCGTTTTTCTCTTAACACGAAAATATTTCCGTCTAGCTTGCCACCCGCATCTATTAGTTGTTTTCGGGTACGGAATAGGCTAGCATCTCCTGACATATGAAACATGGCTTGAAAGGTAATCCCCCAAGGATTTTCCTCTGCTTGCCCGTCTTGTGCTTCTTTCAAAAGAACTCCTGCACGCTGATACATCTTTCTGGCAATTTCCATGTCTCGCTGTGTGCGAAAAGTAGGACAGGTTCGTGTATTAGGATTAAACAAATTAAAATCTTTCTCAGACAACGAGAATCGTCGCGTTTTCTCTTTAAGTTGTTCAATTTTACGCAAGAAGAATGCAAATTCAGCATGGGGATGTGATTGGTTTACACCACTCATCGTGAGTAGGCAGAACTTGTAACTTGAGTGAACGTCCGGAAATATAGATTCCCGATTTTCGAAGTCGAATAGACTGACCAATCTTTTTTCATGAACCATTTTCCCAAAAAACTTTTTGGTAAGGTCGTCTGTAGCTATTCCAGTGGGAATGATTAGTCCTACGCGGCCTTCTGAGTTTATTAGATTAGAGCACGTTTCGGAAAACACGGCATAAGTGTTCATATCGCCTATGCCAGTCAAAGGAAAACGGCCCCCTGTACGAATAAAGTGACTGGTAACCTTTGTTTCTCGTCTTGCCGCCTCAAATTCGTTAAATAGAGTTTTTTCAGACGAGAGTGCTTCGTCTCGGTTGAGCTGCTGTATGAGTTGGGTTCGTTCTGCTTTGTTTTGGGCGGCAGTTATGCGCGGAGAACGAGCCGCAAAGAACTTTTCTTCTTGCAATTTAAGGCGGCCCCATGGTGGATTTCCTAGTACCACATCGAAACCACCGTCACGCATTATTTCTGCAAATGCTAGATGCCAGTGGAAAAATTTATGCCTCTGGGCTAATTTGTTTGCCATAGATTTAACACCAGGTCGACTAGGCAGTTTGTTTCTAAGACGAATTAAATCTTCAGTATGGGGGATGGTTACTGCTGTCTGTGGAACTTTTTCAGCAAAGTATGCGCCAATGAATATATTGGAAAGTAACTTTTCTCGAGCATGTGCGTTCTCGTCATGTGCCGTGCTCCAAGCGATTCTTTTCCGTTCTATATCTTCAAGAGTATCTTCGGGCATAGATTCCAAATTTTTCGTAGCTGTCGTTACTTCTTTCCAAATATGTTCATCAAACAGGTTAGTTTGCACGGCACGGCTAGACTGCCTGTTCTGTATCTTGAGGCTTTGACAGGTAGAGCGATTATCTCCGTCTAATGGTTTATAGGCTTCGTTCGGGACACCAGCTGCCATGATTTCAGGGTCGAGAATGCCAACAAGACTATCACCGAGCTGGATGTGTGAGTCCAAGAAAGTGAGTGGTTTACCCGGTTCGACAGTTTCAATCCAGAGCGCTGTTTTGCAAAGTTCAACCGCAAGTGGATTCCTATCGACACCATAAATGCAGTGCTGCACAACTTCCCGCAAAGCGTGTTGACGGGTGATTTCGTTGGATGTGCTTTCCGCTACGCTGATTCGCGTTATTTCGGCAGCTATTCGACGAGCGGCAGCCAAAAGAAAATGTCCTGACCCGCATGCTGGGTCGATCACCTTTAATGCTAGAAGGTTTTTTCTTGGGTTATCTGAACGCTTATTAATGGCCTGACTTAAGATTGGTTCGAGTGTTGATTTGATCAACTCGGCCACGAGCGAAGGAGGAGTGTAGTAGGAACCGGTGAGTTTCCGCTCTGACCCAGAAGTTACTCTTCCGCCATTCTCAGTCGCGAAACTAAAAGTCCAGCACGCGGAGCTTTCGCGTTCCACTTTGGGGTGAAGTTCTAAGAGGCTTTCGTATACGGACCCGAGTTCTTCTGTGTCCATATCCCGGTAATTGATTCTTGTAAGAAAATTTCCTGATCGAAAAAAACTGAGCGCCCGCACTCCCTCTAAAAGGTACTTGTTAGAAATTTTCGCTTGGTCTAATACGGAACAATGGTTAGCGTGGAATAAGCCACCTAAAGCTGGCAGACCAATAAATGGGGATCCATTGGCTAAAGACTGGAAAGTGATTAGAAGACCGTGCCAAAGGTCACTGTGCTCGTCGTAATGCCGTCTACGTAAAGCGCGGTCGCGTAGGCGAGATAGCGAGTACCCCTCCTTATATATTTCTCGCTGCTCATTGGTGACTTTTTGTGGATGAATAAGATCCCGTTCTTCGGCTGTAAAAAGGAAGAGTAGGCGATATATTAGTTTGAGGAGTTGCTCATAGTAGTCTTCAGATTTGAGTGTGCCGCTGTCAAGGTTAGCGCGCAGGTCACCATTACTTTCATGTTGCAAAAAGCCATTGCCGAATTGTTGTAACGCATCAGCGACGCCGGCGCGAAGCTTCGCTAAAGCTCGTTCACCAATCTTGTGGGATTTTATTCGCCAAGCTTCTATGATGCAACTAGTGGGCTTGTCACCAACTTGGCGCAGGCGACTGGAATGGATAGTGAGCCAGAGTGCCGCAAAGTCCGAATATAACTCCTCTTGAAAAATAAGATCAAGATCGGCCTCGATGTATGCGGGTCGGGTCAAACTTGAATTATTCCGAAGAACGCGCAGTTTGGACCCGTTGGAGATAAGGCCCCATAGGCATGCATCTTCGGCATTAAGATATTCCTGCATCAATCCATGGGGAGTTTGCTGACGTCCCTCGTAGTCAAAGTGGCTATCAGCCTTGTCTAGTGGGAAGATGTGCTCTATCAAAAGCAAAGGCACTGCTCCACTGCAAGCGCGGTGTGTGAGTTTAAAGACACGGCCATCAATAATAGCGCTAGATGATGTTTCCACCTCATAGCCAAAAACAGAATTGAGCAGAGGAACTAGCCACTCGTTAACACTAACGCTGTTTGAATCTAGGTCACGGTGATTTCGTCGTACCAAATAGTTGTTGTATAAGTCGCTAGCGATACGCCAGAATCTGGAAAGTTCCTCCTTAAGTACAAGGGATCGTGATAACCCGTAATCGCTAGCAGTTTGTTGAGAAGCAGAAAGATTTGCAACAGCCAAAAGGAATTCGGACGGAAAGATGCCGCCCTCAACTTTGAGCGCCGTAAATCCTTGGTTTTTTTGAATATGGGCCATGTTCGACCTTACAAGTCAACAGAAGGCAGAAAGACGTAAACGCCAATCTTATCAACTGGGAGCGATGGAGTTACCGTATACCTCAATCCTTTCGTGTCGCTTGCCTTGTGGACACGTTGGTGGTCTGCAAGCAATTCTTCCGCTCGGCTATACGCCACGCTGTTAAAGGCATCTTCTAGAGTAGAACATGCCTTAATGGCTTCTCTGATGAGATATGTTTTTTGTTCGTTTTCCATATTGTGATCAGATTCGAGGGAAAGTAACTCCAAGACATTCCCTTGGGTAAGTAGTTTAGCATACTTTCCAGCTTCGGCAGCAACACCGAGACATTCTTCGGCCAAGAGCGATTTTACAGGAACAAACCGCTTATTCGCGTTGCGACGTTCTACGTGGATTTGGTTACGGAGGCGCAGTAGATAGAGTGTTGTCCGCTTCTGAACACTTCGTGTGAAAACAGCACCAGACCTAGCACCAATTTCTGGTCTGTCAGCATCGAGTGCTTGTTCTGCTATGTAATCGGCAAGAGTAGAAACTAGCGGGTGAGTTCGGTGGATGTAACTTACTCCAAGCGGTGCTGGCCGGGAAAATACAACCTTCTCAGTTTTTATAATCCCGATAGCCTCTAGGCGATCCTGCAATGGTTTGGGCAAGTGTGCAACGGGCAGGCGAAAGTGGTTTTCGCGTTTGTCGAGTGGTGCTCCTAGTCGCTGGGCGGAAAGACTTACAAATCTCGCCACGTCTCGTTCTGTTCCCAACACAGAAACCGATTTCTTCCATTCAGGAAAAACCTCGTTTGGTTTCAATCTGCGCTGTGCGAAAACTGTGCGTGTCATTTTGTCTCGCGTAGTCCGCCATAAGCCATCTACTTCAGTTTCCGTGTCTCCAAAATGGAGAACCTCCTGCTTAACTCCGCTCGCATCAGTTTTTGACAACAGAACAGTTTTCATTATAGCGTCGATAACTTTATTATTATCGGCTGGCAAAGGGACCGCCACACCAAGTTCTTTGCGTATTTTATCAGCCTTTTTGAGGATAACACGAAGTACAGCCCCATCAACTGGATTGTTCTCACCGTAGATCATTAATGCGCGGACAGTTTTGGATCGTTGCTCGCAACGGTCCACTCGACCTTCTCGTTGTTCGTGCCGAGTAGGATTCCAAGTTAAGTCATAGTGCACTACTGCATTAAAATAATGTTGCAGATTGATACCCTCGGAAAGACAGTCTGTAGCCACGAGTACCGGAATGACACTCTCTTCCATGTCTCCGAGTACTTCCACACGCTCTTCACGTTGATCAGATGTTAATGCTCCTGTAATGACTTCGACGCGTGTTTTATTTTCTGGAAGAAGTTTCTTTAATTCCTCGCCAACGTAATAAGCGGTAGAGATAAATCGGCAGAAAATAACAGGCCTATATCCGCTTTCGACAAGCTGCTGCACTTTGTCGCACAAAATTTGAAGTTTGGGGTCTTGATCAGGGCCTCGAAGGGCATTTGCTCTTTCGATAAGTTGGCGAAGTGTGTCGGCATCTTCTGGCGATTCAATAGCCCCTGCGGGGATGCCATCGCTTAGACTTAAAGAATCTTCGGCTGTCTCGTCCATGACTACTTCTTTGGCCATTTTGTCCAAGTTATCTATCTTTGCTTGCTCGGACTTATTTTCTGTTGCATGCAGTCGCGTGCGTAAGGCCAACAAGGCAGCGGCAGGACTAGAAGAAAGACACCGCATCAATGCAAGTGCTGCCCACCATGACATGCGTTGCTGAAGTTTTGCGCCTGTTTCGGCTCTTTGGACGATGGTACGCGCATAAGTGAGTACATCGTTAAACAAATTTCCCCAATCTCCAGTAAGTCGATAGGTGGCTTCTTGACTTTCACGAGTTGGGAATTTGGCATCATTCTGCCATTGGACGATATCGCCTCGCCGTCGTTGGACAAAGTATGCTGCAAGTTCTTCGCGCAGAGCGCGGCGCTGGTCGTCATCAGGCATATCAGCCAACTGGGAAAACTTGCGGTCCAGCATGCTCAGAAGATTATGAAAGGCGGCATCATCACCGGAATGTGGTGTGGCAGTTAGAAATACCATACCGCGGCGAGAAGTATTTTCGGCAAGTCCCTTGAGAAGCTGGTAACGCTGGTGTCGCGCATTGGTGTCTGACTGAGTACAAGTGTGAGCTTCGTCAACAATGACGAATTCAGGACAAGTTCTCAGAAAGTCATCTCGACGCCTATCTGATTTTATGTAGTCGAGAGATACGATTGTATACGGCTGGGTTTCGAAAATGGATTCATCAGGCCGGAGTTCGCGCTCAAGGCGTGTAACTGTGCTGGTACGAACAATCTGGGCTTCGATGTTGAATTTCTCTGAAAATTCCTTTTGCCACTGTTCACAGAGATGTGGCGGGCAAATAACTGCAAGTTGCTTAATTTCTCCACGGTCAATGAGTTCTCGTGCAATTAAGCCCGCTTCTATGGTTTTTCCAACTCCGACATCATCAGCTATCAAAAGGCGCACAATGTTTTGTTTGAGAGCCATAAGTAGTGGCACTAACTGATAAACGTGCGGCTCGATTCGGATGTTTCCGAAACTTCGAAAAGGGCCAGCTCCCGCCCTGAGTTTTAAGCGAAGTGCATCTCTTAGCAAGAGGGCAGCCTCTTGGGACCCTGGTTTTTGAGGGTCAGGCAGTTTAAATCTTGCTGGTGTCGGTTGTTCGGGTTCCAACGGCACATAGATCAGAGTGGCATCGTCTTCCGCCCCTCCAAGTGGACGAAGTTTCAGAAGATTAGGTTGTCGTGTTTCGGGTAGGACGACCCATTCCCGCCCCCGGGCACTAACCAAATCTCCTGGCCTGAAGTGCGTCCTCGCTTCCATCAGAATATCTAGCTACTGCTGGTCTACAGTTGTGCCAGTCCCGAATACCCAAGCATATTTTCTTATAATCCTGTCCCACAAAGATTGGTCGTTAGTGAATCGTATGACAGTTAATCCCGAGCTCTCGAGACGTTGGGTAACTTGCTCGTCGACAGATTTCTGAGTTTTGAGTTCATGGTGAGGGCCATCAACATAGATCAAGACTTGATGCCCTGTGTACATAAAATCGGGTCGAGTACCATGGGCTTCGAGAAAAGTTTGTGCACGGTCTGGAAGGTGGTGGCCTTTCGTCTTCAGGTGTTGCAGAAATGCTTGCTCAAGACTGGAATTTGAGGCATTGAGAAGTTGTTGAAAATTCCAAGCGTTGCTCGAGGGCAGCACCATATTTTCTTGCTGTGCCCTAGTTAGACGGCAAAGTAGGTCGAGCATATCTGGATCTTTCCGGTCGATTTGCGGATGGTCTGGCTGATTATAATAACTGAGCAAGCAGCGATAGCATCCGGCTTCGCAATTTTCATCTTTATCTTCTAGGCCATTACTACTGGACCACACATCGGATTTCGACTTATAGTGACACACCTCTAGCGCTTTACAGGCAACTTTTTTCATGGCATCGGGGTCGCTAGCAAGTCGCGTAAGTACGCCAGCGCCACCCTCCGCCGCTTCATAAAAAAGAATGGAAGATCGGTTGTCTAGATCAGGCAAAGGTTCGGCCGCAAGCTCCGCCCCCTCTAATTGAAATTCTTGTTCGATGCCTCGCTTAAGCGCATACTGCAATGAGACTGTGGCCTCAGGTGAAAGACCTATTTCCGGTTTTACAATCAGAATGTTCTTGGTGTCTTCAACGAAAGGCGTAATGCGATCGACAAGTTTTCCGGTTTTCACCCGGTCGTCTTCTGCATCGATTGGGGCTTGCGAGTCTTTTGTCCATTCGCCCGTGTTGATGTCAATGCTAAATCCATGGACCGACTTTTCTTTTCGGCGGCGCCAGCCTAAGTTGATGCGCCAAAGCGTAGCAGCTGGCCCATATCTTAGTTCCATAAGTTTTTCACCGTTTTCTTTCATGGTCGCGTGTTTGACGCGAGGCTTGCCATTTTCCGAGCTGAAGCGAAAAGTAGTTATCATCTCGTAACCTTGGCGTTGTCTTTCTTCCTCGTCAGAAGTGATACGGGTTGCCCGCCGTGTTGAGACTTGTTCTACACGATAGAGGTTGAATATGATGCGCCCTTCTTTAAGGGACCCATCACAACTCCTGCAACGTTCATCTTCTCTTTGTTCCTGAAAATGTCCGTAGCCACAAGTTGGACAAATGCGAGCAGCTTGGACCGGAAGTTTTGATGAAAAGGTAACGCGTTCCTCATCGCGCATTGTAAGAATGGCTCGGCGAACCCGATATGTACTTCCTTCGTGATAGATGATGGATTGTGGTCCGAATTCGCTGAGCCCAAGAAATCTAGGTCGGCTCAAAAACGAATCCCGGGCTACGCGTTTCCGTCCCGGAATGAAAGCCATTAATGGTAAGCGGGGAAAATTATAGCCCGGCAAGAATCCTTCCGCTGCGAGATAGCGGTATGTGTTGAAATCAGAAGTTGCTTTATGGCTATTGTCGAGCAAGAGAGTTTGCTGCGTATATGCTTCATCAATCCGCAGTTTCGCTTCCCGGCGCTCCTGCTCTGTAGCAGCCGCACTGTTCAGAATACGATTGGCATTGTCCATCTGACGCAAAGTTGCTCGGAAGAGAGAACGCCATCGGTCGAAAGCTTCAGAAAATTTGTGCGTTGTTGAATTCATAGTGCTGTCGAGCCATGTTTCCGTATACCATGGGGCTAACTCACTAGGCAGTTTTCCTGAAAGCATCGCGAGAATCCTTAGCGCACGCTTTCTAGCTCTTTTTCCAGTGTTGGGGTGTTTTATCTGCTCAAGAAGATCAGAAAGTAAGGGCAGATCATCAGGTTTTTCCCGATCTAGGACACCGCTTACGGCCGGACTTAACTTCGCGCCAGTTTCAGTCAACCACACAGCTTGCAGGTGGCTGCGGATCAAGTCCTCATTGCTAAGATCAATAGTTGGGGGGTTCACTACACCGGCAACCATTCGTGCGGGCTGACTGAAAAAATACTGGTCATGCGGGGATCTAGCCGCGCAGTAAGTGAATACTAATGCGGGTTGTCCGCTACGTCCTGCTCGCCCACTGCGTTGCGCATAATTGGCAGGAGTGGGCGGCACATTGCGCATGTACACCGCGTTGAGCATGGAGATGTCTACGCCAAGTTCCATAGTTGGCGAACAGAATAGAATAGGCAAGCCAGATCGTTCCACTTTATCGCCCACGACACGCTCGTCCTCCAATCCCTTGCGGAACCGGATCTCCCGTTCTTCCCGGACCTCTGGATCGACCTGAGCGGTATGCTCGCGGGCCTCCATTTTGTGAAAGAGGCGGCTCTCGTTTTCTAAGATATTCGCAACATTTTGATAGAGCGAGCGAAAGAACTTGTTCCCTCGAGAAAAATCTTCTCCAAAATTGTCATCATGGGTCTTACATCGCCATTCGAGCACTGAACTATCAAGGCGGTAGCCAACGCGGTTGCTATCTAATTCTGTTGGTTCCACGTAGCCATAAGTGGTCAAAATCTTCAAAATACTATCGACGGTAACATTGTAGGCTTGTTCATCGAATGGAGTCGGGTAGTGAGGGTTGTTTCGACTTTGAGATTTTAAGTTCCGCCCAAAGGCAGAACGGTAGGAAACGTTCAGAATCCCATAATTCTGCTGACCGGAACTTGAGCGGGGTCGCGGCACCATAAATTTGTGCTGCTGGAGATTCGTTTCATCTTCAGACAAGCCCCATGGTTCTTTCAGGTCATTAAAGCTTCTATTTCGTATTTGCTCTTGGAAGTTTGGGTCGAGATAGATTGTCTTGATGCAAAGTGCTTTACGCATACGGTCTAATAGGTCACGCACGATACCATAGCGATGTTCGGGAGTCATGGAGCCGAAAAAATCGTGCTCCTTTCCCCATTCTGTGTCGTCTTGGCAGCAATCCCATAGGTTTTTGTACTGCATATCTAAAAGATCAAGTTGTTCTAAATTTGGGTTTGTGATTCTCCAGCCTCGCTGCAAGTCGGAATAGAGGCGGTAGCCTAGTACGTCGCGGAGGGATTTAATAGCACCTTGGGCCCTGACTCCCTTGGCCTCCGGATTATCCGCGTAATCTTTAGGGTTCAAGTGCAAATTACGCAGAACCTGTTGAGTCAGTAGATCATCTGTCAGACTTCCGCCGGCACTTTGAATGGCTGCCAGCAACGCGCTTCTGAGTAATAGAATTTGGACAAAATCATTGAAGTGTCCAGCTTGAAGGCTTGCATCTTGCCGATTGTCTGTGAAAGCTAATAATTTTTTAGTCTTTTCATCAAGATCTGCTCCGATAAGGTGCTTTAAGACAGATAGTGCCAAAATGGTTGTGGCAGAACTGCGTCCTTCACTCGACAGACCTGACACTTTGCTGAGATCGCCCCGAGAACTGCTGCTGTACTGGGCGGTGCATTCCGGATTTAGGCAGAACCGGAATGATTCGGGGACATACCAAGCCGCTATACCTTCATCGCCAACTTCGCCGCTCGTGTTTACTTGTACATCGATAGGGCAGTATTTCCGAAAATGAGGCTTGATCCGTGGTACGCCGTTGCGGTATTCGAGCCAATCTTCCGGACATCGTTCTTTCCAATCTGTTGCTTCAGGTGTTTCTGTGTTATTTAGCATGAGATAGCCGAACTGAGTATCATCATTGTCACTAGAGCGTTCAGACAAGTCTCGGGTGGAAAAACCTTTCGGCTGTCGGTTGGTTAACTTGGCCCAGACAGGGAAGTATTCTTGGCCACATGATCTACAAAAGCAGAGCGCGAACAAGGGACGAGAGCGATCTCGTGGAACAAATTGTTGGCCGGTTAGCGTGAGGTATCTTTTTTCTGGAGCCTCAAGCGAGGAGTATACGTTCCAAGCACCGCTGATGAATTGATGCAGGCGGAAACTAAAGAAGCTCCGGTTGGAATCGTCTCGGCTTTGATAGGCAGCAAGAAGAAATTTGGCAAGGTACTTTCGGCAATTCTCTTCACTGATTTCGCTTTCCTTGGAAAGCAACTCGGATGCTTCTAGGATAGTTTTCGGACACGAAATTCGAGATAGGCCATCATCCCGTTCTTCCAAGCCTAATCGCCGCTCTACCCACGCCGCTATCGGATGTTTTGACAGTTGCTCGTGAGTTGGCGTTTGTAAAGCCCCGGCAGTGATGGCTGACTGCAGATTTGATTTGTCGATAGGGGTGTTCCTGCTAGTAACGTGCTCTAGAGTTTCGCTAATGACGTTTCCTGGATTAACCGTAGTCCCGAAGAGTTGGCTTACCACCTTGGCCACAATAGCACTGCGCTTTTCTGAAGTTTCTTCTGATGGTGCCATGGTTGCTGAGGTACCGATACAAAGGAGATTATCATTGAAGCGCTCTCGCACTCGTCGAATCAGCATAGCCATGTCTGCGCCTTGCCGTCCTCGGTATGTATGCAGTTCGTCTAGCACCAAATACCGCAGCCCAGCGGCATGTTCTCGAATAGCTTTATCAGTTTCTATGAAACGTGTCATTATCAACTCTAGCATGACATAGTTCGTAAGAAGAATATCGGGCGGATTCGCGGCGATTCGCGTTCGTTCTTCGTTTGTTTCTTGGCCCGTATACCTAGAAAAAGTTACTGGCTCTTTCCCTTCTCCGTAGCCGGACTGGAGGAATTTTTCCAATTCATCTCGCTGACTATTGCACAAGGCATTCATCGGGTACACAACAATTGCTGAAATCCCTTGGCAAGGATTGCCTGACGCTTTGCGCTTAAGTACATCGTCGATAATTGGAATGAAGTAGCCAAGCGATTTTCCTGACCCGGTGCCTGTTGCTAGAACATAACTTTCACCACGCTGAGCGATAGCAATGGCTTCAGTTTGATGCTGATACAGAGATATGGGCGTGCCTTCTGTATTGCCGGTTTTTCCAATCCGAAAGATTTTGGCGCACTCTTCGTGGAGGGTTCCATCTTGTACTAGTCCCTCAATGTCTTTGCCTAGGACGAAGTTTGGGTTTAACTGAATAAGCGGAGCAGGCCAGAAACGCTCGCTTTCATAAGCCGCATCGACGACTTTGCGTATGTCTTGAGCTTTGATCCTAGTGAAACTGCGAGTAAATCTCGCATACTCGGCAATAATCTCGTTACGGAAAGCAAAAACATCCATAAGATACTCTTCGGCTTCAGGTCTGTGGCCAAGCCAGCATATTGTACGACAAACCGGGTGCTGCTCGCAAGACAGACAGACTAGCACCCAAGATTTGATCTATCGAACTTTGCTGAAAGATCAGGTCGCCCGCATACTGTTATTTGGGCCGTTGATCGCGGTTTCGGCGGCCTGCACCTGCTCCGCGATCCAGCCGAAATCCGGCGCGTCGCCCACCATCATGCCCCGCATGGCGGCGTAGTCCTGTTCCAGCACGGCGCGCAGTTCCGGCTGCGGCGCGAGCCGGACCGTGCCGGGCACGGCCTCGTCCAGCCGCTTCCACGCCTGCCGGAACGCGATCATGCTGTGCCCGCGGACATCGTCCAGCAGCGCGCGGTCGGCGAGCGCCGCCGCGCCGGTCTCCGTGGTCGAGATCACCGCGAAGTCGTAGTAGTGGCGCGAGACGCGGCTGTCCGCCTGCGGCAGGCGGTCTTTCTCCCGGTAGCCGCAGTGCAGGCCGTGCAGCACCAGCAGCTTGTCGAGGAACGTCCGCTCCGGGGCGATCGTGTCGATGCCGTCCACCCGCAGTTCGTGCTCCGGCAGGTCGTCCGCGATGTAGGGCGCGACCGAGCGGGGCCGGCTGGGGGTCAGCGCCGACCGCGCGCCGCCCTCGAGTTTGACCTGCGGGAGCACGTAGTCGTCCTCCGGATACAGCGAGGAATACCGGACGAGGAGCGTCTGCTCGGTGATGTCGTCTTCGTCCGGCACGACCCGGCACCCGGGCGCGATTTCGCCGAGGCGCGCCGCCAGAGCGTCTTTCAGGTCGCCCAGCACGTAGGCGCTGCATGCCGCGCGGAGCTCCTCGAACAGGGCTTTGCGCTTGGTGTTCGAGATGTCGGCGATGGTCGGATCGCGCTGATCCGCGAAGCCGAGATCGCCGCGGTAGACGGTGAGGTCGACGTCCTCGGAGAAGCGCCGGATGAGGCCGAACGCCTTGGACAGCGAGGTGCCGCCCCGGAACAGCAGCCGCGGATGTCCGTCCGGCAACTGGTGGTACAGAACGTCCAAAACGAAGCAGACCCAGAAATCCTTCTCCACGTTGGCGGAAGACGTTTTCAGGCGTTCCGCCGCGTTTTCAAACGCCTCTTGCCGTTCGAGCACCGGGAGAGCGAGAAAGTCTTCGCGCGTGTTACTCATGATGCATCCTCCAAGTCGGCCGCGACGGTGCGCACCATGGGCCGCGACCAGACCGGCAGGGCCTCGATGTTCCGCAGCAGGTCGCGCTTCGTCGCGGCGGAAAAAGTCCGTTTCATTCTTCTTGCGACCCGCGGGTCGGCGCCTGCATAAGGGCCTAGCCACCGCAGCGCCTGCGCCACGACGCCGACGGTGGTTCCCGCCCATCGCGTGCGGCGCGGGCCCGCGTGCAGGAAGCGGATTCTGAAGCCGCCGGCCTTGACCACCCGCGAGGAACCGTTCGTCACGTACTCGGCTTTCGCCGGCACCGCGTTGGTCAGGCCCAAACCGTGGGCGGCGCCGATCCCGCTCGGCAGGACGCGGAGCCCGTCCCGCCGGACGACGGCATCCACCGCGGAATACATGTTGACCGGCGCGATCTTCTTCAGGAGGCGGCTGTACACGGGCTGGTCGTACAGGCCGCGGCCGACCCGGCGCAGCTTCCCGGCCTGGACGAGGCGCGACAAAGCCGTGTCCACCGCCGTCCGGCTGCCGAGGTCCAGAAAATCCTTGGGCGTGCAGACCCACCGGCCTTTGCCGTGGGCCGCCACCCGCCGCAGGATCTGCTTCGCCACGCTGGCCATCGAGAACAAGTCCTCCGTTCCGTTTGTTTCCGGCAGCCGGCGCTCGCCGACGGCGCTTTCTAGGGAAATTATTCTAGCATACTCTTAAATCCGTCCATTATGTAAGAAAAATATATAGTTTTTTCTTACAAATATTATCCTATATACCTTTCTATAAAAGACTAAATACGGAATAGGAATAATCCATATGAAAGCAGTGTTATTCGCGTATATCTTGTAAGAAAAAATAGTAGTTATTTCTTACAAAAATAGAAAATTCCCAATAATAATCCACCTGCTTGTGGAATTCCTCCGCCCCGCCCGCCGGCGAGCGGCGGCTTCTCCGATTTCGTATAATCCCGGTTCCCGGCAGGAGCGACGATCATGCGGAACGACGGAACACGACGACTTCTCCCCCGCCCGGGCGCGGCGCTCGGCGCGGCGCTTTTGCTCCTCGCGGTCCCGGCCGAGGGGCGGGACGGCTTCTACCTCGGCGCCGAACTGGGCCTGGCCGACTCCGCCACCCTCGAGTCGAGCGTCTCCGGCGTCAACCACCCGACCCGCTGCGACCGGCTGCTGTACGGCGGCAATCCGCCCGCGTTCACCGCCACCGACCCCGTCTGCACCGACAGCACGCCGCGGTCGCTCACGAACAACGGCTTCGAGCTGGACACGGGCTTCGCCGCCGGCCTGGCCGCCGGCTGGCGGCGCGGCGCATGGCGCTTCGAGCTCGAGTACCTGCACCGGCAGCACGGCGGCGAGACCCGGCCCCTGCGGACCCCCGCCGCCAACACCGCGCTGGCCGGCAAGAGCGCCGAATGGGCCGAGACGCCCACGGAGCGGGTCTCGAAATTCCGCGCCGACCAGTTGTTCGCCAACGTCTACCGCGACTTCGCGGGCGCCTCGAAGTGGACGCCCTACCTGGGCGCGGGCCTGGGCTTCGCCGCGACCCGGCTGCGCTACAGCAACCGCTTCCTGCGCAAGAGCCTGCCGGAATACGCCGACATCGCGGGCACCGGGCTGACCGCGGCCGACCGGCCGCCGGCCGCCGCCGGCACGCTCAGCTACCTGGACACGAAAGTCGAGGAGACGCTGTTCGGCTTCCAGCTGCTGGCGGGCGCGGACTACGCGCTCACCGAGCGCACCTCGATCGGCGCCAAGGCGCGCTGGGCGCGCTTCGAGGAGCTGGCGGAGGGCGCGGTCTGGAACCAGATCCGCGACCACGCGCCGGTGCAGGCGGACGGCGTCACCCCGTTCACGAGCGTCCAGCGATTCGACGACCTCGAATACTGGGCGGTGACGATCGCGCTGAAGCGCCGGTTCTGAGGCGATGCGCCGGCCGGCCGGGCAACCGGGCCCGCGCGGCGGCGGGCGTTCCGCCGCCCGCGCCGCGGCGCTGTGCGCGGGCTTGGCCGCGCTGCCGGCGGCCGCGGCCGGTTTCTACGTCGGCGCGGAGCTGGGGCTCGCCGACGCCTCCGCGCTGGATTCCGAGGCGGCCTGGGTCAGCCACCGCACCCGCTGCGACCGCCGGCTGTACGCGCCCCACACCGCCGCGCCCCTGCCGCCGGGCATCGACGATCCCGTCTGCACCCACGCCACGCCGCGCACGCACGCGGACAACCGCTTCGATCTGGATGCGGGCTTCACCGGCGCCCTCGCCGTCGGCATGCAGCGCGGCCGCTGGCGCTTCGAGCTGGAATACCTGCACCGCCGGCACGGCGGCGAGCGCAAGCCCTGGTCCGGGCTCGCCGGCGCCGGCAGCGACGAGTTCGCGAGCAAGCGCAACGAGTGGGAGCCGACCGAACTGCCGTCGGAGCGGGCGTCCCGCTTCCGCGCGGACCAGCTGTTCGCCAACGTCTACTACGATTTCGACGGCGGCGAGCGCTGGACGCCGTACTTGGGCGCGGGCGCCGGCTGGGCCGCGACCCGGCTGCGCTACGAGATCCGCTTCCGCCGCAAGCAGCGCGACGCCTACCTCGACATCGCCGGCACCGGGCTGACGCCGGAGGACCGGCCGCCGGCCGCCGCCGGCACGCTGAGCCATCTGGACGGGCGGATGCGCGAGACGCTGTTCGGCTTCCAGCTGCTGGCGGGCGCGGACTACGCGCTCACGGACCGGCTCTCGGTCGGCGTCAAGGCGCGCTGGGCGCGCTTCGGCGAGTTGCGCGACCGCGCCCTGTGGGACCAGATCCGCGACCACGACCCGGTCTGGGCGGACGGCGAGACGCCGTTCGTCAGCGCGCACCGCTTCGACGACATCGAGTACTGGGCGGCGACGGTCGGCCTCAAGCGCCGCTTCTGAGGCCGGGAGCCGGAGCATGGACCTGAGGACGCGGATGCGGGCGCTCGCGCCGGCGGCGCTGTGCCTGCTGGCGGCGGCGTGCTCCTCGGCGGAGGAGGCCCGCACCGCCGCGATGGCCGAAGCCGCGGAGCGCCGCAGCGCGGCGGTCGCGGAGGCCCTGGCGCAGGCCCGCGAACAGGCCGAGGCCGGCGACGCGGAGGCCCAGGCGGCGCTGGGGACGCTGTACAGCCGCGGCGAGCGGGTGGAGCTGGACTACGCCGAGGCGGCGCGCTGGTTCGAGCGCGCCGCCGAGCAGGGCCACGCCGTCGCGCAGGGCGCGCTCGGCAACCTGTACCGCAAGGGCCAGGGCGTCGACCGCGACCCCGCGCTGGCCGAGCGGTGGACCCGCCGCGCCGCCGAGCAGGACCTGGCCGGCGCGCAGCACAACCTGGCCGCCATGCTGGAAAGCGGCGACGGCATCGAGCGGGACTACGGCGAGGCCCTGCGGTGGTACCGGCGCGCCGCCGCGAGCGGCCTGCCGCTCGCCCAGTACGGCCTCGCCCGCATGCATCACCGGGGCCTCGGCGCCGCCCGCGACGACGCCGCGGCCGCGGACTGGTTCCGCCGCGCCGCCGAACAGGACTTCGCGCCGGCGCAGCGCAGCCTGGGCGACCTGTACGCCGCCGGCGAAGGCGTGCCGCGCGACGCCGCAGAGGCCGCGCGGTGGTATCGCCGCGCCGCCGAGCAGGGCGACCCGCTCGCCCAGCTGCATCTGGCGGACCTGCTGTACGCGGGCGCGGGCGTGGAGCGGGACTACGGCGCGGCCATGGGCTGGTACCGGCGCGCCGCCGCCCGCGGCTCCCTGGCCGCGCAGTACAACCTCGGCGTCATGTTCGACCGCGGCGAAGGCGTCGACCGGGATTACGTCGCGGCCGCGGACTGGTACCGGCGCGCCGCCGAGCAGGGCTTCGCGGCCGCGCAGAACGCGCTCGGCCTCATGCACCGGAACGGCGAAGGCGTGCCGCAGGACGAGGAGGAAGCCTTGAAGTGGCTGCGGCTGGCCGCCGAGCAGGGCCACCCGGAGGCGCAGGCGAACCTCGCGCGCATGGACGGCGGCGGAGAGGAAGCGCCCTAGGGCGGGGCGAGACGGGGCTTGTCTTCCGGAGTTGGGATGCCAAGTTTGGCATGTCGGGGAGCTATCCAGCCGATGCCGTTTAGGATGTCCGGATCGCCGTTTGCATGCTCGAGACCGGTTCGGGCCTGAAGATGCAAACCTGCGGCGTTTCGACTTGGAGAATAATATCCATGAAAGCCATCGCCCTTTCCTTTGCGTCTCTTGTCGTTTCGGGCTGTATGGCGCAAGGCCTAGCAGAGTCTCTTGGCGACAGTTTGGACGCGCGTTGCAAGACTCTCTATTGCAAGATTCAGCAGGATTACAAGGCGGGGAAGTGGACGGCAGAGGACTTTAAGACTTATGACTTATCGGTGATCAGTTGCCATGATGTGCACTATGGAGATCCCGAGGAAAGAGCGCGAGCGATGGAGCCCATGTCTGTGCGCCAGATCGCAAAATGCGGCGAGATGTACGCCTCCGGAGAACTCGCCGAGAAGTACAACGCCATCGCGGAGAAAGTTGGTTACTATGAATGGTGGTGCCAGCAGAACGATATGCCCGGCAATTGTTTAGAGGAGAAATGAACTTTGAACTTATTGCTTGCGCCGGGCCAATAGCCGCGATTGATTTTATCGGCCTTAATCTCCATGTGCCCCTCTTGGCTATTTCTGCATCTTTCCAGCAAAGTCTTCCTTCGGCGGGACGCAGCAATTTAAAATTTCCGGTCTAGTTTAACGTCCGTGAAGTTGCAGGGTTGATGACGGCCTCTGTCTCCGCAAGCCGGGCGCGGGCCGCCCGGCAGTATTCGGCGGAAACGTCCAGACCCAAGAAACGCCGGCCGTTCGCGCATGCCGCCGCGCAGGTCGTGCCCGCGCCGGCGAACGGATCCAGCACCACGTCGCCGCGGAAGCTGAACAGCAGCAGCACCCGCCGCGCCAGCTCCAGCGGAAACATCGCCGGGTGCCCGTACTCCTTCATGCGCCGCTCCGGCGCGATCGACCACTTCGCCGTCACCCACTGCTTGAACGAATCCGCGTCGATGTCGGCGTCCGCGGCGCGGCCCGCCTTCTTCAGGTCGCCCTTGCAGAACACCTCCAGGAATTCCCACGTGTACTTCAGGTACGGGCTGGCCGGACTCTTCCAGCTGCCCCAGGCCGTGTACTTGCAGTTGTAGTTGTTTTTCTCCCACAGGATCTCGCCCTTCCAGATGAGGCGCCGGCGCATGAAGTAGTCGGAGATGATGTGGTGGCTCGGAATGTAGTCCGAAAACAGCGGCTGCACGTTCACCACGATGCGCCCGCCGAACTTGAGCACGCGGACGCACTCGTCGAACACGCGGAACAGCTTCTCGAAGTACCCCTCCCAGTCGGCCGCGTCGTCGCCGGACCGCCCGTAGTCCAAGCCGAAGTTGTACGGCGGCGAGGTGAACACCAGGTCGACGCAGTTGTCCGGCAGCTGCTTCAGCTTCGCCTCGCTGTCGCCGCAGACGATCCGGTCGCGGAACTTCTCCGGCAGCGCGTTCTCCGCCGCGCCGAAGTCGTGGTCGCGGGCGTAGTAGTGCTTGCCCCGGCGCGCCTCCTTGCCCTTGCGGCCGGCGACCTTGCGCTCCCGGTCGTAGCCGACGTACAGCCGCTTGCGGCCGTTCAGCCCGTAGCTGCGGATGGCGGCCACCGCGTCATGCACCGAGCGCGCGACCGCGGCGGCGCCGTGCTCCTGCGCCGCCTCGTCCGCCGCGGCCGCCAGCGCGCGCAGGTCGACTTCCCGCAGCCAGATCTCCAGGGAGCCGCCGTTCTGCACGACATGGAAATCGTCGGCGCGGAACCGGCCGTTGATCGCCGCGACGACGGCGCCCGCTTCCGGCCCCGGGGCCGCGGGCAGGCTGATGCGCTTGTACTTCTCCGCCGCCGGCATCGGGTTCCCCGCCCCGCCTGATGCGCCGGCTTTCATTGTGCGCCCGCGCGCGGCGGCGCGGCCCGGCTCACAGGCCCTCCAGGATTTCGCGCAGTTCCGCGCCCAGTTCCGGGCGCTTCAGGCCGTACTCGAGCGACGCCTGCAGGAAGCCCAGCTTGCTGCCGCAATCGTAGCGCCGCCCCTCGAAGCGGTAGGCGGTGACCGGCCCGCGCTCGAGCTGCAGGGCGATGGCGTCGGTCAGCTGGATCTCGCCGCCGGCGCCGCGCGCGGTCTCGCGGATGCGCGCGAAGATGTCCGGGGGCAGGATGTAGCGCCCGACCACCCCCAAGTCCGACGGCGCCTCTTCGGCCGGCGGCTTCTCGACGATCCGCCGCACCGTCCAGCGCCGCTCGCCGGCCGGCTCGCCGGCGACCACGCCGTAGCGGGAGATGCGCTCCGGCGGCACCTGCTCCACCGCCAGCACGCCGCCGCCGGTCTCGCGCCAGACTTCGGCCATCTGCGCGAGGCAGGGCGCGCCGCCGGCGTCGATCAGGTCGTCCGCCAGGATCACCGCGAACGGCTCGTCGCCGATCGCCGGTTCGGCGCACAGCACCGCGTGGCCGAGGCCGAGCGCCTGCGGCTGGCGCAGGTAGACGCAATCGACGCCGGCGGGCAGGATGCCGCGCAGTTCTTCCAGCTGCGCGGTCTTGCCGGCCGCCTCCAGTTCCGCCTCCAGTTCGCCGGCGGCGTCGAAGTGGTCGGCGATGGCGCCCTTGCCGCGCCCGGTGACGAACACCATCAGCTCGATGCCGGCCGCGGCCGCCTCTTCCACCGCGTACTGGATCAGCGGCCGGTCGACGACCGGCAGCATCTCCTTCGGCACGGCCTTGGTCGCGGGCAGGAAGCGCGTGCCGAGGCCGGCGACCGGGAAGACGGCCTTGCGCAGGCGGACGGAGGACACGGAAGCGGGGCGGGGCGGCGGCGGCGCCATTGTAGCGAACCGCCGCCGCGGGCGATAATGCGCCGCCGAACCCCCGTCCTCCCGGAGCCCGCCATGCACGCCACCGACGAACTGCTCGCCATCATGCGCCGCCTGCGCGACCCGGACGGCGGCTGCCCCTGGGATCTGAAGCAGGACTTCGCCAGCATCGCCCCCTACACCGTGGAGGAGGCCTACGAGGTGGCCGACGCGATCGAGCGCGAGGACTGGGACGGGCTGCGCGGCGAGCTCGGCGACCTGCTGCTGAGCGTGGTCTACCACGCGCAGCTGGCCGAGGAGCGGGGGTTGTTCGGCTACGCCGACGTGGTGCGGGCGATCTGCGCCAAGATGGTCGAGCGCCACCCGCACGTGTTCGGCGATGCGGGAGCGCGCACCGAGGACGAGATCTGGGCCGACTGGGAGGAGCGCAAGCGGGCGGAGCGCGCCGCGCGCGGCGAGCGCGGCGTGCTGGCCGGGGTGCCGCGCGGCCTGCCGGCGCTGGCCCGCGCCGTCAAGCTGCAGAAGCGCGCGGCCCGGGTCGGCTTCGACTGGGAGCGGCCGGAGCCGGTGCTGGACAAGGTCGCGGAGGAGCTGGAAGAACTGCGCCGGGCGGACGGCACGGACGAGCGCGAGCGGGAGCTCGGCGACCTGCTGTTCGCCGCCGTCAACTGCGCCCGCCACCTGGGCGTGCGCCCGGAGGAGGCGCTGCACCGCGCCTGCCGGCGCTTCGGCGCGCGCTTCGCCCGCATGGAGGCGGAGCTCGCGGCCGCGGGCGAGTCGCCGGACGGCTGCTCGGCCGCGCGCTGGGAGGAGCTGTGGGAACGCGCCAAGCGCGCCGAGGCGGCCTAGGCCGGGCGCAGCCGCAGCGAGAAGTCGACCGCGCGGACGTCCTTGGTCAGGCCGCCGACCGACAGCCGCGCCGCGCCGGCGGCGGCGTAGTCGGCCAGGTTCTCCGGCGCCAGCCCGCCCGAGGCCTCGAGCGGGACGTCCGGGCAGCGCCGGGCCGCTTCGCGCGCCTGCGCCGGCGTCAGGTTGTCGAGCAGGATCACGTCCGGGCGCGCGGCGCACGCCTCCGCCAGCTGCGCCAGGTCCTCGACCTCGACGATCACCGGCAGCTCCGGCGCGCGTTCGCGCGCCGCGCGCACCGCCGCGGCCAGGTCGTCGAGCAGCGCCCAGTGGTTCTCCTTGATCAGCACCGCCTCGGCCAGCGAGCCCCGGTGCGGCGCGGCGCCGCCGCAGGCGACCGCGTACTTCTGCGCCGCGCGCAGCCCCGGCAGCGTCTTGCGGGTGTCGAGCAGCAGGCAGTCCGCGCCGCCGAGCGCGCGGACATGCTCGCGGGCGCGGGTGGCGACCCCGGACAGCAGCTGCAGGAAGTTGAGCGCCGCGCGCTCGCCGGAGAGCAGCGCCCGCGCCCGTCCCCGCAGCGCGCAGACGACGGCGCCGGCCGCCACCGCGCCGCCGTCGGCCGCGCGCCAATCGAGCGCGGCGCCGGGGTCCAGCTGCCGGAACGCCGCCGCCGCCCACGGGACGCCGCACAGCACCGCGTCCTGCCGGCAGCGGAGCTCGGCCGCCGCCAGGCGGTCCGGGACCAGCGCGGCGGTGACGTCGTCCGCCGCCGCGTCCTCCGCCAGGGCGCGGGCGACGTCGTCGGCGACCGTGGGCGGGACCGGGATCAAGAGGCCCGGTCTTCGTGCTCCCGGGTCAGGCGGAACACCACGCCCGACAGCAGCAGCATCGCCACCAGGTTCGGCCAGGCCATCAGCGCGTTCAGGGTGTCGGACAGCAGCCAGAGCTGGCGCAGCTCGACCGTCGAGCCGAGCACCAGCGCGGCGATCCACAGCACCCGGAACGGCAGCACCACCTTGGCCCCGAGCAGGAACTGCACGCAGCGCTCGCCGTAGAAGCTCCAGCCGAGCACGGTGGTGAACGCGAACACCGCCAGCGCCAGCGTCACGATGACGCCGCCGGCCGGCAGCGCCATGCCGAAGGCTTGGGTCGACAGCGCGGCGCCGTTGGCGCCGGAGGTCCAGGCGCCGGTCAGCATGATCACCAGCGCGGTCATGGTGCAGATGATCAGGGTGTCGATGAAGGTGCCGAGCATGGCGATCTGGCCCTGCCGCACCGGGCTCTGGGTGCGCGCCGCGGCGTGCGCGATCGGCGCGCTGCCGAGGCCGGCCTCGTTGGAGAAGATGCCGCGCGCGACGCCGAACTGGATCGCCATCATCACCGCGGTGCCGGCGAAGCCGCCGACCGCGGCGTGGCCGGTGAAGGCGCTGGCGACGATGGTGCCGAGGGCGCCCGGCACCTCCGGCAGGTACATCAGGATCACGACCAGCGCGCACAGCACGTAGGCGGCGCTCATCAGCGGCACCAGCCGGGCGGCGACCGCCGCGATGCGCTTCAGGCCGCCCAGGATCACCGCGCCCGCCAGCGCCGCCATGGCGACGCCGGTCCAAGCCTCGTCGACCGCGAACTGGTGGTGCAGGGCGTCGGCCACCGAGTTGGACTGCACCATGTTGCCGATGCCGAAGGCGGCGACGGTGGCGAACAGCGCGAACAGCATCGCCAGCCAGGTCCAGTTGTCGCCGAGGCCCTTCTGGATGTAGTACATCGGGCCACCGTGGTACTCGCCGGCGTCGGTGGTCTCGCGGTAGTGCACCGCCAGCACCGCCTCGGAGTACTTGGTGGCCATGCCGAGCAGGGCCATCACCCACATCCAGAACACCGCGCCGGGCCCGCCCATGGCGATGGCGGTGGCGACGCCGGCGATGTTGCCGGTGCCGACCGTGGCGGACATCGCGGTCATCAGCGCGCGGAACGGCGGGATCTCGCCGGGCTCGCTGGAGCGGCGGCCGCGGAGCAGTTCGCCGAAGCCCGCGCCGACCCGGCGCAGCGGCAGGAAGCGCAGGCCGACCATCAGGTAGGCGCCGAGGCCCAGGAGGAGAATGATGGTGGGCCAGCCCCAGACGAAGCTGTTGGCCACACCGAGCCATTGGGAATAGTCCATGAGCGAACCTCCGTCGGTGGTCGCCCCGATTATAGGGGACGCCGAGGGAAAGGGGAGAGCGGCGGGATTCCGCCGATTGCCCGGCGCGGGAACGGGGCTACCGCCGGCGCATCAGGAATCGGGTCAGGGCGAAGGCGGGACCCGCCAGCCCCAGCGACAGGGCGAGATAAGCGTTGCCGAACCACGCCGCGACTCCGGCCGCGGCGAGCAGGGCCAAGCCGGCCCACAGCGCCATGTCGATCTTGCCACGATCGTTTTCGAACGCGCACGTCTGCTCGCTGGCGCGAAGCTCCAGTTCCTGTTCCGCGATGGAAAAAATGCGGTCCGCCGCATTCGGCAAAACTTTCTCGCACCGCCGCAGGACATCGGGCGACGGAACCGCGCCCGACCACGTCAAGCGTTCGGGCGGCGCCACGTTTTCCAAGCCCAGCGCATGGATCGCCTTGCGAAAGGCTTCCCGCATGTACAGTCCGCTTTGCTCGTATGGCGGCGGCATGCGGCGGAAGCGAATCGGCGGCAGACACTGCGGCGGCGTATGCACATCCGCGAACGCTTCGAAAAACGTCAACTCGCGCAAATTCTCGCGCGGCCAGAGCGGTTCGGCTTCTCGCCGCCGGGCATGCGAAGAATCTTCGTGCATAGGAAACTTCCGCCTTGCGCGCGCTTTCCCGCGTTACTTTGAGGACAGGCGGGCGCGCAGGCAACGGCAGCGCGAATCATCATACACCGGACGATGCCGGACATTCCTTGCCGTTAAGCGCCGCGGCGTTCCGGATTTCAATTTTCCGAGACCGGGCGTCCCGGCGACACTCAGGACGACGGGCGCTCCACCCGCCGGTTCGCCGCGCCTAGAAGCGCAGTTCGCCGGTCACCATCAAGCTGTGCTCGGCGCCGCCCGACGGCGGGTCGCGCACTTCCAGCTCCAGACCCAGACTGGCCGTCGCGTCCAGCGCCACCGCGCCCTTCAAGCGGCAGGCCGCGTCCGCATCCTCGACCGCCTCGCCGCCCAACGTCAGCCGCAGCAGGCCCCGGCTCCACGGCGACTTCAGCCCGTAGCCCAGCTCCGCCGCCAGGCGGCCGCCCGGATCGGACTCGTCCGCAGTGCCGCTGAGTCCCGGCGCGCCCCGCTCCCACAGTTTCTGCGCGCCGCTCTGCGCAGTACCCCACGACGGCGCCAGCCGGAACGAGAAGCCCCGCCCGCCGGCGCCCGGCGCGTACGCCAGCGCCAGATCCGCGCCCCACTCGTCGTAGTCCGAATTCGCCGCCAGAACCCGCGCCCCGCCCGATGCCGTCAGCCGGCCCGAGGCGTACTCCGCGCCGCCGCCCAGCTCCACCCCCGCGCCGGTCTCGCCGTCGCCGCCGTCGTGCCGCAGCCCCAGCTCGAACCGCGGCGACAGCCGCGCCCCCGACGCCAGCGCGCGGTCCCGCCGCGCCTCCAGCGCCAGCCGCAGGCGGCTCACGTCCGCCGTGTAGGCCTGGATGCGGCCGCCGTTGCCGTCCACCTCGAAACTCGAATACAGCGCCTCGCCGCGCAGCGACACCCGCAGCCCGCTCGCCGTCTCATGCAGCGGCTTGCGCGCCCCGGCCGCCGCCAGCCACATGTCCGCGTCCGATTCCTCCCGCGTCCCGCCGGCGGCGATCTCCAGGTCGCCGCTGCCCGCGCCCGCCGAGGCCCACAGCTCCAGGCCGCCCGGCGTGGTCCAGCCCAGGTACGGCTGCGCGCTGGCCATCTCCAGCTCCCACTCGCCTTCGCGGCCCTCGTGCCCGTAGTCGAACTTGGCCTCCGACCACGACGCCGCCAGGCCCACGCGCAGGCCGTTCGCCAGTTTCCGGTCCAGCCCCAGGTGCGCGCTCACGACGTCGCCGTCCCACGACACGCCCCGCGCCTCGCCGTCCAGGTCGCGGTAGTCCCCGCTCCCCCACACGGCGACGCCGCCGCCGGAACCGCCGCCGGCCGCGTTCAGCGGCAGCGCGAACGACGACCCCGCCAGCGCCTTCTTCCAGTCCAGTTCGTCTTTCTGCAGCGACGGGCCGTGCTCCGTCAGCAATGCCGTCAGCGCCGGCGGCGCCGACGCCTCCGCCGCGTCCGCGCTTTCCAGCCGCCGCCGCACCGCGCTCGCTCGGCTGTCCGCCATCGCCCGCGCCGCCTCCGGCAACAGCACCGCCGTCACCGCCTCCGTCCCGTCGTCGTCGCGGATGGTCAACACCACCGCTTCCGGCTGCTCGATGCCGTGCGCGTTCTCCGCCCGGCCCGACACCGCCACCTCCCGGTCCGGACCCTGCTCCTCGTCGTCCACCGCCGTCAGCGTCACCGCGCCCGCGCTCGCCGTCGCGCCCGCGGGGATCGAGAGGACGTTGTCCGCGCCCACCGTCACCCCGGCCGCGGCCGACACCGTCACCGTCGTCGCCATGCTCGAGGGATGGCTCAGCGCCGCCGTCACCCGCGCCGCGTTGTCCGGCCCGCTCTCGTCGATCATCGCCGGCGTCAAGGTCAGCGACGCCTGCGGCGCCGCGTCGTCGTCCGCGATCGTCAGCGTCACGGAATCCGGATCCAGCGCCCCCTGGCCGCCGCTCGACGACCCCGACACCGTCACCTGCCGGGTCTCCGGGCCGTCCACCTCGTCGTCCACCGCGGTGATGGTCACCGCGCCCGTGCTCGACGTCGCCCCCGCCGCCACCGTCAGCGTCCGGTTCTCGCTCAGCCGGAAGTGCGCCGCCGACGCGCCCGTCCCCGCCGCCGCCGACACCGTGATCGTCGTCGCCGCCTGCACCGCGCGGCCCAAGCGCGCCGTCACCGTCGCCGATTCGCCCTCCGCGAGCCGCCCGCCCGCCGCCGAGGTCGACAGCGTCACCGTCACCGCATCGTCGTCTTCGTTCGTGCCCGACACCTCCACGTCATCCAAGCCGTCGTAGGCGGCATCGAATGTGCTGCTCGAATCCAGCGTGATCGTGTACCGCTGCGGGCCGTCCGGGTCGTCGTCGTCCATGCCCGTCACCGTCACCTCCTGCGGATCGTTCCATCGGAACACCGGGTTGGCGGGGTCGCTGCTGTCCGCCGCCGGCCCGAACGTGAGGCTCGCCGGGGAAACCGTCGCCTCGCCCTCGTCGCTGCTGCGGATCGCGACGGTCACGTTCGCCCCCGTCAGCGTCGCCAAGCGCACCGTGAACATGTCGGTCGTTCCGTCCTCGCTGGTCGACACTTCGGTCTTCGACAGCGTCAGTCCCGCCGTGTCGTCGTCCACCACGGTAACCGACACCGTCTCATCCCCCAGCGTGTTGTAGTTCGTGTCCGTGCTGCTGACCGACAGCGTGATGTCGCACGACTGGTCGGTGTCGGCAGCGGGGTCGTCAATGGCCCGCACCATCACCGTTTGCGGCGTGCTCCACAGGGTGGCCGGAGTAGAGGCCGTGAACGTCAGCGTCGTCGAGGCCCCGTACGCGCCCGCGCCGCTCTTCACTTCGCATTCCGTGGCGTCCGCTGCCGGCCGCGATGCCGTCACCGTCACGTCCGCCGTCGGCTGCGACCCCAGATTCACCGCGAACGAGCCCTCCTCCCCGGCCTCGCCCAGCGACAGCGAGGTCCGCGACAAATCCAGGCCCGGCCCGTCGTCGTCCCGGATCGTCAGCGTCGCGTCCGCCGGCGCCACCGTGTTCCCGCCCGACGACGTCGCCGACACCGTCACCGTCTTGTTCGCCGCGTCCACGGCGTTGTCCACCGCCGTGATCGTCACCGTCCCCGTGCTGGTCGTCGCGCCCGACGCGATCGTCAGCGTGCTCCCGCTCAGGCTGTAATCGCCCGCCACCGCCGGACTCACCGGCGCCGCCGACACCGTGAGCGTCACCTGCGACGCCGCGGGATCCGCCAGCGTCGCCGTCACCGTCGCCCGGTTGTTCGACCCGCTCTCGTCGATCGCGGGCGGCGTCAGCGCCAGCGTCGGCTGCACATCGTTGTCGGTGACGGTCACCGTCACCTCGACATCGGCCAAACCGTGGTATGCGGTGTCGCCCGAGGCCGGCACGCTGCTCGTATCCAGCCGCACCGTGCAGGTCTCGCCGGGATCCAGCACGCTGTCGTCCACGCCCCGCACCGTCACCATCTGCGCCTCGCTCCACAGGGTCGTCTGGGCGCCGGAAACTTCGCTGGCCATGGGCACGAACGTCAGCGTCCCGCCGTCGTAATCCGTGCTGCCGTCCACCTCCGCCACGCACTCGTCGGCGTCGTCGCTCGACACCGCCACCTGCACCACCGATGCCGGCCGGGTCGCAAGACGCACCTCGAACGTGTCCGTGCCCAAGTCCTCCGTCACCGTGGTGCCGTCGGCGCCCTCGATCACATCCAGCGCCGACTCGTCGTTGTCGTTCACCGTCAGCGTCGCGGTCCCGTCCCGGTAGCCGGGCGCCGACGCCGTGATCGTCACCATCTTCGTCTCCGGGCCGTCCACGCGGTCGTCGTCCGCCGTGATCGTCACCGAGTTGGAGCCGGACGCGCTGGTCGTCGGGATCGTGATGGTGTTGGCCGACGCGGGCACCGTGACCCCGGCCGCCGCCGACACCGTCACCGTCACGGCCGCGCTCGGCGCCGACGGCGCCGTCGCCGTCACCGTCGTCGATTCGCCCTCCGCGATCGTGTCGTCCGCGTCCGCGATCGCCAGCGTCAGCACGTTGTCGGGATCCGTGATCGGCAACGTGATGCTGGCCGGCTGAGGACTGTTGTCGTAGGTGGTCCAGTAATCGTTGGGGGTTCCCGATATCGTCAGCGTCCGGTCGCCTTGCGCCTGAGTGTCGCTGGCCACCGAAATCGTCACCGTCCCTGTCGGGGTTTGGTTCCATGCTCCGGTGCCTTCCGTAAAGGTGAACGTGGTGCCGGTCAGCGTGGCCCCGTGCCCGCTGGGGCCGCTGATCGCTATGGTGATCACGGGGTCGTGCGTCGCATCGACGACTAAGAGGTCGGAACACATATGTGTATTCGAACCCGCGTTGTCGCAGGCGATGCTCACCGTGACGCTCCCTCCTTCCGCCACCGAGGACGCGCTCGTGGACAGGACGAAACGCGGATTGGCTCGCTGAGCCGCCGCGTCCGTCGCCGCGAGCAGCAACGGCGCGACGAGCAGCGCTGCCGGAAGAAAGCGCGCGGGACGCGCGCCGGTCATCGGCCCGGCCGGAACGACCGCCGGATGCGGAGGCGCGCCGGACGCCCGGCGCGCGGAAAAGCTTTTAGACCCCCCCCCCCGTGTTAGGCGGGCGGCGCGCGGAGGAAGTTTGGATTTGCTGAAGCATCAACGTGCGCGACGAGGCGCGAGGCGCCGCGCTGCCGCGTTCAGGCGGTTATACTCCTTTGCGGCGCATTGTCAAACGCCGCGGAATTCCGGCTTTCCGGGGCCGGACGCGCCGGCGACGCGCGGCTCAGCGGCATGAGCTCGCCCGCGGGCGCCGGCGCGGCGGGTCGGATTGCCCGTCCAGCATTTCTTAGCCGGCTGAAACGCAAGCGCGGCGCCTATGCGGCCCCGCATGAATTTCCAGCCGCCGCAACCCAGCCCCGCTCGATCATCCGGAACAGCGTCCCCGCCGCGTCCTCCGCCGCGCCCGGCAGTTCGCCGAGCGCCCGGCCTGTTCCCAGCGCCTCCAGCAGCGCGGCCTCGCCGTCGTCCAGCCGGGTCACCGACACCTCGAAGCGTCCCGCGCGGTGCACGCAGCAGCGCACCGGCGCCTGCGGCGGCCAGCCCGGCGGCCCGTCCCGGTGGCGCCGCCACAGTTCGTCGACCGGGTGCTTGAAGCGCAGCGCGCGCAGCGCCCGGCTCGGCGCGAGGCGCAGCTGCTCGCGGCCGGCGTCGTCCAGCGCCCGGAAGGCCGCCCAGTCGAACGGCGGATCGTCGGCGGCGAAGCCCGCCTCGTGCACTCGCCACTCGAGCGCCGCCAGTTCGCCCAGGTAATCGAGCTCCGCCAGTTCCGGGCGCCGCGTCTGGACTCGGGCCAGCAGTTCCGGCAGGAATTCCCCGTAGCGGTTCAGGTCCGGCCCGGCATCGCCGAACGCGCGGATCTCCTCGTCCAGCAGCCGCCGCCAGTACTTCGGCCCCAGCACCTCCCGGCAGACCGGGTAGGCGGCATCGAGCGCGCCCAGATGGGCGTCGCGGACCGTGGCGCGGTGCGCGTCCAGCCGCGCCGCGGGCGGAATGCCCCGGGTCGGACGGATCAGGGCCTCCAGCTCCGCGCTGCTGCCGCGGCCGGTGACGGCCGCCGCCAGCGCCGCCTGCAGCGCCGCCAGCTTCACGCCAGCTCCGCGCGGCGCGCGCGCTCCAGGCGCTGCGCCTCCGCCCACAATTCCTCCCAGGGCGGGAGCCGGGTGTCGCGCTCCAGCAGCACCGGGACTTCGGGGACGCGCGGCAGCACGCGGCGGAACAGCTCGATCACCTCGCCGCACACCGGCGCGCCGTGGGTGTCGATCAGCAGGCCGCCGCGCTCGGCGTGTCCGGCCAGGTGGATCTCGCCGACGCGCTCCCAGGGCACGGCATCGAGGAACTCGAACGGGTCGCGGCCGTGGTTGACCGCGTTGACGTGCACGTTGTTGAGGTCGAGCAGCAGCCCGCAGTCCGCGCGGGCGCAGAGCTCGGCCAGGAACTCGCCTTCGCCCAGGGCGGAGTGCGCGTACTCGAGGTAGGTGGAGACGTTCTCGACCAGGAACGGCGCGTCCAGCCGGTCCTGCGCCTCGCGCGCCCGCGCCGCGGCCAGCGCCAGCGCCTCCTCGGTCCAGGGCAGCGGCAGCAGGTCGTGGCTGTGGACGCCGCCGCGGGCGGTGAAGGACAGGTGCTCGGAGACGTGGCGCGCGCCGGTGCGCCGGACCAGGTCGCGCACCCGCTTCAGGTAGTCCGGGTCCAGCGGGTCGACGCCGCCGAGCGACATGCCCACCCCGTGCAGGGCGACCGGGTAGCGCTCGGCGACCGCCTCGGCCTGGAAGCGCAGCGCGCCGCCGGCGGCCAGGTGGTTGTCGGTCAGCAGCTCGAACCACGGCGCCGGCGGCCGGTCGCGCAGGACCGCCGGCGCGTGCGGGCCGCGCAGGCCCACGCCCAGTCCGGCGAGCGGCGCGTCCATGCGGGCCGCGGCGCCCGGCCCGCGGGGCGGCTTACTTGGCCGGCTTGACCGCGTGCACGGCGCCGCCGACGAGCTTCTCGCAGGTGCCCTCGGGCACGTACACCCATTCCGTGGCCATGCCGTCTTCCGGCGCCTGCCCGGCGCAGCGGTGCGCGCCGTCGGTGGCGCCGCAGTCGTTCCTGCCGGCCTTGGCGACGCCGGCGCATTTCTCCCAGTTCTTGGGCGCGTCGGGCACGGCCTGGGCGGCGCCGGCGAGGGTCGTGCCCAGCGCCAGGGCCAGCAGGCCGGAGGCGAGGGAGCGGGGGGCGGCGGCGGATTTCTTCATCGGGGAGGTCCTCGGGGTCGGTTGCGGGAGGCGCGGCAGCGCGCCGCCAGTATAGACCGGCCGCCGCCGCGGGAAGTTCGCGGCGCGGGCGCGCGCTAGAATCCGCGCCGCCATGGTCCGCTACGCGCGCAACGAGCTCCGCTCCGGCCTCAAGGTGCTGCTCGACGGCGCGCCGCACGAGATCCTTTCCGCCGAGTCCGAGAAGCCCGGCAAGGGCCAGGTGTTCACGCGCACGCGGCTGCGCAACCTGCTGACCGGGCGGGTCAACGAGAAGACGCTGAAGTCCGGCGACGCGCTGGAGGCGGCCGACGTGCGGGAGCTCGAGCTGCAGTACCTGTACGCCGACGGCGAGGCGGGCGTGTTCATGTCGCCGGAGACCTACGAGCAGCACACCGCGCCGGCCGCCGCCATGGCCGGGGCGCGGCCCTGGCTGCAGCCGCAGGACCGGTGCCGCGTGCTGCTCTACGAGGGCAACGCGGTGCGGGTGGCGCCGCCGCCGTTCGTCGAGCTGGAGGTGGCCGAGACCGACCCCGGGGTGCGCGGCGACACCGCCTCCGGCGGCGTCAAGCCGGCGCGCCTGAAGACCGGCGCGGTGGTGCGGGTGCCGCTGTTCGTCGAGGCCGGCGAGGTGGTGCGCGTCGACACGCGCAGCGGCGAGTACGTCGCCCGGGCGCGCCGCTGAGCGCGCCCGGGCGCGGCGCTCAGAAGCTGTAGCTCAGCCCCAGCTTGAAGCGGCGGCCCTTGCCGTCGTGGGTGAGGCCGTCGTAGCCGTGCTCGACGTTGGCGAACGGCGGATCCTCGTCGGTGACGTTCAGCACCGACGCCGCCAGGTCCAGGCCGCGCTCCGCCAGCTGCCAGCGGAACGTCACGTCCAGCGTGGTGTGCGAATCGATCTTGCGCCGATCGATCGCGGCTTTCTGCTGGTCGACCACGTCCTCGTACGACGAGATGTGGTTGACGTGCCCGGCCAGGGTGTAGTCGCTCCAGCGCCAGACGGCGGACAGGCGGCCCTTCCAGTCGGGGATCGGCGGCGCCAGCGCGTGGCCGAAGTTGAGCTTGCCGGCGGCGTCGAAGCCCTTCAGCAGGGTCTCGCCGGCCAGCGTCAGGTCGTCGACCTCGTACTCGATGGTGTAGGTGCCGCTCAGGTCCAGCGTCAGCTCGCCGCGCTCCAGCTCGAACGGCCGCATCAGGTGCCAGTCGAGGCCGGAGGTCTTGACCCCGGGCCAGTTGACCAGCGGCGTGCGCAGGCCGATGATCTCGTTCGCGGCGCAGGTGCCGGTGCCGAGGCCGTCGGTGCAGTAGATGTACTGCTGCACCAGGCTCTTGGTGCCGGGCGCCGCGTACAGGTCGTCGAGCGCGTCCGACGGCAGGCCGGCGATCACGTCCTCGAAGTCGTAGCTCCAGTAGTCCACGGTCAGCTCGGTGCCGTCGTCCGCCTGCACCACCACGCCCAGGTTGAACGTGAACGCCTCCTCGGGGTCGATCGAGTCGTCGCCGACCTTCTCGACCTGCAGCCAGGCGCCGGTGGTGCTGATGTACTCGAGCGTGGTCAGCGGCGCGCCGGAGTTGAGGTCGTCGGTCGACGGCGTGCGGAACGTGGTCTGCGCCGAGCCGCGCAGGGACACGGCGTCGGTCAGCCGGTAGCGCAGCCCGACCTTGGGGTCGAGGCTGCTGTTGTCCTCGGAGTCCTCGTAGTTGGCCGCCAGCTGCACGTCCAGGTCCTCGCCCAGCGCCAGCGCCAGCTCGCCGAACACCCGGTGCGAGGTGTGGGTCTCGTCGTAGGGGTGGTAGGTGTTGGTCCAGGTGTAGATGCCGCGCTCCTGGGGCGAGGTGCTCTGCCCCGCCGGCAGGCAGCTGCGGTCGCCGACCACCGGGCAGGGGTTGGCGGTCAGGCTGCTGAGGGGGTCCGGCTCGCCGCGGGCCTCGAAGCGGCGGTACATGTAGCCGAGGGCGAAGCCGGCCGTGTCCTCCCACAGGCTGCCGCTGACGGTGAGGTCGCCGACCAGCAGCTCGGCCTCGTCGTTCGGGTTGACCGTCTCGTGCAGCCAGGCGTGCAGCTCCGGGCTGTTGGCGAGGTCCGCCCGGTAGTCGGGGTTCGGCCGCCCGGCCAGGTCGTAGCCGGGCCGGTGGATCGCCGGCTGGATGGAGTACTGGATGGCGTTGCTGAACGGGTTGTAGTACATGCAGTCGCCCGCGCCCGGCGTCCGCCCGCCGGTGTCGCCGAGCCGCATGCCGGTGGCGGCGTTCGCGTCCGCCACCACGCCGACGCCGCAGTTCGGGCCGCCGTAGCCGCGGTAGGCGAGGAACAGGCGCTCGGCGTAGATGCCGGCGAAGCGGTTGTTGGCGGAGCTCTTCGCGTAGGTCAGGTTGGCGTCGTAGTCGAGCAGCCGGTCGGCGAGGTCGAAGTCGCCGGTGACGCCGGCCGCCAGGCGCCAGGTGCGGGTGTCGCGGCGCAGGAAGCGGTCCGGCCCGGAGTTGCCGAACGGCCGGCCGTAGAAGTACCACGGGCTGTCGTCGGCGCAGCGTTCGGCGAGCGCGCCGCCGGCGCCGTAGTCGGCGCAGAACTTGCGCCGCCCCGGGTGGGCCGCGCCGACCTCCTGCAGGCCGCGGTCGAGCCACTGGAACAGCGGCCAGGACGGCGTCGCGCGCCAGTCGGGCACCACCGCCTCGGACCACAGCGCCTCCAGGTGGTAGTCGGCGCGGTCGGTCAGCGGGCCGTTGAGCTCGGCGAACACGTTGGTGTTGCGCGTCTTCTCGATCAGGTTGTCCGCCGCCTGGTAGCGGTACAGGCAGTTGCCGGCGCCGTTGTCGTGGCCGCCCAGGTCCTCGCAGCGCGGGTCGACCTGCTGCGGCGCCGCGCCCAGGCGCGCGGCCAGGTCGGCGCGGCCGAAGCGCTCGGCCGGGCGGTCGAGGTCGGGGAAGCGGAAGTGGCCGGGGTTGCCGACGCTGGAGTAGCCGGCGCGCCAGGGGCTCTGCAGCTCGAGCAGCGACCAGTCGCGGTCCTCGGCGCGCAGCTCGCGCCGCCGGCCGTGCTCGACCGACACCACCAGGTTCGAATCGCCGACCTCGCCGCCCCAGATGCCGCCCAGCAGCGTGTCGCCGGCGTCGTCGAAGTGGTCGTGCGACGCCGAGGTCTCGAAGCCGACGAAGTCGCGCCGGGTGACGAAGTTGGCGATGCCGCCGACCGCGTCCGAGCCGTAGATGGCGCCGGCGCCCTCCTTCAGCACCTCCATCCGGCCGAGCGCGATGCCGGGGATGACGTTGATGTCGACGAAGCGCCCGCCGATCAGCCGCGTCGGCACGTAGACCTGGCGGCGGCCGTTGATCAGCACCAGCGTCCGCGAGGCGCCGAGGCCGCGCAGGTTGATGTTGGCGACGCTCTCCATGATGGCGCCGCCCTGGCCGGAGTTGTACCAGCTGGAGCGCTCGCCGACCACGCCGTGGCTGGCGCCGAGGTTGCGGATCATGTCGGTGAGGCGGGGCGCGCCCTGGTCGGCCAGGTTGTCGCGGTTGGTGACGTCGACCGCGTAGGGCTCGTCGATCGGCGTCTGCTTGATCGAGGTGCCGACCACGGTGATCTTCTCGGGCGCCTCGTCCGCGGCCTCTTCGGCGTGGGCGGCGGCCGCGAGCAGCGCCAGCGGCAGGGCGGGAAGCAGGCGTTTCGGAATGTCGGTGTGCATCAGGCGGCGGCCCCCCGGAGCCCTCGGCGCAATTCCGGGCATTCTACCCCATGCCCGGCCCGGGGCGGGCGCGCGCCGCCGCCGCGCCGATGCCAGAACATGCGGGACTCGCGGCGCCCGGCGCGCTGTAACAATGGTGTAATATCGCGGGCGGACAATGCGACAAATGCCGGGCGCCAAAATCCTCATGGTCGAGGACGAGCCGGCCATCCGGGAGATGGTCGGCTACGTCCTGCGGCAGGCCGACTTCGAGATCCTCGAGGCGGCGGACGCGCCGCAGGCCTACGGCCTGATCGCCGACCACAAGCCCGACCTGCTGCTGGTCGACTGGATGCTGCCGGGCCAGAGCGGCCTGGAGATCACCCGCCGCCTGCGCCGCGAGGAGCCGACCGCGGAGCTGCCGATCATCATGCTGACCGCGCGCGGCGAGGAGCTCGACCAGGTGCGCGGGCTGGACTGCGGCGCCGACGACTACGTCACCAAGCCGTTCTCGCCGCGCGAGCTGGTGGCCCGCATCCGGGCGCTGCTGCGCCGCTCCGCGCCGCACGCCGACGACGCCGCGGTCGAGCACGGGACGCTGCGGCTGGATCCGCAGCGCCACGAGGTGCTGGTCAAGGGCAAGCCGGCGGACCTGGGGCCGACCGAGTTCCGCCTGCTGCGCTTCCTGATGGCGCATCCGAACCGGGTCTACAGCCGCGTCCAGCTGCTGGACCAGGTCTGGGGGCAGGGCAGCTACATCGAGGAGCGCACCATCGACGTGCACGTCCTGCGCCTGCGCAAGGCGCTGGGCAAGAAGGCGGCCGGGCACATCCGCACCGTGCGCGGGGTCGGCTACCAGTTCCACACCGACCCGGGCGGGACCCCCGGCGCCGAGCAGAAGCGCAAGCGGGCCTGACGCCCGTTCCGGGGTGCGCCCGACTCCCCTGCAGCTCGAATGCCTGCGCCTGGCCGGGCTGGCCGGGCTGGGGCTGGCCGCGGGCGCCGCGGCCGGGGCGCCGGCGCTCGGCGCGCTCGCGGGCGCCGCGGGCTTCGCCGGCTGGCATCTGGCGCAGTGGCGGCGGCTGCGCCGCCGCGGCGCCGGGCCGCCGCCGCGCGGCCTGCCGCCGGTGTGGCGGGAATGCGCCGCCGCCCGGGCGCGGCGGCGGCGGAAGCTGCGCGCCTGGGCGCGCCAGCGCCGGCGCCTGCAGCGGGAGTTCGACGCCCTCGCGGCGGCGCTGCCGGACGCCGCGGTGGTGGTGAACACGGAGCTGCAGCTCGAGTGGTTCAACCCCGCGGCGGCGGCCCTGCTCGGCCTGCGCGACGCCGACCGCGGCGGCTTCCTCGCGCACGTGGTGCGCGTCCCGGAGCTGGTGCGCTACCTGCGCGGCGAGGACTTCTCGCTGCCGCTGGAGCTCGAGACCTTCGCCGGCGCGCCGCACCCGGTCAGCGTGCGGGTGACGCCGTTCGGCGGCCGCGCCCGGCTGGTCACGTTCCGCGACCTGACCCAGGAGCTGCGCCTGAACCGGCTGCGGCAGGAGTTCGTCGCCAACGTCTCGCACGAGATCCGCAGCCCGCTGACCGTGGTCATCGGCTACCTGGAGACGCTGGAGGACCGGCCGGAGGCGGCGCCGGACCCGGCGATCGTGCGCCGCATGGCGCGCGAGGCGCGGCGCATGCGCCGGCTGGTGGAGGACCTGCTGGAGCTGTCCCGGCTGGAGGCGGGCGAGCTGCGCGAGAGCGAGCTGCAGGACGTGGCGCTGCTGCCGCTGGCGGCCGAGGTGCGCGCCGAGGCGCAGGCGCAGACCTCCGAGGCCCTGCACCGCATCGCGCTCGACGGCGACGCCGGGCTGCATGTGCGCGGGCGCCCGGAGGAGCTGCACAGCGCACTGCTCAACCTGGTCAGCAACGCGCTGCGCTACTCGCCCGGCGGCGGCGCAGTGACCATCGCCTGGGAGGCGCGCGGCGAGCGGGTGCGGCTGTCGGTGCGCGACGAGGGGGTCGGCATCGCCGCGGAGCACATCGCCCGGCTGACCGAGCGCTTCTACCGGGTCGACAAGGCGCGCTCGCGCGGCACCGGCGGCACCGGCCTGGGGCTGGCCATCGTCAAGCACATCCTGAGCCGGCACGGCGCCCGGCTGCAGATCGAGAGCCGCCCCGGCCGCGGCAGCGCGTTCACCTGCGTGTTCCCGCGGCGCCCGGAGGCGGCCGCGCCCGGCGCGCTCAGCCGAAGCGGCCGGTGATGTACTCCTCGGTCAGCCGGTGCTGCGGGTTGGTGAACAGGGCCGAGGTGGCGCCGACCTCGACCAGCCGGCCCAAGTGGAAGTAGGCGGTGCGCTGCGAGACGCGCGCGGCCTGCTGCATGGAGTGGGTGACGATGGCGATCGAGAAGTTGGCGCGCAGCTCGTGGATCAGCTCCTCGATGCGGGCGGTGGCGATCGGGTCCAGCGCCGAGCAGGGCTCGTCCATCAGGATCACCTCCGGGCTGACGGCGATGGCGCGGGCGATGCACAGCCGCTGCTGCTGGCCGCCGGACAGGCCGGTGCCGGGCTGGTCCATGCGGTCCTTGACCTCGTCCAGCAGGCCGGCGCGCTCGAGCGAGGTGTGCACGATCTCCTCGAGCTCGTCGCGGTGCCCGGCGAGGCCGTGGATGCGCGGGCCGTAGGCGACGTTGTCGAAGATCGACTTCGGGAACGGGTTGGGCTTCTGGAACACCATGCCGACGCGCGCGCGCAGCAGCACCGGGTCGACCTTGCGCGCGTAGATGTTCTTGCCGTCCATCAGCACCTTGCCCTCGACCCGGCAGCCGTCGATGGTGTCGTTCATCCGGTTCAGGCAGCGCAGCAGGGTGGTCTTGCCGCAGCCGGACGGGCCGATCAGCGCCACCACCTCGTTGGCGCCGATGTCGAGGCTGACGTCGAACACCGCCTGCTTGCCGCCGTAGAACACGCTGACGCCGCGCACCTGCATGCGCGGGTTCGCCGCCGCCGCCTCGCCGACGGTGGCGGTCTCCTGCTCCAGGATGTCCGGTTTCATGTCGGCGGCGGCGGCGCGGCCGGGGCGCGGCAGCGGCGCCGCCAGCGCTTCGGTGGCGTCCATGGGCGGATTATCGCATTGCGGGGAGGGGGCGCGCCGCTCAGAAGCGCGTGGCGAATTTCCTGCGCAGCAGCACGGCGCCGGCGTTCATCGCGATCAGGAACGCCAGCAGCACCAGGATCGCGGCGCTGGTGCGCTCGGTGAAGGCGCGCTCCGGGCTGTCCGACCACAGGTAGATCTGCACCGGCAGCGCGGTGGCCGGGTCGAGGAAGCCCTGCGGCGGCTCGACGATGAAGGCGACCATGCCGATCATCAGCAGCGGCGCGGTCTCGCCGAGCGCCTGCGCCATGCCGATGATGGTGCCGGTGAGCATGCCCGGCATCGCGATCGGCAGCACGTGGTGGAGCATCGCCTGCATGCGCGAGGCGCCGACGCCGAGCGCCGCCTCCTTGATCGACGGCGGCACCGACTGGATCGCGGCGCGCGAGGCGATGATGATGGTCGGCAGCGTCATCAGGGTCAGCACCAGGCCGCCGACCAGCGGCGCCGAGCGCGGCATGCCGAACCAGTTGATGAAGATGGCGAGGCCGAGCAGGCCGAAGATGATCGACGGCACCGCGGCCAGGTTGTTGATGTTGATCTCGATCAGGTCGATGAAGCGGTTGCGCGGCGCGAACTCCTCCAGGTACACGGCCGCGGCCACGCCGACCGGGAAGGACAGCAGCAGGGTCACGAGCAGGGTCAGCAGCGAGCCCGTCAGCGCGCCGAGGATGCCGGCCTGCTCCGGCTCGCGCGAATCGCCGGCGGTGAAGAAAGTAGTATTGAAGCGCAGCGCGACCCGCCCGCGCGCGTCCAGCGCGTCGATCCAGGCGAGGGCGCGGTCGTCGAGGCGCCGCTCGCGCTCCGGCAGCGCGCGGTCGATGCGGCCCTTGACCAGCATGTCGACGTCGTCGTCGGCCGTCAGCCACAGCTCCGGCGCCGCGCCGAGCCGGCCGGGGTCCGCGAGCACCAGGTCGCGCAGCTCGTAGGCCGCGCCCTCGCTGACCAGGCGCGCCAGCGCGCGCCGCTCCTGGCGCCCGGTGACGGTCGGGAACTCCCGGTGCAGGGCCCGCTTCACCAGCCGCCCGTAGTCGGCGCGGCGCAGCGCCGCGGGGTCGCGCGCGCCGGCCGGGTCGAGCAGCGCCGCGTCCAGGTGCACCGGCAGCAGGATGCGGGTCTGGACGAAGGCCTGGTAGCCGTTGGCGAGGATGCTGCCGAACAGCAGCAGCAGGAACGCCAGCCCGAGCAGGACCGCGGCCAGGCCGCAGGCGCGGAAGCGCCGCTCGGCGCGGCGCCGCCGGGCGAGGCCGGCGCGGATGCGCCCGGCGCGGCTCACTCGTACTGCTCCCGGTACTTGCGCACCACGTGCAGGGCGACGAAGTTCAGCGTCAGGGTGACGAAGAACAGGGTCAGGCCGAGCGCGAACGCGGCCAGCGTCTTCGGGCTGTCGAACTCCTGGTCGCCGACCAGCAGGGTGACGATCTGCACGGTGACGGTGGTGACCGCCTCCAGCGGGTTGGCGGTCAGGTTGGCGGACAGGCCGGCCGCCATCACCACGATCATGGTCTCGCCGATGGCGCGCGACACCGCCAGCAGCAGGCCGCCGATGATGCCGGGCAGCGCCGCCGGCAGGATCACCCGGCGCATGGTCTCGGCCTGGGTCGCGCCCATGGCGAGCGAGCCGTCGCGCATCGCCTGCGGCACCGCCGCGATCACGTCGTCGGACAGCGAGGACACGAACGGGATGATCATCACGCCCATGACGAAGCCGGCCGCCAGCGCGCTCTCGGCGGCCACGTCCAGCCCCAGCGCGGCGCCCGCGCCGCGCAGCGCCGGGCTGATGACGATGGCGGCGAAGAAGCCGTACACCACGGTCGGCACCCCGGCCAAGATCTCCAGCAGCGGCTTGACCGCGCCGCGCACGCGGGGGGCGGCGTACTCCGACAGGTAGATGGCGGACATCAGGCCGATCGGCGCCGCCACCAGCATGGCGATGAACGAGATCAGCAGGGTGCCGGCGAACAGCGGCACGGCGCCGAACGCGCCGCTGGAGCCGACCTGGTCCGCGCGGATGGCCATCTGCGGGCTCCAGTCGAGGCCGAACAGGAACTCCGCCGCCGGCACGGCCTGGAAGAAGCGGCCGGCCTCGAACAGCACCGACAGCACGATGCCGATGGTGGTGAAGATGGCGATCATCGAGCACAGCAGCAGGAAGGCGCGCATGATGCGCTCGACGTGGATGCGCGCCTTGATCCGCGGCGTCAGGAAGCGCAGGGTCAGGCCGGCGCTGAGCGCGAACACCGCCAGGCAGGCCGCGGTCAGCGCCAGGTCCGCGGCCTGCGACATCTCCCGGTAGCGGTCGGCGGCGGCCTGCACCGCGGGGCTCGCGGCGGCGTAGTTGAGGGGGCTGCCGGCGGCGTTGCGGATTTCGCCGACCAGCAGCCCGCGGGTGGCGGCCAGCGCATCCGCGCCGGCCATGGCCGACACCGCCTGGCCCATCAGGATGTCGGCCTCGAAGAGCCGCCACAGCAGGTAGACCAGCAGCGCGGGGGCGCCGGCCCAGACCGCGCCCAGCATGCCGTAGTACTCGGGCAGGGAGTTGAGGCGCGCGCCGGCGCCGCCCCGGGGCGCCTTGCGCAGCACCCGGCGCCGGCTCAGGTAGTACGCCGCCGAGGTCAGCAGCAGCAGCAGCAGGATGAGGTTCAGCGGGGACACGCGGGCGGCCGAGGGCGGCGTACCGGACCGAACATTGTTCGGCCCCGATGTGTCAGTTTGATTACAGCCGCCGCCCGGGCGGCAGCCGTCAGGCCTCCGGCGGCACGAATTCCTTCGGTTTTTCCGAGCCTTCGCCGAAGAAGAACTTCTCCATCTCCTCCTCCAGGAAGCCGCGGGCCTTGGGGTCGACCGGGGTCAGCCGGTACTCGTTGATCAGCATGGTCTGGTGCTTGAGCCACTGGCTCCAGGCTTCGGCCGAGACGCCGTCGAAGATGCGCTGGCCGAGCGGGCCGGGATAGGGCACGCGCTCGAGGCCCGGCGCTTCGCGGCCGAGCTTGACGCAGTTCACGGTGCGGGGCATGGGGGAATCTCGCAATGATCCGGGCGAAAGGATTATATATGTACCGCCGGCGACCGCTGGCGCACGCGCCGGCGAGCGGCAGTCAAACAACAGTCAAGCAAATTGATGAATTATAAATATTTGATAAACAATAAACATAAGTGGGTTTTCCGCTGCGGGAAGCACCTAAAGACAGTTGCCAGTCAAGCAAATTCCCGCGCTGCCTGCGGATGAATCCTCCCGATCGTCAAACAACCGTCAAACAAATTGGATTCCAGCAAGATATTGATAAATAGCAAGTTTGCCTGAGTTTTCCCGGTCGAAATCCAGCTGAGGCCACTTTCCCGTCAAACAAATCTTGGCGGGATGGGCGCAAAGACGCGGCAGGCGGTCCGGGTTCCGGCCGAGCCGTTGCGACTCGGGCTGTCCATCAAACAACCATCAAACAAATGCGGAACAAATAAAACATTGAAAGAAAATGTGTTTTTCAGAAATTCCGGCGGCATGGGTCGGCTTCGGGCGCGTTTCCATCAAACAAACTTCCCGGTCCGGCGGGCGCCGTCAATCCCCATCGGCTTCCCGCAGCAGCCGCGCCACCGGCGCCGGCACGCCGACCCCGGGGTTCTCCGGGTCGCGCCACCGCCCCTCCCCGCCGAACGCCGCCCGGCCGGCCCGGCCGACTTCGGCCCGCAGCGGCCGCAGCGTCAGCTCCCGGTGACTCAGCTGGTGGCGCCGCGGCGCGCCCTCGCTCCAGTCCAGTTTCCCCGCGCGCGCTTCCGCCCAGCGCCGCGCCGCCGCCCGGCTGTCGAACTCCGGCAGGCTCCACAGCCCGCCCCAGATGCCGGCCGGCGGCCGCGGCCACAGCAGCACCGCGCCGCCCGAATGCAGCGCCAGCAGCCAGCGCGTGCGCCGCGGCCGGGGAGGCCGCGCCCGGACGGGCGCGGCGGGACGGTCGCCCGCGGCGTATCGGCAGTCGCGCCGCAGCGGACAGCGCGGGCAGTCCGGGTCGCGCGCCGTGCAGCATTGCGCGCCCAGGTCCATCAGCCCCTGGGTGTAGTCGGCGGCGCCGCGCGCCGGCAGCAGCTCCTCCGCCCGCCGCCACAGCGCCGCGCGCGCCGCCGGGTCCAGACCCTGGTGGCGGGCGAGCACGCGCTTGGCGTTGGCGTCCAGCATCACCGCCGGGCGGTCGAGCGCGAGCGAGACGATGGCGCCCGCGGTGCTGGGCCCCACCCCGGGCAGGCGCCGCCAGTCCTCGACCGCGCGCGGCAGCCGCCCGCCGCCGGCGCGGATCATGCGCGCCGCCCGGTGCAGGTTGCGGGCGCGCGCGTAGTAGCCGAGCCCCGCCCACAGCGCCAGCACCTCGTCCAGCGGCGCCTCCGCCAGCCGCTTGACGCTCGGGTAGGCGCGCAGGAAGCGCCGGAAGTACGGCGCGACGGCCGCGACCCGGGTCTGCTGCAGCATGATCTCCGACACCCACACCCGGTACAGGGTGCGCGGCCGCTGCCAGGGCAGGCCCCGCCGGCCGCGCCGGCGGCGGTGGCGGATCACCCGGCGGGCGAAATCGCCCACCGCTCAGAACAGCTGGTCGAGCAGGTTGGGCAGCAGTTTCTCGGGCGCGAGCAGGCCGGGCTCTTCTTCCTCTTCCCCTTCCTCTTCGCCGCCGCCGCCGCCCAGGCCGAGCAGGTCCTCGACGCCGCGGGTGACCTGGTCCTTGACCAGCGCCGACAAGTCGACCGAGTGGGACAGGTCGCCGAACGGCCCCGACACCCGCACCGGCACGCGCGGGCCGCCGCCGGACGTCACCCCCATCTGGTAGTCGACCTCGCGGCGCGCCAGGTCGATGCGCCCCTGGCCGTCCAGCGCCAGCGCGCCGGCGCGCAGCTCCAGGTCGCGGCTCAGCAGCCGGCCGTCGGTCGCGCTCCAGCTGCTGCGCAGCAGGTCGAACGGCAGCTTGCCGGCGGGGGTGGTCTCGCTGCGGCGGAACTGCAGCGCGGCGACGGCTTCCTCGACCGCGTGCGCGACGCTGCCGACGTGCAGCGTGCCGCGGCGCACGCTGACGCCGAGCGTGCCGCCGAGCGAGGCCAGCAGGCTCTGCGCGTTGCGCCCGCGCGCGGCGAGCGCCAGGTCCAGCTCGGCGGCGCCCTCGAGCGGCGTCTCGCCCGCGGCGCTGAACAGGCTCAGCACGCGCCCGGCCTCCAGCTGGTCCAGGTGCAGGTCGAGCCGGTAGGCGGGGATGCCGCCGCCGGCGTCCACCGCGCCGCCGGCGCGCAGCGTGCCGCCGTTGAGGCGGCCGGTCAGCGACTCGAGCTCGAAGCGGCCGCGCTCGGCGACCGCCCGGGCGCGGGCTTCGGCGAGCTCCAGGCCGCGCCAGTGCAGGCGCTCGACGCTGAGGCGGCCGTCCAGCCGCGGCCAGCCGGGGCCGGCCGCCGCGGCGCGCGGTTCGGCTTCGTCCGCCGCGTCTTCGCCGCCGGCGAGCGGCAGGTAGGCGTCCAGGTCGAGTTCGCCCAGGCGCAGGTCGAAGGCGATGCGCGGGGCGTCGAAGTCCAGCACCGAGAATTCGCCCGCCAGCGCGGTGCGGTCCAGCGTCGCCTCGAGCGCCGACGCCTGCAGGCCGCCGACGTGCGCCCGGAAGCCGGCCTGCAGCTCCAGTTCGCGCAGGACGCCGGCGTCGGCGGGCAGCGGCGGCGCCAGCGCCAGCAGCTCCAGCCACCGCCGGGGGTCGACGCCGGCGGCGCGCAGCCGCCCGGACGCCTCCGGGCCGTCGCCGCCGAAGCGGCCGTCGAGCGTCTCGAAGCGCAGCTCGGCGCCGGCCGCGCGCAGTTCGGCGCCGCGCGCCGAGAATCGCTTGGCGGAACGGTCCAGGGAGAACTCCTCCGCCGCCACGGCGGCGTCCAGCCGCTCGAACGGGAACGCGCCGCCCGCCAGCTCCAGCTCCAGCTCCGCGCCGAGCACGGCGATGCGCTCGAGCGCGGCGTTCGCCTCGACGCCGCCGCGCAGCCGGATGTTCGCGTCCATCCCGCCGCCCGCGCCGGCCGCGGGCCGCCACCGCAGCAGGCCGGCGAGCTCGACCGCCGCCTCTTCGCCCGGCGCCAGGCCGTCCGCGCGCAGTTCGAGCTCGTCGACCGCGATGCTCCGGCCGGCGGCGTCGTCGCGGAACGAGACCCGGCCGTCGCTGAGCCGCAGTTTGCGCAGCGCCACCTGCACCGCCGGGGCCGCCGCGCCGGCATCGGCCGCCGCCGCAGGTTCGGCCGCGGGCGCCGCCAGGCCGTCCCAGTTGGCGCGGCCGCCGGACTTGCGGTGCAGTTCGAGTTCGACGCCGTGCAGGTGCAGCGAGCCGATCTGCAGCCGCCCGGCCAGCAGCGGCAGCGCCTCCAGGTGCACCTCGGCGCGGTCGACCCGCAGCATCGGCCCCGGCGCGAAGCCGGGCGCGTTGTCGAACGACACGCCGCGGGCGGCGAAGCCGACCAGCGGCGGCGCCAGGTGCAGCCGCAGGCCGCCGTCGACGGCGAACGCCCGGCCGGTGCGGCCCTCGACCAGCTCCACCAGCTCGTCGCGGTAGTCGTTGGGGTCGAACGTCAGCGCCAGGTAGCCGACCGCCAGCAGCCCCAGCAGCAGCAGCGCGACCGCGGCCAGCGCCAGCCGGCGCAGCAGCCGCAGCGGCGCGAACGCCGCGTTCACGCGGATGCCCGCTCCCAGTCCCCGGAGCGGCCGCCGGACTTGCGCAGCAGGCCCACGTCGCCGATGCGCATGCCGCGGTCGACCGCCTTGCACATGTCGTAGACGGTCAGCAGGGCGATCTGCACCGCGGCCAGCGCCTCCATCTCGACGCCGGTCGGGCCGGTGGTCTCGCAGCGCGCGGTGCAGCGCACCGCCGCCGGCGCCTCCTCCAGCGCGAACTCCACCGCCGCGTGCGACAGCGCCAGCGGGTGGCACAGCGGCACCAGCTCGGCGGCGCGCTTGGCGGCCAGGATGCCGGCGGTGCGCGCCACGCCCAGCACGTCGCCCTTGCCGTGCGCGCCGTCGCGGATCCGCGCCAGGGTCTCGGGCCGCATGCGGATGCGGCCCTCCGCCTCCGCCACCCGGCGGGTGGCCGGCTTGCCGCCGACGTCGACCATGCGCGCCTCGCCGCGGGCGTTGAAGTGGCTCAGGTCGGACATGGCGGCGCGGGCGCGGCGGACGGGGCGGCTATTCTAGCCCCTCGGCGGGCGCCCGAGCGCCTCCAGCGGCACCGTCGCGGCGCCGTCCTCGGCGGCGCGGCCCGCGGGCCCGAGCGCGTGCCCGTAGATGACCTCGTAGGTGGCGCGGACGCGGCCGTCGGCGCCGCGCGGGTAGGCGTCGAGCATCGCCTGGAGGCGCCCCCGGGAGACCGGCGCCCCCGGCGCCGCGCGCCGCGAGCCGACGCCGCGCAGTTCGCGCAGCAGGGCCTCGGGCGAGGCGTAGCTGACGTCGAGGCGCTCGGCGTCCAGCACCGGGTCGGCCCAGCCCTGCGCGGTCAGCAGGTCGCCGATCGGGTGCATGTCGCGGAACTCGTTGACCCCGTCCTCGATGCCGGCCGCGGCCTGGGCCGCGCGCAGCTCGCGCAGGGTGTCCGGGCCGTAGGTGGCGAACAGCAGCAGGCCGCCGGGGCGCAGCACGCGCAGCAGCTCCGCCAGCGCGCCGTCCAGCGGCTCGCACCACTGCAGGGTCGAGCTGGAGAACGCGAGGTCGACCGAGCGCGCCGCCAGCGGCAGCCGGAACGCGTCGCAGGCGGCGGCGAGCCGCACGCCGCGCTCGGCGCGCGCCCGGCGCAGCATGGCCGGGGCGAAGTCCGCCGCCAGCACCCGCGCGCGCGGAAAGCGCGCCTGCAATCGGGCCGCGCCGTCGCCGGTGCCGGCGCCCAGGTCCAGGACCCGCGCCGGGTCGACGCGCACGAAGTCCAGACGCTCGAGCAGCCGCGCGGTCACCTCGCGCTGCACCCCGGCGTGGCGGTCGTACGAGCCCGCGGCGCGCTCGAAGCCGCGGCGCAGCCGGCCGTTCACGCGGCGGCCCGCGCCGTATAATCGCCGCCCGGCCGCTCGGCGAGCGGCGCCCGGACCGACGCATGGAAGCCGACACCGCGACTCAGCACCGCCGGCGCGGGGTCCGGTGCGGGGGCGGGGGGGCGCATGTCGGCCGGGCTTGACGCGCTGCCGCTCCTGCTCGGCGCGGCGCTCGGCGGCTACCTGCTCGGCGGGGTCAACAGCGCCCTGATTATAAGCGCGGCCTGGCGGCTGCCGGACCCGCGCGCGCTCGGCTCGGGCAACCCCGGCGCCACCAACATGCTGCGCGGCGGCGGGCGGGCGGCGGCCGCGCTGACGCTGCTCGGCGACGCCGGCAAGGGCGCGCTGGCGGTGGCGGCGGCGGCCTGGGCCGGCGCGCGCTGGGGGCTCCCGGCGGCGGCCCCGCCGGAGGCGGCGGCGCTGCTGGGCGCGGTGCTGGGGCACGTCTACTCGCCGTACCACCGCTTCCGCGGCGGCAAGGGCGTGGCCACCCTGGGCGGCGCGCTGGCGGTCGCGGCGCCGCTGCTGGCGCTCGGCTGGGCGCTCACCTGGGCGGCGGGCGCGGCGCTCTACCGGCGGGTGGCGGCGGGCTCGGCCGCGGCGGCGCTGGCGCTGCCGCTGTACGCTTGGGCCGGGCCCGCGAACGCGGAACTGGCGGCGGCGCTCACGGCCGCGGGCGCGGTGGTGGCGTGGCGCCACCGCGGCAACCTGCGGCGGCTGCGGCGCGGCGCGGAGGAGGGCCCCTGAGCCGGGCGGGTAGAATGGGCGCGACAGGCCGCCGGGCGGGTGTAGTTCAATGGCAGAACTTCAGCTTCCCAAGCTGATAACGAGGGTTCGATTCCCTTCACCCGCTCCAGTCCCCGCCCGCCGTGCAGCATCCCGCCAGCGTCGCCGAAGCCGGGCCCGAGGCGTTCCTGCGCGGCGTCCTGGCGCGCGTCGCCACCGGGCCGGAGTACAGCAAGGACCTGAGCCGGGACGAGGCGCGCGAGGCGCTCGGCCTGATCCTCGACGGCCGCGCCGACCCGGTGCAGGCCGGCATCTACCTGATCGCGCTGCGCATGAAGCGCGAGACCCTGGACGAGAACGCGGGCTCGCTCGACGCGCTGCGCGAGCGCGCGCAGAGCGCCGAAGCCGCGGTCGATGCCGTGGTCGACATCGCCGAGCCCTACGACGGCTACGCCCGCAACCTGCCGGCGGGGGCGTTCCTGCCGGCGGTGCTGGCGGCCTGCGGGCGGCCGGCGGCGGCGCACGGCGCGGCCGCGGTCGGGCCGAAGTTCGGGCTCACCGCGCACCGGGTGCTGGCGGCCTGCGGCGCCGCCGTCGACCGCGCACCGGCCGAGGTCGCGGCGCGCGTCGCCGACCCGGACTGCGGCTGGGGCTACGTCGACCAGGCGCGCGCCTGCCCGGCGCTGCACGCGCTGCGCGAACTGCGGACGCGCATCGTCAAGCGCCCGGTGCTGACCACCGTCGAGGTGCTGCTGGGGCCGGTGCGCGGGCGCCGCGCGACGCACCTGGTCACCGGCTACGTGCACAAGCCCTACCCGCCGGTGTACGCGCACCTGGCGCGCGCCGCGGGCTTCGCCTCGGCGCTGTTGGTGCGCGGCGTCGAGGGCGGCGTGTTCCCGTCGCTGCGCCAGGCCGGGCGCGCCTGGGGACAGCACGGCGAGGAGCCCGAGACCGAGTGGAGTTTCCATGCGGACGAACTCGGCTACGCGCACGGCACCCGCGGCGCGCCGTGGCCGGAAGAGGACGGCGCGGACCCGGCCGCGGCCGCGGCCGAGGCGGGGGTCGCGGCGCTCCGGGACCGCGCGCCGGGCCCGGCGCGCGACTGCCTGCTGTACGCGGCCGCCCTGGTGCTGGCGCACCTGGACCGCAGCCGCGACCTCGCCCGGCACCACCCGGCCGCGGCCGCGGCGATCGACAGCGGCCGCGCCTGGGCATGCTTCGAGGCCGGCCGGTGAGCGCGGCGCCGGCCGACGCCGAGCGCGCGCTGGCGCTCGAGAGCGGCATCGCCGCGTTCGCATCCAAGCACTTCGCGCGCGCCCTGCAGCTGCTGACGCCGCTGGCCGAGGCGGGCGAGCCCGAGGCGCAGTACCGCTGCGCCATCATGCGCCAGAACGGGCTCGGCTGCACGGTCGACGCCGAGCGCGCCTACCGCTGGATGAGGGCCGCCGCCGAGGCGGGCCTGGCGCTGGCGCAGCACGGGCTCGGCTTCATGTACATGGAGGGGGAGTGCGCGCCGCAGGATGGCGCCGCGGCGGCGGAGTGGTTCGAGCGCGCGGCGGCGCAGGGGCTGGCGGGCTCCCTGACCACGCTGGCGCTGCTGTACGAGGAGGGGAAACTGGTGCCGCGCGATCCCGAGCGGGCGAAAGAGCTGTACAAAAAGGCTGGATTCTAAGGATTTCAGCATCGCCGGCAGGAATTCCGTGAAATTCTCCGCCAAGTTGAAGATCACAGGGGAAAGGCCGCATTCCGCGTGTTCTCGCGGGAAAACATCGGTTTATATATTACCAATATGGTAGAATTATAAACTGTTGAGAAAGAGGCAAAACAAGGAGGGGTCGAGATGATCGGCAAGCGTCTCAAACGGGCGCAGGCGGCGGGCGGCATGTCCATGGCGGAACTGGGCCGGCGGGTCGGGGTCAGCGCCAACATGATCAAGAAGTACGAGCATGACGAGCGCATGCCCGACTTTGAAGTGTTCCGGAATCTATCGCAAGTGCTGCAGGTTCTGCGCGGCTATCTGATGCGGCCGGTGGAGCTGGAGCTGAGCGACATCCGGTACTGCAAGCTGCCGGGCGCGCCGAAATGATCGGCGAGCGTCTCAAGCGCGCGCGCGCCGTCGCCGGCCTGTCCATGGCGGAATTGGGCGAGCGGGTCGGGGTCAGCGCCAACATGATCAAGAAGTACGAGCATGACGAAAGCATGCCCAATTCCGTCGTCTACCGGAAACTTCGGCAAGAGCTCGGCGTGCCGCGCGGCACCCTGATGCGGCCGGTGGAGCTGGAGCTCAGCGACGTCGAATACCGCAAGCGGGCGAGCGCGCCGAAGCGCGTCACCCGCCGCATCGAGGCGGACGTTCTGGAGCAGGCGGAGCGCTGGAAGCTGCTGGCCGATCTGTGGCCGGAACTGCCGACTCCGATTTTCCGCGGCCGGAAGCTGAGCGTGCGCGGACTGCCGCGCACGGTCGACGACCTGAGCCAAGTCGAGCAGGCGGCGGAGCGGGCGCGCGCGCGCTGGGAGTTGGGCGCGGAGCCGATTCCGGACCTGACGGCGCTGCTGGAGAGCCGCGGCATTTTGGTCCTCGTCACCGCCGTGGACGGCGAGGAGAAGTTCGACGGACTGCAGGCGACCGCCGGCGGGCAGCCGCTGATCGTCATCGCCGCCGACTGGCCGGGCGACCGCCAGCGCTTCACGCTGGCCCACGAACTGGGACACCTGCTGCTGCGCGGCCGCATCCGCAGCCGCGTGCTGGACGAGGAGAAGGCGTGCAACCGTTTCGCCGGCGCTTTTCTGCTGCCGGCGGCCGCGGTCCGCGAACAGCTCGGGGAGCGGCGCGACAAGCTAACGCAGGCTGAACTGCTCCGGCTCAAGCGCGACTACGGCCTGAGCATGGCGGGTTGCGTGTACCGGGCGGCCGATCTCGGCGTCATCGACGCCGCGCACTGCCGAGAATTGTTCCGAATGTTCTCTGCCCGCGGCTGGCGAAAGAAAGAGCCCGGGCCCGCGTATCCCCCGGAAAGCACGTCGCAGTTCGTGCGGCTGGTTTGCCGCGCGTTCGACGCGGAAGCAGTCGGCGAGTCGAAAGCCGCTGAAATGCTGAACTGTTCCATCCTGGACTTCCGGGACCGGCGCCGAGAGCTGGAGGCGTCGGATGCGGGAGCCCGTCCGTGATGTCGTCTGCGACGCCAACGTCCTGATCGATCTGGAAGACGGCGGGTTGCGGGAGGCGGCGTTCCGGCTGCCGGTCCGCTTCCATGTTCCGGTCGACCTGTACATCGACGAACTCCAAGAGCGGCATGCCAACCTGCGGCAGGAGCTGAGGCTGGAAGAACTGGACGCCGGCATCATGGAAAACGCCGACGCTCTGTTCCGGCGGTACTGGAGAATCAACGAGCACGACAGCCGCGCCTTGGCGCTCGCGCGCAGCCGGGCGTGGCCGTTGCTGACCGGAGACCGGGCGCTGCGCGGCGCCGCGGCGCGCGAAGACGTCCGGGTGCATGGAACCCTCTGGGTGGTGGAGCAGCTGCTGGAGACCGGCCTGATCTCTTCGGAACAGGCGCGGGCGGCGTTCGAGCGGATGAAGGCGGCCGGCAGCCGCCTGCCGTGGGACCGCGCCCGCGCGCTGTGCCGGCAGCGGCGGCGCCGAACCCCCGGCGGGGTATGATGCCCTCGTCCGGCGCGGCGGCGTAGCTCAGCTGGATCAGAGCATCGGGTTTCTACCCCGAGGGCCGCAGGTTCGAGTCCTGCCGCCGCCACCACGCCGCGCCGGCGTTCGGGTACGATACTTGTGCCGCGGCGCCGCCGCGCCCGCCCGCCGCCGCCCATGCGCCCCGCCCATCTCGCCCAGGTCCTGGAGGAGGAGTTCCTGAGCGCCGCGCGCGGCGAGCACACGCCGGTGATGATCTGGGGGCCGCCGGGCGTCGGCAAGTCGCAGATCGTGGCGCAGGTCGCCGCGCGCCACGGCGCCGCCGTGACCGACATCCGCCTGTCGCAGATGGAGCCCTCCGACCTGCGCGGGATCCCGTTCCGCAGCGGCGACACGGTCGAGTGGGCGCCGCCGGCGATGCTGCCGGACGAGGCGCGCCACGGCGCGCGCGGCGTCCTGTTCCTGGACGAGCTCACCGCCGCCGCACCCACCGTGTCGGCGGCCGCCTACCAGTTGATCCTCGACCGCCGCCTGGGCCGCTACCGGGTGCCGGACGGCTGGGCCATCTTCGCCGCCGGCAACCGCCAGGGCGACCGCGGCGTGTCGTACGCGATGCCGGCGCCGCTCGCCAACCGCTTCTCGCACTTCGAGGTCGAGGCGCACCTGGACGACTGGGCGCGCTGGGCCTACGCGCGCGGCATCGACGAGCGCGTCATCGGCTTCCTGCGGCTGCGCCCGGAACTGCTGTTCGAGTTCAACGCCGAGCGCGACCCGGCGGCGTTCCCGTCGCCGCGCTCCTGGGAGTTCGCGTCCCGCGCGCTGCGCAAGTTCGGCGACCGCGGCGCGGTGCTGGGCGCGGCGCTGCAGGCCTGCGTCGGCGCCGCCGCCGGCGCCCAGCTGCATGCCTTCGTCCGGCACGCGGCGGAATTGCCCGACCTGGACGCGCTCCTGGCCGACCCGGAGGCGGCGCCGGTGCCGGACTCGGTCGACCTGCAGTACGCGGTCGCGGCCGCCCTGGCCGGCCGCTGCGCGCGCGCCGCCGCCGACGGCGGGCTGGACGGCGCGCTCGGCCCGGCGCTGCGCTACGCCGCCCGCCTGCCCGAGCGCGAGCTCGGGGTGATGCTGGTGTGCGACCTGCAGCGCGCCGTGGGCGAGAAGGTGTTCCAGGCGCCGGAGTTCGCGCCCTGGGCGGAGCGCGCGGCGGAGCTGCTGGTGTATGACTGAGGCCGCCGCCGACGCCGCCGCCCGCTTGGCGCGGGCGCGCGCCCGGCTGGTGCTGGACCGGCCGTTCCTGGGCGCGCTGGCGCTGCAATTGCCGGCAGAGGCGGCTGGCTCTTGGTGCCGCAGCACCGCCACCGACGGCCGCCGGCTGTACTACGCGCCCGCCTGGATCGCCCGCCTGGGCGAAGCCGAACTGCAGTCGGCGCTGTGCCGCGAGGCGCTGCACTGCGCGCTCGGCCACCTGCACCGGCGCGGCCGGCGGCGCCGCCGCCGCTGGCAGGCCGCCTGCGACTACGCGGTGCACGCGCTGCTGGCGGCCGAGGGCATGCCGCTGCCGGAGGGCGCCCTGCACGAGCCGCAGTTCGCGGGCCTCGCCGCCGAGGAGATCTACCCCTGCCTGGACGAGCTGGCAGAGCGCGACGGGCAGGAGCTGCGCCTGCGCGACGAGGGGGCGCCGGCCGGCGGCGGCGCGCCGCGGCCGCTCGCGGGCGCCGAACGGGAGGAGCTGGCGCAGTCGTGGCGGGCGCGGCTGGAGCGGGCGGCGGCGGCGGCGCGCAACGCCGGGACCCTGCCGGCGGGCCTCGAGCGCGCGCTCGCGCCGCACCGGAAGCACCGGCTGCCGTGGCGGCAGCTGCTGGCGCGCCACGCCTGGGCCGCGGCGCGCGCCGACTACAGCTACCAGCGGCCGTCGACCCGGCGCGAGGGGCCGGCGATCCACCCGAGCCTGCGCGGGCGCGGCATCAACCTGGCCGCGGCGCTGGACGTGAGCGGTTCGGTGCCGGACGCGGAGCTGGCCGCCTTCCTCGGCGAGCTGGACGCGCTCAAGGGCGCGCTGCGCGCGCGCGTCGCGGTGCTGGCCTGCGACCGCGCGCTGTCCGCCGACAGCCCGCGGGTGTTCGAGCCCTGGGAGCCGCTGCGCCCGCCGGCGCGGCTGCCGGGCGGCGGCGGCACCTCGTTCCTGCCGGTGTTCGAGTGGGCCGACGCCCAAGACGTCCGCCCGGACCTGCTGGTGTACTTCACCGACGCCCGCGGCCGCTTTCCGGCCGCGCCGCCGGCCTACCCGGTGCTGTGGCTGGTGCGCGGCGGCGCGCCCGTGCCTTGGGGCGAGCGCGTCCAGCTCAACTGAGCCGTGCTCGCCGAGCCCGACCTGCTGCGCTTGAACGTGCTGCTCGCGCAGCCGCTGGAGGCGGTGCGCATCGACGAGTCGCCGCTGCGCGTGGTGGCCCTGACCGGGCGCGGCGAGGCGGCCGTGCCGCTGCACCCGACCGGCCGCGCGGACGCCTGCCTGCGGGAGGTGCGGGCGCTGCTGTCGACCCGGGCGCTGGGCTCGCCCGGCGGCTACCCGCCGTACATCCGGCGCTGGACCCGGATGGGCCAGGCGCGCGCCGGCTCGCTGGCGCGGCTGCTGCTGCTCGGCGATCCGGAGGCGGCGGCGGCGGTGGCGCACGCGCCGGGCCTGACCGAGCAGCTGGCGCGGCGGGCGTGGTGGAGCGCGCCCGGCGCGGCCGCCGCGCGCGGCATGCTGGAGCAGCCGGCGGTGGCGGCGAGCCCGTTCGGCGCCGAGCTCGCGGCGCACCTGCTCGAGCACCTGCCGTTCGAGGAGCGCCCGGGCGACCTGGCGGCGAGCCTGGCGCGGGCGCTGGCGCATCCCTCGGCGTCGGCCGCGCGCCGCGCCGAACTGTGGCGGCGCGCCGAGCGGCGCTCGGCCTACGCGGTCGGCTTCCTGATGTCGGGCACCGAGCCGCCGGCCGGCCGGGACGCGCACCCGGAGCTTCCCGCCGCGGCGGCGCTGCTGGACGGCGCCGCGGGCCCGCGCGCGGCGCGGCTGCGCTGGGCGCTCGGCGCGCCGGGGCAGAACTTCCTCGCCGCGCTGCGGCTGGCCGCCCGCCGCCTGCCCGACCAGGAGACCGCGGCGGCGCTGTTCGCCGCCGTCGGCCGGGGCTTCGCGCTGCCCGGGGCGCCGGCCAGCCGTCGCGGCGCGGCGGCGCTGGAAGAAGCGGCGCGCGCGCTGCCGGCGGAGGAGGAGTGGGAGCGGCGGCCGGAACTGGCCGCGAAGCGGCAGGCGCTGCTGTGCCTCGCGGGAGTCGGCGAGAGCCTGCTCGACCCGCTGCTCGGGGTCACCGACGCGGTCGGCTCGGTGATGCGGCGCCGCCTGGAGCCGGCGCTCGCGCCGCTGCTGGGCTGGGCCGGGGAGCTGGACGGCGGTGGCTGAGCCGTTCGACGCGCTGCGCCTGCCCGACGGGCGGCGCCTGAGCTACGCCCGCTACGGCGCGGCCGCGGGGCCGGCGCTGCTCGCGCTGCACGGCACGCCGGGCTCGCGCCACATGTACGCGCCGGCCGACGCGCCGGCGCGCGCGCTCGGCCTGCGCCTGATCGCGCCGGACCGCCCGGGCTTCGGCGATTCGGAGCACCGCCCGCAGCGCGTCCTCGCGGACCACGCGGCCGACCTGGCGGCGCTGGCCGACCACCTGGAGCTGGCGCGCTTCGGCCTGCTCGGCATTTCCGGCGGCGGCCTGTACGCCGCGCTGGCGGCGCGCCGGCTGGCGCCGCGCGCGGCGGTCCTCGGCCTGGTCAGCGCGTACGCGCCGGGCGCGGGCGTCGGCGCCGCGCAGCGCGTCCTGCTCCGCATGGCGCGGCTGAGTCTGCCGCTGACGCGCCTGAGCTGCGGCCTGATCGCCGCCGGCGCCGACGCGATGCCCGCGCTGTCGCGCCGCATGCTGAGTCTGGGCGCGCGCGGCGGCGACCGGCGGGCGCTGCGCGACCCGGAGCTGTGCCGCTGCCTGAACGCCGGCATGGCCGGCATCCGGCGCGACCCGCGCGGCGCGGCGCGCGAGATCGAGCTGTTCGCGGGCGCGGCGCCGGACTTCCTGCCGGCGGCCCATGCGCCCGACTGCCCGGTGCGCATCTGGCACGGCACCGCGGACGCGATCGTGCGCCCGGAGGCGGCGCTGCGCTACGCCTGCATGTTCCCGGAGGCGGTGCTGGAGCTGGTGCCGGGCGGCGGGCACTACTGGGGGCTGACCGGCATTGCGGAGGTGCTGGAAGTGCTGTACCGTAGCCTGTCGTGCGCCAGCTGATCCTCGTCCGGCACGCCAAGTCCGACCGCGACGCGCCGGGGTTCTCCGACCTCGAGCGGCCGCTGGCGGCGCGCGGGCGGCGCGACGCGCCGGAGATGGCGGCGCGGCTGCATGCGCGCCTGCCGGAGCTCGACGCGCTGTACAGTTCGCCCGCGGCGCGGGCGCGCGAGACCGCGGCGGCGTTCGCCGCCGAATACGGGCTGGCGGCGGCGGAGATCCGGGACGCGCCGGGCTTCTACACGTTCTCGGGCCCCGAGTTGCTGGCGGCGCTGCGCGAGCTGCTGGACGACGCCTGCGGGCGGGTCGCGGCGTTCGGCCACAATCCGGCGATGAGCGCGGCGGTGGCGGCGCTCTCGGGGCGGCCGCTGGAGTTCCTGCCGACGTGCATGGTGGCGCGCTTCGCGGTGCATGCGGAGCGCTGGCGGGAGCTGGCGCCGGAGCGCTGCGAACTGCAGGAGCTCGACACGCCGAAGCATCCGGCCTGAGGCGCCGGCCTGTATAGTGGGCGGCTTCGCCGCCCGCCGCCCGCCATGTCCCCGTCGATGCCGGAACTCGCCCGCGCCGTCCGCGTCTGGGGGCGGGAACTGGGCTTCGACCGGGTCGGCATCGTCGACGCCGCGCCCGACCCCGACGAGGAGCGCCTGCGCGACTGGCTCGACCGCGGCCGCCACGGCGAGATGGACTACATGCGCCGCCACGGCATGCGGCGGGCGCGGCCGGCGGAGCTGGTGCCGGGCGCCCGGCGGGTGATCTCGGCGCGCATGAACTACCTGCCGCACTCCCCGGCGCGCGCGCGGCGCGCGCTGGCCGACCCGGAGCGCGGCTACGTCTCGCGCTACGCGCTCGGCCGCGACTACCACAAGGTGCTGCGCGGGCGGCTGAAGCGCCTGGCGGCGCGCATCGAGGAGGCCGCCGGGCCGTTCGGCCATCGCGTGTTCGTCGACAGCGCGCCGGTGCTGGAGAAGTCGCTGGCGGCGCGCGCCGGGCTCGGCTGGATCGGCAAGCACACCAACCTGCTGGCCGAGGACGCGGGCTCGTGGTTCTTCCTCGGCGAGCTGCACACCGACCTGCCGCTGCCGGTCGACGCGCCCGCGGCGGCGCACTGCGGCGACTGCGCGGCCTGCATCGACGCCTGCCCGACCGGCGCCATCGTCGCGCCGTACCAATTGGACGCGCGGCTGTGCATCTCCTACCTGACCATCGAGCTGAAAGGATCGATCCCGGAGCCGCTGCGGCCGCTGGTCGGCAACCGCGTGTACGGCTGCGACGACTGCCAGCTGGCCTGCCCGTGGAACCGCTACGCCCGCCTCGCGGCGACCGCGGACTTCCAGGCCCGCGACGGCCTGGAGGCGCCGGCGCTGCCGGCGCTGCTGGCCTGGGACGAGGCGGAGTTCGCGCGCCGCACCGAGGGCAGCGCGATCCGCCGCATCGGCCACGCGCGCTGGCTGCGCAACGTGGCGGTGGCGCTCGGCAACGCGCCGCGGAGCGCGGCGGCCGCGGCCGCGCTGGCCGCGCGCGCCGACCATCCGAGCGCGCTGGTGCGCGAGCACGTGGCCTGGGCGCGGGACCGGCAGGCGTGAGCGCGGTCCGGGAGCACCTCCGGGCGCTGTACCCGGCGGCCGACGCGGCCGCGCTGGAGGCGCGCCTCGCCGCCTGCTTCGAACGGCACCCCCCGGCGCACGCGGCGCCCGCCGCGCCCTGGTCCGAGCGCGACGCCATGCTGATCACCTACGCCGACACCCTGGCCGCGCCGGGCGAGCGGCCGCTGCGCACGCTGGCGCGGTTCCTGGAGGCGCGGCTGGCGGAGGCGTTCAGCGCGGTGCACCTACTGCCGTTCTTCCCGGCCACCTCGGACGACGGCTACGCGGTGTCCGCCTACCGCGAAGTGCGCCCGGAGCTGGGCGATTGGGACGACGTCGAGCGGATCGCCGGGCGCTTCGACCTGATGGCGGACCTGGTGCTGAACCACTGCTCGCGCGCGCACCCGCTGGCGCGCCGGCTGCTGGCGGGCGACCAGGCGGCGGCCGCCTGGTTCCACGTGGTCGACCGGGATCTCGACGTCCGCGGCGTGGTGCGGCCGCGGGCGACGCCGCTGATCGCGCCGCTGCCGGACGACCCGGCCGGGCGCGGCGTCTGGACCACCTTCAGCGCCGACCAATTCGACTTCAACTACGCCAACCCCGAGGTGCTGCTGGAGATGGCCGACGTGCTGGCGCAGTATCTGGCCCGGGGCGCGCGGCTGCTGCGGCTGGACGCGGTGGCCTACCTGTGGAAGCGCCCCGGCACGCCGTGCATCCATCTGCCGGAGACGCACCGGGTGGTGCGGCTGCTGCGCGCGCTGCTCGAGCGCCACGCGCCGGGCTGCCGGCTGGTGACCGAGACCAACGTGCCGGCGCGCGAGAACCTGAGCTACTTCGGCGCCGGCGACGAGGCGCACCTGGTGTACCAGTTCGCGCTGCCGTCGCTGCTGCTGCAGGCGCTGCACCGCGGCAGCTCGGTGTATCTGCGGCGCTGGCTCGGGGACTGGCCGCAACTGCCGCCGGGGGCCACCTTCCTCAACTTCCTCGCCTCGCACGACGGCATCGGCGTGCGCCCGGTCGAGGGCATCGTCACGCCGCGGGAGCTCGACGGCCTGCTCGCGACCATGCGCCGCTTCGGCGGCCGCGTCAGCAGCCGCGCGGCGGCCGGCGGCGAAGAGCGCCCCTACGAGATCAACATCGCCCTGTTCGACGCCCTGCGCGGCACCCGGCGCGGCGCCGACCGCTGGCAGGCGGCGCGCATGCTGTGCGCGCACGCGGCGCTGCTGTCGCTGCCGGGGATCCCGGCGATCTACATCCACGCGCTCCTGGCCACGCCGAACGACGAGGACGCGGTGCGGCGCACCGGGCGGGCGCGCGCCGTCAACCGCGCCCGGCTGGACCTGGGCGCGCTGGAGCGGGAGCTGGCGGCAGAGGGAAACCCGCGGCGAGAGGTGTTCGAGGGGCTGCTGCGGCTGCTGCGGTTGCGGCGGGAGCAGCCGGCGTTCGCGCCGGACGCGGCGATGCGGCCGCTGCCCTCGAGCTCGGGCTTCCTGCTGCTGCGGCGCGGCGGCGGGGAAGCGCCGGCGCTGTTGGCGGCCTGCAACCTGACCGACCAGCCGCAGCGGCTGAATCTGGACCTGGCGCCGCTCGGCGGACCGGGCGCGCTGCGCGACCTGATCGGCGGCGCGGCGCTGCGCGTGCGGCGGGGACATCTGGGGCTGGAGTTCGCGCCGTACCAGTGCATGTGGCTGGCGCGGGCGTGAACGTGAGATAATGGCGTTTGTCTGCCGGCGGGCCAACTTGCCTGCCGGACACAGCGCGCCGCGGGAGGCCGTCATGCAGAAGGAACAACTTGTTCGGGACTGCGCGGAGCTGTCGGCCGATTGGCTGAAGGCTTTGGAGCAGGCCAAGCGAGAGTACCGGCAGTACACGGAAGTTGCCGAGTTGTACAAGTTGCCGCGAGTCAGAAAGATCAAAGTGACCCGTCATCGGCCGCCGAGTTTGGAACATCCGCTGACGATCAACAAGCTTTCCGACTGCAGCCGATGATTCCTATGATTTTGCGGCGAGTTTTGCTGATGCTACACTGTGTCAGCCATTACCGGCCTTGCAGATATGAGTGAAACTGCTACGAAGCTTCAGGACTCTGATGTGATGGCGGAATCTGCGTCAACTGCGTCAGATGTTTCAGCGCAAGTTTCTCCCTGCACGGATTCTGCTGTGCGAACGGTATCTGAGGCGCGACTGCCTGCTGATAATGGGCAGGGCGACGCCGAGATGGATACCGGCTTGGAGCCGGAAAACAACGAAGAGTCCGAAATCACAAAGCCTTTTTCGCCGGAAAAAATTAAGACTCGAACAACGTTTATCCTCGTCGGTTTGATTGTACAGCGTATTGAGCATGAGGAAATCGACTTGAAACCTGATTTTCAGCGACAGGACAATATTTGGACTCGGCCGCGGAAAAGCCGGTTCATTGAATCGTTGCTATTGCGCATTCCTATACCGGTTTTTTATGTTGCTGAAAATGAAGATGAAAAATGGGTTGTTGTGGATGGCCTCCAACGAACCAGAACGATTTTCAACTATGTGACAGGCCAGTTCCCGCTGCAGGGCTTGGAATATCTTAAGAAATTGAACGGAAAGAAATACAAGGACCTTCCGCGCCCCATGCGCCGCCGAATTGACGAAACACAATTGGTGGTGAATGTCATCGAGCAGGGCACACCAAAAGAGGTGATGTTCAATATTTTTCACCGTATCAATACGGGAGGAGTATTTCTGAACGGGCAAGAAATTCGCCACGCGCTGCATCCTGGGCCGGTTTTAAAATATCTGGAATCTTTGGCGGCGAGCGAAGAATTTCGTCAGGCGACCGATTACTCAATCAGCTCTAAGCGCATGGGAGATAGAGAATGTGTACTCCGTTTCTTATCGTTTTTTATTAATCCATGGGAAAACTATTCGGAAAGAAGTTTCGATAGTCACCTGAGTGGGGCCATGCAGAAAATTAACGACATGGGCGATAGTGAACGGCAAGAATTAACTGCTATTTTCAAGAAAGCCATGCAGGCTGCGGTTGATATATTCGGGCGGGAAGCGTTCCGGAAATGGCGCTCGGGAGACGACCATCGCAGGCCCGTCAACAAGCCATTGTTCGAGACATGGAGCGTTGGGTTGGCTCGTTGCACGAGAGAACAAATTAGCGTTTTGGTTAAAGACCGAGCGCATATCGTAGAACGCTTCAGGAAATTATTAAATAATGATTTAGATTTCCATCAAGCGATTACATCTTCTACTGGCGGCTCTGCCAGCATTAAGAAACGCTTTCAGGCGATTCAAGATCTAATACAGGAGCACCTCTGATGCTTCGGCAAATCAAGTTGAGGAACTTCAAATGCTTTGACGCCCAAGAATTAACTTGTGCGCCTCTCACACTCTTGTGCGGACTGAATGGCATGGGAAAGAGCAGCATCATTCAGGCACTACTGGTGCTGCGGCAGTCATTCGAGCGGGAGGAACTGAGGCGAGACCGACTGGTCGTAAGCGGAGAATTGGCGGATCTGGGAACTGGCCGCGATATCCTTTGCGCTGATGCGGACACCGATACCATAGGATTTGAACTGCAGGCTTCGGATACATCAGAACCTTGCAGTCTTGCTTTCGATTACTCTCGAGATTCAGACCGGCTGAAAGCACGGGAAAATCCCTTTTCCGCAACGGCGAATGGAGAGATACGGGATGCGTGGGGCAAGTTGCCGCCGTTCGGCGGGAATCTTGTCTACCTGAACGCTGAGAGACTAGGGCCGCGGAAAGCCTACAATTTTTCGGAGACTCGGGCGGAACTCGGCAGCTTGGGGACGCGCGGCGAATATGCGTGGAATTATTTAAGCACACATCAGGGAGATCGCTGGGACAACGAGGACCAGCGTACTCATCCGCAACATTCAGGGCTGCACCTGTTGGATGCCGTGAGCTGCTGGTTGCGGGAGATCAGCCCAGGCGTTCATTTGGAGTTTGAAACTATCATGCGAGCAGATGCGGTTATTGCCGGATTTTCATTCGACCGGGCGGGGGATATTAAAACCGACGCATACCGGGCGACCAATGTGGGGTTTGGGCTTTCGTATGTGCTTCCCGTACTGACCGGCTTGCTTGCGACGCCTCCCGGCTCCTTGTGTCTGATCGAAAACCCTGAAGCGCATGTGCATCCTAGAGGCCAAACTCGGCTGGCCGAGCTCGCGGTCCGCGCTTCTTTAGCCGGCATTCAGGTCATCGCGGAAACTCATAGCGATCATTTTCTGGACGGTGTGCGCATCGCGGTGCGCGAAGGCCAAGCCTCGCCGGAAAATATCGCAATTCATTATTTCGACCGCGTCAACGGAAATGCGGCAACAACGTCTCCCAAGCTAAACGCCGACGGCCGGATTGATTCTTGGCCTGCAGGCTTTTTTGATCAGCACGAAGAGAACCTTGCCCGGCTGCTTGCCCCGAAGCCTTGACATGCGCGAAATGATTTTCAACCACGCAAGCGTGGGGGCGTATGATTCGGGCATCGGGGAGGCATCCCAATGTCTTCGCGACGTTGTGAGCGGCATAGGGCAGACTGTTAAGTGCGGGGCTACAAGCACAACTTTATGGATCGCTTGTTCCTATCATGATATTCGATGCCAACCGGGTTATTCGCTGCATGAAGTATGGCTCAGATTGCGCGTCCAGCATCCGGATGAATTTAAATTTTTCGGCGGACTGATCGACAAGTCTAAGTTTTTGGACCCGGCGCGATTAACTCTTTATGAGGAGCGAACGTTGCCGGAAGGGGATGGGCTACCGCTGATTTTCAGCGCAATTGCTGATGGAGTTCTGATCGGATTCCCGTCGGGAGAAAGGTGGATGAGCGACCAGATTCCTGTGAAATTTTATGAGTTACTTCCTAATGGAAATCCAACGGAAAGGTCGGAAGAAGTTGATCAACTGACCCACTTTTCCCATGCTGACCCCATTTGTGATAGGCATCGATCGTACATGGCGGCGGGAATAGGAAACAGCCCAAGCGAATTATGGGAAAAACGACGGGATGTTTTTCCTCACCTCCAGTTTGGAGCGGATGTTGAGCGGCATTTATTAAGCGAGGCCAATCATCTTCCTGAGATTATCAAGAAACTGGATTCCCTCAACCAGTCAGGGAAAGAGTGGGCGGAGACAGGCGGCGCTGTGCCGCCGTGGAAGACACAAGTTACCCCGGAAAGTATTGGGGTAAGGAGCGATCCAAAACTCCTAAATAAGCGCTATTTCCGGTCGAGCAGCGGTTCCCGAGAACTATTCGAGTGGCATGCCCGGTTTAGTCACGGTGGTCGCATTCACTTGCGGTTTGATGCTGAATCTCGTGTAATCGAGATTGGCTACATTGGCCCGCATCTGCCGCTGTGAGTGGTGTGGTTTGTTTGTGGTAGGAATACAAGGGCCTCCCGGGAGGCCCCTGCGCCCTGCGGACGAAGCCACAGGGGGGATTGCGTACAAGTGTATCTCGCTCTGAAGTGTTCATCAAGCCGCCGTATTGCGCCACGCCATTCTTTCCGACACTGCCGGACCAATGCCACCCTGCGTCCTTGTTTTACTTGCGATATCCAGCGGCAAAGGAGAAAGCATGGCCTGCTGTCGGCGGGCTGCTTGCAAGTGTGCCCGCGAGTCCCTTAAAAAATACAGGGGCCTCCCGGGAGGCCCCTGTGCCCTGCGTCCGAAGCCACAGGGGGAGTCACATGAGAGCAGTTTATCCTGCCCCGAAGTTTTGTCAAGCCGCGAGTTGAATAAATACAGGGGTCTCCCGGGAGACCCCTGCGCCCTGAAGCCGAAACCGCAGGGGGGGGGGGGGTTATCATTGGTGAAGCCTACCGTGTTTGAAACACTTGTCAAATCGCCGCATGACGATCAGACATCCCAGAGCTTTCCGGCGGGAATGCGGGGGGCCTCCCGGGAGGCCCCCCACGCCCTGCAGACGAAGCCGCAGAGGGGGTCACATGCGGCCATCATGCGCCACTTTCAAAGTTTGTCAAGGCCGTGTGCCGCGCCGCGACATCCCGGCGCGCTTGGCGCAAGCGCCGCGCCGGGCTCCGCGTCCGCAATTTCCGTCCGCCCGCCCGGCAATATATTAGAATAGGCCGCCCTGCCGCCGGCAGGGTTTCCTTTAAGAGTTCTCCGAGCAGTCTTCCATGCCTGGCCGCTCTTCTTGCGCGCCGTTCCCCGGCGCCCGGACCGGCCTCGCCGCGTTCCTGCTGCTGGCCGCGCCCCCGCTGCCCGCGGTCGAGGTCATCACCGTCTACGGCTACCGCCTGCCGGACTTCACCGTCGCCGAGCACCCCTCGGACTCGGCCGCCTTCATCGCCGCCGCCCCGGGCGGCGCGGTCAACCGCAACGGCCCGCTGTCCGGCATCCCCCAGTACCGCGGCCTGCACACCTACCGGGTGCGGACGCACGTCGACGGCCGCCAGCCGCACACCGCCGGGCCGGTGTGGATGGATTCGCCGCTGCACTACCTGCCGAGCGCGCTGGTCGACCGCCTCGAGGTCTACCGCGGCATCGCCCCGGTGCGGGTCGGGCCGTCGATCGGCGGCCACATCGAGGCGATCTCGCACACCAGCCGCTACCAGGCGGACGCCGACTACGAGTTCGGCGCCCGCATGACCCTGGACGGGCACTCGGTCGACGACGGCGGCAACGCCAGCGTCTTCCTGTCGCTGGCCAACGACCAGAGCCGCTACCACGTCTACGGCGTGCACGACGAGGGCGACGACATGGAGAGCGGCGACGGCCGCGTCGCCGGCACCGAGTACGAGCGCGACTACTTCGGCTTCGGCTTCGCCCGCCGCTGGGGCGACGGCGCCGAGCTGAGCTTCGACTACGCCCGCAACAACACCGGCGACGCCGGCACCCCGGCGCTGCCGATGGACATCGGCCACTACCACACCGACCTGCTCAACCTGCGCCTGCGCGCGCCGCTCGGCGCCTGGCGCCTGCGCGCCCAGGCGCACTACCAGGACACCGCGCACTGGATGAGCAACCACCACCTGCGCCCGGCGCCGGACTTCAGCGCCGCGCCGCTGCCGCCGTTCCAGGGAGATGACCGCCGCCACGCCGCGGTCGACGGCGAGTCCTGGGGCGGCAAGCTGCAGCTCGAGCGCCCGGCGGCGGGCGGCACGCTGCGCGTGGGCGCGGACCTGCGCCGCAGCGAGAACGACGCGGTGGTGCGCGACCCCGACTTCGCGCCGTTCTTCGTCGACAACTTCCGCGACGCGGTCACCCGCGAGCGCGGCGCCTTCGCCGAGTGGGAGGGCGCCCTGGCCGCGGCCTGGCGCGGCGAGTTCGGCCTGCGCCTGCAGCACACCCGCACCAGCTCCGGCCGGGTCGGCCACTTCCGCCCGCCGCCGTGCGCGGACGGCGATCCCGCCACCGCCTGCCCGGCGCCGGCGATGTCGGTGGGCGCGCTCAGCGCGCGCCTCAACGGCGCCGACCGCAGCCGCGGCGACGCCGAGTGGGACGCGGTCGCGGTGCTGACCTGGGCCGCGGCCGAGGACTGGGACCTGGAGTTCGGGCTGGCGCGCAAGACCCGCGCCCCGGCCTACCTGGAGCGCTACCTGTGGGCGCCGCTGGAGACCAACGGCGGCCTCGGCGACGGCAACAACTACGTCGGCGACCCGGCGCTCGAGCCGGAGGTCTCCTGGCAGTGGGAGCTGGGCGCGCTGTGGCGGGACGGCGGGCGCAGCTTCGCGCCGCGGCTGTTCTACCGCCGGGTGGACGACTACATCGCCGGCGTGCCGGCGGCCGACGAGCACGTCAAGCGGGTCAGCGGCGCGCTGAACGGCGACCCCACGCCGATGCGCTTCGCCAACGCCGACGCCGAGTTCTACGGCGCCGACCTGCGCTTCGCGCTGCCGCTGTCGCTGTGCTGGACGCTGGACGGCACCGCCAGCTGGGTGCGCGGGCGGCTGCGCGAGGACCGGCCGAGCCTGGACGGGACGCGGATCCTGCGCAAGCCCGACCTCGACCGCATGCCGCCGCTGCGCGGGCGGCTGAACGCGCACCGCGCCGCCGACCGCTGGACGCTGACCCTGGCGGCGGAGTTCTCGGCGCGGCAGGCGGAGCCGTCGCTGCTCGCCACCGACGACCCGCAGAGCCCGCGCAACCGCGCCGAGAAGACCCCGGGCTACGTCCTGCTGCACGCCTACGCGCGCTGGGACCTGCCGGCGCGCGGGCTGCTCCTGGTGGCCGGCGCGGAGAACCTCGCCGACCGCGCCTACGCCGATCCGATGAGCGGCTTCAACCGCGTGCCGGGCGGGAGCGCGCCGCTCGGCCGGCGCCTGCCGGGCGCCGGGCGCAACGGCTTCGTCAAGCTGGTCTGGGAGAACTAGGCGCCGGCCGCGCCGGAGGCGTTGGGGCAGTCGCCGCGCTGGCAGCTGCCGTACAGGTACAGCGCGTGGCGCTCGAGCGCGAAGCCGGACTTCTCGGCCACCGCGCGCAGGCGCTTGATCAGCTCCGGGTCCTCGAACTCCACCACCGCGCCGCAGCCGGTGCAGACCAGGTGCTCGTGCGGCCCCTCGTCGTTCAGCTCGTACACCGAGCGCCCGCCGTCGAAGTTGTGCCGCACCACCAGGCCGGCCTGCTCGAACTGGGTCAGCACGCGGTACACGGTGGCCAGCCCGACCTCCTCGTTGGCGTCGAGCAGCTGCCGGTACACGTCCTCGGCCGACAGGTGCCGCACCGGGCTGTTCTCGAGCGCGGTCAGGATCTTGAGGCGCGGGACCGTGGTCTTGAGGCCGGTCTTGCGCAGTCCGCTGTCGCCCTGCATGGAGTGTCCGCCGCCGTGGCCGGGAGCGGAATCGTAGCACAGGGGCGGCGGCGGCGGGCTATGATGGGGCGCCCCCGCCGTTCGGAGAAGCCCCATGAGCGAAGACGCCCGCACCGACATCCGCCGCCTGCTGAAGCGCTTCGGCGTGCAGGCCGACGAGGCCATCGTCCGCCACCTGGAGCGGCAGCCCGGGCCGCGCCCGCTGCGGCTGCGCTGCACGCTGGAGGATTGCACCGACTACGGCGGCGCGGCGCCGGCGGCGCCGCTCGCGGTGACGGTCGAGGGCGAGATCGGCGGCGCGGACTAGCGCGCCGTCCGGCGCGGGCGCACCGGGATCGCCTCGATGCGGTTCTCGCGCAGGCGCCGGCGCACCTCGCGCAGCCGCGCCGGCTCGCGGTAGGGGCCGAGGCGCACCCGGTGCCAGGTGTCGCCGTTCAGGGTGACGGTCTCGACCGCGGCCCGCAGGCCGAGCAGCGCGACCCGGGCCTTCATGCCGTCGGCCTCGCCGCGCTTGCGGAACGAGCCGACCTGCAGGTGGTAGGGGCCGGCGGCGGGCTTCGGCTTCCCGTCCGGCGCGGCCGCCGGGCGCTCGTCCGGCGCCAGCACCTCCTGGCTCGGCAGGATGGTGTAGAAGCTCAGCTGCGAGGCGGGCTTCGGCCGGTAGTCGCTGGCCGGCGGCGGCGCCGCCCACGGCCAGCTCCAGTCGAACGCCGGCAGCAGCCGCCAGCCGTACATCAGGGCGCCGCCCACCAGCAGCCCGCCGCCCAAGAGCAGCCAGGGCGGCAGCGGCTTGCGCCGGCGCCGGCGCGCCGGGGCGCGCTTCTTCTTCGCGGCGGCCGCCGGGCGGCGGCGGGGCGCTTGCGCCGGCACTACATGCGCTCCGGCGCGGCGACGCCGAGCAGGCCCAGCCCGGCCGCCAGCACGGCGCGCACCGCCAGCGCCAGGCGCAGCCGGGCGGCGCGCAGCGCCGCGTCGTCGGCCAGCACCACGGCGGCGTTGTACCAGGCGTGGAAGCCCTGCGCCAGCTCGCGCAGGTAGACCGCGACCCGGTGCGGGGCGCGCTCGCGCGCGGCGCGGGCGAGGTCGTCCGGCCAGCGCGCCAGCAATTGCTGCAGCGCCCGCTCGGCCGGCGCGGTCAGCGGCGCCAGATCGCAGGGGCCGGCCGGCGGCGCGCCGCCCTGCTCGCGCAGCTTCGCCAGCACGCTGCAGATGCGGGCGTGCGCGTACTGCACGTAGTAGACCGGGTTGTCGGCGCTCTGCGCGACCGCCAATTGCAGGTCGAAGTCCAGGTGCTGGTCGGCGCCGCGCAGCAGGTAGAAGAAGCGCGCCGCGTCGCGGCCGACCTCGCGCTGCAGCGCCTGCAGCGTCTCGAAGCGGCCGGCGCGGGTCGACATCGGCAGCGGCTCCTTGCCGCGGTAGAGCTTGGCGAACTGCACCAGCACCACCTCCAGCCGCGGGCCGCCGTCGCCGGCCAGGGCGCGCACCGCGGCCTGCAGGCGCGGCGCGTAGCCGTGGTGGTCGGCGCCCCAGACGTTGATCAGGCGGTCGTAGCCGCGCGCCAGCTTCTCGGCGTGGTAGGCGGCGTCGGCGGCGAAGTAGGTCCACTGCCCGCCGGCGCGGCGCACCACGCGGTCCTTGTCGTCGCCGAACTCGCTGGCGCGGAACCACTGCGCGCCGTCCTGCTCGTACAGGCGCCCGCCGCCGGCGAGGCGGCCGAGGGCGCGCTCGACCGCGCCCGCTTCGACCAGCTCGCGCTCCGACTGCCAGCGGTCGAACTCCGCGCCGAAGGCCTGCAGGTCGCGGCGGATGCGCTCCAGCAGCGTCTGCGCCGCGCCCGCGCCGAGCGCGTCCCAGGCGGCATCGGGCAGAAAGTCGCGGGCGCGCAGGATCAGCGCGTCCAGGCGGGCGTTGCGCCCGGCCTCGTCCGGGCCGTCGTCGGGCGCGCCGTCGGCCAGGTTCTCGAACGGCGCGCGCCAGGCCTCGCCCCGCGCGCGATGCGCGTCGGCCGCCAGGTCCAGCACGTAGTCGCCCTGGTAGCCGGCGGCCGGGAACGCCACCTCCTCGCCGCACAGCTCCAGGTAGCGCAGCCACACCGACAGCGCCAGGACGTCCATCTGCCGGCCGGCGTCGTTGACGAAGTACTCGCACTCGACCGTGTCGCCGGCGGCGCGCAGCAGTTCGGCCAGGCAGGAGCCGAGCGCGGCGCCGCGGCCGTGGCCCACGTGCAGCGGGCCGGTGGGGTTGGCGGAGACGTACTCCAGCAGCACGCGCTCGCCGGAGCCGGGCGCGGCGCGGCCGTAGTCCGCGCCGGCGGCGAGGACCTCGTCGATCACCGCCGCCTGCGCGCCGCCGCGCAGGCGGAAGTTGAGGAAGCCGGGGCCCGCGACCTCGACCGCCTCCACCTCGTCCGGCCGCGGCAGGTGGCGCAGCAGCCGCTCGGCCAGCTCGCGCGCCGGCAGCCCGGCCGCCTTGGCCAGCGCCAGCGCCAGGTTGCTGGCGAAATCGCCGCGCGCCGGGTCGCGCGCCGGCGCCACCGCGCAGCGCGCCGGGTCGACCGGCGGCAGCAGCCCCTGCTCGTGCAGTTCGCGCCAGGCTTCGGCCAGGGCGGCGGCGAGGATTTCCTTCATGGGCGGGCGGGCGCGGGCGGCCTAGTTTAACCCTGCGGCTACAATCGGCCCATGCGCGCCGCCGCGCCCGTCCTGCTGCTGGCCGCCGGCGCGGCCTGGGCCGCGCCGCCGGGCGACCCCGCGCAGCGCTGGCTGCGCCCGGACGCGCCGCACGCCTACCTGGTGCGCCAGCACGAGACCGGAGCCGACGCGGCGCGGCGCTTCGTGCGCCGCCTCGAGGACTGGCCGCGGGTGTGGTGCCCCTGGCCGGGCTGGGCGCCGACGCCGCCGATCCGCCCGGGCGACCTCCTGGCCAGGGTGCGCATCGACGGGCGCAGCTGGGTGCAGCGGGTGCGCCGCGCCTCCGGGCAGCGCCCGCACCGGCTGCTGCTGCGGGGCTACGCGGCGGACGGGATCGAACCGTTCGCGTTCGCGCCCGACCCGGCGGCGCATCCGCCGCGCCGGCTCGAGCTGGACCCGGCGGCGCTCGCGCCGCAACTGCCGCGCCAGGCGCCGCGGGCGCGGGTCGCGCGGGTCTGGCCGGCCGCCGCCGGGCGCCCGGCGGTGGTGCGCCTGAGCGAGGGGCGGCGGGCGTTCCTGGCGCCCGGCGCGGCGCTGTCGCTGCCGACCGCGGCCGGCGGGCGGGCGCGGGCGCTGGTGGCCGCCTCCTTCCCGCACCACGCGTTCGCGGTGCTGCTGACGCCGGGGCCGGCGGCGGCGGGCGGCAGGGCGCGCAGTCCGGCCGCCTGGTGCGGCGGCTCCTAGGCGGTGGTATGCTGGCCGCGATGCGTCCGCCCGCCCCGCCCGCCGCCTTGTCCGCCCTGCTGCTGGCGGCGCTGTGCCTGCCGGGCGCCGCGGCGGCGCGCGACGCCGGCGGCCACCTGCGGCTGTACGTGCAGCCGGTGGAGACGATGTTCCTCGCCGACGCGGCGACGCGCCAGGCGCGGCTGCGGGCGCGGCTGGCCGCGGCCGAGGCGGAGGGCGACGAGCGCGCCGCGGAGTTCCTGCGCGGCCTGCTGGCGCAGAGCGGCGAAGCGCCGTCGCCGCCGGCGATGGCGCCGCCGGCCGAGGAATAGCGCCCGGCGCGGTGTGCTAGCCTAGAAAAAAGCCGCGCCGCGACCGAGGAGCGCCCCATGCCGAGCAACTTGGTGATCGTCGAATCGCCAGCCAAGGCCAAGACCATCGAGAAATACCTGGGCCCGGACTTCCGGGTGCTGGCCTCCTACGGCCACGTGCAGGAGCTGGTGCCGAAGGACGGCGCGGTCGACACCGAGGACGATTACGCGCTCAAGTACCGGGTGATCCCGGGCCGCGAGAAGCAGCTGCGCGCGATCGCGGCGGCGCTCGCCGGCTGCGACACCCTGTACCTCGCCACCGACCCGGACCGCGAGGGCGAGGCGATCTCTTGGCTGCTGTGCGACCTGCTGAGCCGGCGCAAGAAGCTCGGCGACTGCAAGGTGCGCCGCATCGTCTTCCACGAGATCACCCGCGAGGCGGTGACCCGCGCGCTGGCCGAGCCGCGCAAGCTGAGCGACGAGCTGGTCGACGCGTTCCACTCGCGCAAGGCGATCGACTACCTGGTGGGCTTCAACCTGTCGCCGCTGCTGTGGCGCAAGATCGCGCCGAAGCTGTCGGCCGGGCGGGTGCAGAGCCCGGCGCTGCGGCTGGTGGTCGAGCGCGAGGCCGAGATCGAGGCCTTCGAGCCGCGCGAGTACTGGTCGGTGACCGCGCGCCTGGCGCACGGCGGGCGCGACTTCGAGGCGCGCCTGCACGCGCTGGACGGGAAGAAGCTCGGCAAGTTCGGGCTGGCGGACGCGGACGCGGCGCACGCCGCGCGCGACCGCGTGCGGGCGGCGGCGGCCGGGCTGCGGGTGGCCGGCGTGGAGAAGCGCGAGCGGACGCGGCGCCCGGCGGCGCCGTTCACCACCTCGACGCTGCAGCAGGAGGCCTCGCGCAAGCTGCGCTTCTCGGCGCGCAAGACCATGCAGCTGGCGCAGCAGCTGTACGAGGGGGTCGACCTGGGCGCCGGCGCGGAGGGCCTGATCACCTACATGCGCACGGACTCGGTGACGCTGGCGGCGAGCGCGGTGGCCGAATTGCGGGCGGCGGTCGCGGCGCGCTGGGGGGCGCGCCTGCTGCCGGCGGAACCGCCGCAATACAAGACCAAGACCCGCAACGCGCAGGAGGCGCACGAGGCGATCCGCCCGACCGCCGCGGCGCGCGCGCCGGAGGAGACCGCGGCGCATCTGGACGCCGACCAGCAGAAGCTGTACGAGCTGGTGTGGAAGCGGGCCATGGCCAGCCAGATGATCCCGGCGGTGCTCGACCAGGTGACGGCGGGCATCGACGCCGGCGGCGCGGAGCTGCGCGCCGCCGGCTCGCACGTGCGCGAGCCGGGCTTCATGCAGGCCTACCTGGAGGACACCGACGCGGCGAAGGACGACGAGCGCTACCTGCCGGAACTGAAGGAGGGCGAGCCGCTGGCGTTCGCCGCGCCCGGCGAGGAGATCGACGCGAGCGAAGCGGCGGAGCCGGTCACCGCGCGGCAGCACTTCACCGAGCCGCCGCCGCGCTACACCGAGGCCTCGCTGGTGAAGAACCTGGAGGAGCGCGGCATCGGCCGGCCGTCGACCTACGCCGCGATCCTGTCGACCCTGGTCAGCCGCGACTACGCCCGGCTGGAGAAGCGCGCCTTCCGCCCGACCGCCATCGGCCGCGCCGTCAGCGGCTTCCTCACCGAGCACTTCCCCGACTACGTGGATTACGAGTTCACCTCGAAGCTCGAGGATTCGCTCGACCAGGTGGCGCGCGGCGAGGCCGAGCGGACGCCGGTGGTGGACGGCTTCTGGCGGCCGTTCCACAAGCAGGTGCAGCTCAAGGGCGAGACCGTGTCGCGGCGCGACGCGCAGATGGCGCGCGAGCTCGGCGACGACCCGAAGACCGGCAAGCCGGTGCGGGTGCGGGTCGGGCGCTACGGGCCGTTCGTGCAGCTCGGCTCCGGCGAGGACGAGGAGAAGCCGCGCTTCGCCAGCCTGCGCGAGGGCCAGGACTTCGAGCGCGTCACGCTGGCGGAGGCGCTGGACCTGCTGCAGCTGCCGCGGCGCCTGGGCGAGACCGAGGACGGCGCGCCGATCGAGGTCAACGTCGGGCGCTACGGGCCGTACGTGCGCTACGGCGAGAAGAAGTACGCCTCGCTGGACGAGGGCGAGGACCCGCTGGGGGTGACGCTGGAGCGGGCGCGGGAATTGATCGCGGCGCACCGCGAGCGCGAGGCGAACAAGGTGATCCAGGACTTCGCCGGCGAAGGCGTGCAGGTGCTGAACGGGCGCTGGGGGCCGTACGTCACCGACGGCGCGAAGAACGCCAAGGCGCCGAAGGGCCGCGACCCGGCGGAGCTGACGCTGGAGGAGTGCCGGCGGCTGCTGGAGGCGGCGCCGGCCCGGCGCGGCCGCGGCGCGCCGAAGAAGAAGGCGGCCCCGAAGAAGAAGCGCGCCGCGGCGAAGAAGAAGTAGCGCCGCCGATGGCCGGCGCGCCCGTCCTGGAGCTCGCGGCCGCGGTCTCGGCCCTGCGGCGCGGCGCGGTGCTGGCCTACCCGGCCGAGGGCGTGTGGGGGCTCGGCTGCCTGCCGGACGACGCGGCGGCGGTGGCCAGGCTGCTCGCCGCCAAGCGGCGCGCCCCGGACAAGGGGCTGATCCTGATCGCGGACCGCGCGGCGGCGTTCGCGCCGTACCTGGCGCGGCTGAGCGCGGCCGAACTGCGCGCCCTCGAGGACGGCGCGGGGATCACCTGGCTGGCCGCCGCGAACTTGGAGGCGCCGCCGGCGCTGCGCGGGCGGCATCCGACCCAGGCGGTGCGGGTGACCCGGCACCCGGTCTGCGCGGAGCTGTGCCGGCGGGTCGGCGCGCTGGTGTCGACCAGCGCCAACGTCGAGGGCGAAGCGCCGGCGCGCACCCTGGAGGCGGCGCGGGCGGCGTTCGGCGATGCGATCGACGGGCTGGCGGCGGGGGAGATCGGCGGCGCCGCGGGGCCGAGCGAGATCCGCGACCTGGCGAGCGGGCGGGTGCTGCGCGAGGCGGTAGTATGAGCGGTACTGCGGACCCGGCCGCGGCGCGGGCCTTCCTGGAGGAGTTCCAGGAGCGGGCGACGGCGGCGCTCGAGGGGTTCGAGCCGGAGGCGCGGTTCCGGCGCGACCCGTGGGAGCGCGAAGGAGTCGGCCGCGGCGAAACCCGGGTGCTGGAGGGCGGGGAGGTGTTCGAGAAGGCGGGCGCGAACTTCTCCGACGCGCGCGGCGATTCGCTGCCGCCGGCGGCCACGGCGCGGCGCCCGGAGCTGGCCGGGCGGACGTTCGCCGCCCTGGGCGTCTCCATCGTCTGCCACCCGCGCAACCCCTACGCGCCGACCGCGCACTGCAACCTGCGCTTCTTCACCGCGGCCGCGGCCGGCGGGGAGGAGGAGGAGGTCTGGTGGTTCGGCGGCGGCTTCGACCTGACCCCCTGCTACGGCTTCGCCGAGGACGCCCGGCGCTGGCACGCCGGGGCGCGCGCCGCCTGCGCGCCGTTCGGGGCGGACGTGTACGCCCGCTGCAAGGCCGCCTGCGACGAGTACTTCTTCCTGCCGCACCGCGGCGAGACGCGCGGCGTCGGCGGGCTGTTCTTCGACGACCTGAACGAGTGGGGCTTCGCGCGCGCGCTGGAGTTCGCGCGGGCGGTCGGGGACGAGTTCCTGGCCGCCTACGGCGAGATCGTGGAGCGGCGGCGGGGCATGCCCTACGGCGCGCGCGAGCGCGCCTGGCAGAAGCACCGGCGCGGGCGCTACGCGGAGTTCAACCTGCTGCACGACCGCGGCACGCGCTTCGGCCTGCAGCACGGCGGGCGGGCGGAATCGATCCTGATGTCGCTGCCGCCGGAATGCGGCTGGGGCTACGAGGTCCGGCCGGAGCCGGGCTCGCCGGAAGCGGCGCTGGCGGAAGAGTTCCTCGGCGCGCGGGAGTGGTGACTACTCGACGGTGACGGTGACGGTTTCCGAGGCGACCGGCGGGTCGTGCGGGATGTGCAGGTGGTCGCCGAGCAGGAGCTGGAGGGTGCGGGTCCCGGGCGCGAGTTCGAGCGAAGTCTCGGTCTGGCCGCCGCCGAAATGGCGGACCTGCTCGGTCTTGGGCAGCGGCATGCCCATGTCGACCTCCGGCGAGTCGAGCAGCAGGTGGTGGTGGCCGGTGTGCGGGCGCTCGACGCCGGCGGGCGCCACGCCCATGCCGCGCAGGCCGAAGCGCACCGTCACCGGCGAGGAGACGACCGCGCCGTCGGCGGGGCTGATGAAGTAGACCGCGGCGCCCTCGGGGGCGGGCTGGCGCGGCAGCTCGGCGGCCGCGGCCGGGGCGGCCAGCAGGGCCAGCGCCAGGGCGGCGGGGAGGCGGGACGGAAGCGTCATGGCGCGCGGACGGGGGGCTCGGGGCGGCTGCGGACAGCTTGGATCATGTCGACCAAGGCCAGCGCGAACAATACCATGAACACGCCCAGCGTCAGCGCCGGGATGGACAGGCCGAGGAAAGTCCACTGCACCTCGCCGCAGTCGCCGGTGCCGCGCAGCGCGGCCGCCACCGCGGCCTCCATGCCGACGCTGTCGGCCAGATGCCAGAAGCCCGCGCCGCACTCGCTGAGCGTGCCCGGCGGCAGGGTCTGCAGGTAGACGTGCCGCCCGGCGACGCCGAGGCCGACGGCGGCGATCAGCAGGGCGCCGACGTCGTAGCCGATGCGCTCGCGCCGGTCGGGGCGCTGGAAGTGGGCCAGCGCGAACACCGCCGCCAGGGTCCACAGGACGATGCGGTCGAGGACGCACAGCGGGCAGGGCTCGAGACCGAGGGCGCGCTCCAGGTACAGGTAGCCGAAGCCAAGCGCGGCCAGGCAGACGCCGAGGGCGGGGAGGTGGAGGGGGCGGGCGGGGAGCATGGGCTTGCAACACGAATAATCTAGGAGATTACAGCGATTAATGCAAAGGCCCCAGATTATAAACTCACCGTGTAATTCAGGCAGTTGCCCGATTATGTATAATCGTGCGTGCGGACTTGAGCTTGATGTTTAACCGAGAGGGGAACCATGAATCGGATTTACCAAGGGCGCGTTACTAGTGCCGAGATCTTTGACGAACAGGGTCAGAGGCAACCTTTAACAGAACAGAAGTGGATGGAAGTGCTTTGGAAACATCATGCACTTTTCCAAGATGCAATAAACTACTACATTGTGGCTTTGTTAGGCATGGCCGCATCCGATGACAATGTCTTGAAGAAACATCGCGACCTACTGGCGAAAAAGGATGAAAGAGGCGAGCCAACGGAGAATTACATTTGGACGTGTTTCCGAAGACGTGGGGTCACTCGTGCGGGGCTATTTGATTCTCTTGCGAGAACAATCAATATTAACAAGGAAAACCCAGTGCCTGAAGACTATTTCCACGCCATTTTGCATGAAAATCGCCCCCATGCTGATATCAACTCCGAAAAAATACTTGATTTGGCATTTCGTGAGTTACTGGAAGCCATGTCAGGCAATGGAAACGTAATTCAGCAAACAGGCCGGGGAATGCTGCCTCGATTCTGCGACCCGGAATTCACAGGCAATTACCCATATTCAGCAGTTGGTTTCGAAAGGCAACATGGAGAGCAGCGGCTGCATACGGAACTGCACGAGTTAGAAAATAATCAACTTGCAAAATTTTCCAAAGAAGTACAACTAGGATGGGTTGCAAATTTGAATACTGTTCGCCCCCCGTTTCGGGGCGCAGAGGCGAAAGATCGCCTTCGTAAAGCAGCGCATCATTTCTGGGTGTTTGGAGGACAGGATGAATCTACACCAAAGCAAGCCGCGCTAGATTTTCTGGAACAACACCAACAATACGACACTGAAAGTGAATTGCGCCGAATCTTAGAAAAACTTGAAAGCATGCGGGACAAAGAAATGCCGGCTATTCCACGCAACAATAGAGCAAGTCCAGATAAGACAGGTGCTTTGTTGCTTTTCCAGAATTTCCCATGCCCATTCACAGGGGATTTACTTAAAATTGTTTTCCCGAAAAGGGAAACAAGCATCAATGTCTCAACAGATTCCTTAAAACATGAAGCCTCTAAACTAGGCGACGATCCCATTAAACTTGCTCGAGGAGGCCAAGGCTACGTATTTCGTGCTTTTACTTCTTTTGGCCAATTTGGCATACAAGATGGCACGCGACCGATTTGGAAAGAGTTTGATATTGCTGCTTTCAAAGAAGCCTTGAAAACTTTGCATCAGATTGTTGACAAAACTAAAGAGCGTGAAAAGGAGCGCGACGGCTTCCAAAAAGAACTGGATTGTATGAACAACAAAAAAGAGTGGGTAGTGAGCGGAAATGATGATAATGCACCGCCGTGCTTGGCTGGCGACCCGAGAGTGGAACGCTTGGAAAAGATCTTAAAAAAGGATCTTGCCCAAGAATACGATGAGTACGGGCTTTACCCGCGCACAGTTCGAGAATTTGCTGGATTGCGCGAACGCTGGCATCGCATGGTTGAGGTGGATGAGTCCTACACTGCCTCCAAGAAGCAGAAACTCTTGGCAAAGCTTAAGGAATACCAAAAAGAAAAATCCGCTTCAATTGGGAGTGTGGCTTTATTTGAGAAATTACTAGAAAGAGAAAACTGGATTATCTGGCAAGAACAAACTGATGAGACAATAGCGAATTGGCACAAGCAATCAAACCTTAAATCAGGATTAGATTTTGCTGATAATCCTGTGGCTGCGCTTGTGGATAAGCGGCAACTCGAGAGAAGAATTGAGCAATTAAAACGGCTTGTGCGGCTGACTCCTGCGGATGCCGTCTCCTCTCCCAGACATTATGTTTTCTCTGATGACTCAACGTTCAACAAGAGAGGCGGTGGACACCAACTCGGCACTCAAAGCGTGAAAGTTGGTATTGCTGTAAAGATAGATGGAGAGTTCCAAAAGCGAGAAGTGGTATTACGATACAGCGCACCGCGATTGGTTCGAGATGGATTAGACCAAAGCGAAAAGAGAAAATTTTTAAAGTCGCCATTTTTGCAGCCAATGATGAAAGGGTTAGCCAAAGAACCGATGGAGCAGATGGGAAATCTAGCAGTTTCATTGATGCCCCGGAAGGACCATCGATCTGATGGTTGGAAATTTCTACTGAACTTTGCACCGGACATAGATACGCAGACGTTAGTTGCTAAGCTAGGGAAGAAAAAACTTTGGGAAAAGCAGTTTGTTAGTTTTGGAGACAAGAACCTTTATCTTCGTTGGCCATCTTTAATAGATGGAGGTAGGCCTCCTGCGCAAGGCTGGTGGTGGGAGCGCTCGGCTAGCGGATTTACGTGCCTGTCAGTAGACCTTGGGCAACGGGTTGCGGGAGCATTTGCTGTTGCTGAAGTACGCCCTAATCAGCAAGACAAGAAAAAAATTTCTCGTCACATCGGCAACACTGGGACTGCTTCTAATTGCAAACCATGGTACGCAACTATTATCAGGCAGGGCATCTTCCGTCTATTGGGAGAAGACAAACGGGTTCCGCACGATGGTTTATGGAGCCAAGAAAAATCCGGGAAAAAGGGAAGACTAAATTGTTCCGAAGAGTGGGATGAAGCTAGGGAGATATGTAAAAGGCTTGGCTTTGATCCGTCAGAATATCTTGATTATGATGACGATCATAAATCATTCCCAGAGGTTAACGATCAACTACTTCGAATATTTAGTCGTGCAAAATGGCGCCTGCAGCGCCTCCAAAGCTTAAGCTGGCGTTTGTTAAGTGCTAACCATGTCGATCAAGCGAGGAAAGAGATAGAAAAGAATAATGAATTAAAGGATTTACTTGGCGCGGAGGATAATAACGAGATTGATACGATTCTGTTAGCAGTTAATTCTGAAGCTCGTAATTTACGCCGTGACCTACCTAAAATTTTGGAGGAAATTGCGAATCGTGTGTTGCCGCTTCGTGACAGTGTATGGGTTTGGAGAAAACATCCGGATTCATCTAGCGGGAAGGAAAGTCATGTTTTGCTTAGAGAAAAATTGGGTGCTTCAGTGGCAATCAGCAGAAAGATACGGGGCCAGCGCGGTTTATCTTTTCAGCGGATTGAGCAACTTGAAAAATTACGTCGGCTTGCACAAGGGCTTAATCGTTCGTTGACTCAAACTCTAGGAGAAGAGCCAAACTTTGGCCGAGCCACGCGAGGGGAAGAATGGCCTGACCCTTGTCCGGAGATTCTAGAAAAACTGGAACGGATAAAAGAGCAGCGTGTCAACCAAACTGCACATATGATTCTTGCGGAAGCGCTAGGTGTTCGTCCTCGTGGCCAAAAAAGCAGCGAGATTAGTCTTGCTAATGGAAATATCCATGGAGAATACGAGCAACACAAGGGTCCGGTTGACTTTATTGTACTTGAAGACCTGTCCCGTTACCGCAGTTCTCAAGATAGAACACGACGAGAGAATTCACGGTTGATGCAATGGTCGCATCGAGCAATACTCGAAAAATTGAAAGAACTGTGCGAATTGTATGGAATCTGCGTCGTAGAGGTCAACGCAAGCTACTCGTCAAGATTTTGTGCGCGCAGTGGAGCGCCAGGTTTTCGTGCAATTGAATATTCACCGCTCCAGAAACCGTTTTGGCTGAAACGTGCCAAGCAGTCAGATGAGAGGCATCTTCGTCTTCTTAAGATTTTCGATACTCTTGAAAAAGTCAATGCAGGACGCAGAGAAGCCAAAAAACCTTTGCGGACTCTTTTAGCTCCGCTTCCTGGAGGTCCGTTGTTTATATCGGCGGGTGAGATTCCATATGTTAGACAGGCAGACATAAACGCTGCTATTAATTTAGCTTTGCGGGCTATTGCGGCTCCGGAATGCCTTGATATCCATGTGCGTATTCGCACACACGTTGACGAAAATGACCAAGCCATTCGCCCGCGAACAGAGTCAAAGCTTGAAAAAGCGCGGTGGGGTAGTTTTGGAAATCAGATGCCGGAAATTAAATTTATTGCCGGCCCTCCAGATGGTTTTAGAAAGCAACGCTACCAAAATTTTTTCGTGGACAAACAACAAGTAGCAAAATATGGGAGAGCACGTATTGACGGAAGTGACATCCAAGTTTCTAGTTCTCTCGGTGTTTGGGGGACAGTAAAGGAACGGCAATGGGAGATCATAAAACAATTAAACGAAGACCTGCTTAACAAATGGGGATTTGATGGCATTAGTATGGATTCTTTAGACGAGGATTTGCCATAATTGCAATCTTTCTAGGGTGGTTGTTTTATAGGCTTGCTAGTGGCATAGTAGTAAATCGGAATTGGCTCTATTAGAAAGGAGCAATTATGTTGATGCCTACTGATTCGCCTCAACCGCCCCTGCCTGTGCGGCGTTTGCACAATTATTTGTATTGTCCGCGCTTGTTTTACTACCAGTGGGTCGAAAATATTTTTGTGGAAAATGCGGATACAGTGGAAGGAGCGCAAGTGCACCGAAACGTCGACGCGCCCTCTCGGATTAAGGATTCAATCGATGAATTGAATTTGCCTGAGCAAGCGCGGATACGCAGCCTGAAGTTGGAAAGCGAAACCCTAGGATTGGTCGGTGTAATCGATTTAATAGAAAACGTTGGAGATGGGCCGGAGGTCATTGACTACAAGAAAGGAAGTGCCAAGAGAGACGCGAATGGCGACCGATGTGCAAAAGAGAACGATGCTATGCAGATCGTGGCTTATGCGTTATTGTTGCGGGAACATGGGGTCATGGCTGAACGCGGATGGATATATTATGCGGCAGAGAGACGACGAGTTCCTGTTTCGCTGACGGAGGATGCTTTTGTTGCGTGCCGAGAGAAAATTTCTGAAGCTAAGGCAATAGCCGCATCGGGAAAATGTCCGCCGCCGCTGAAAGATGACCCTCGTTGCATGTATTGTTCAGCATATCCAATCTGTTTGCCGAATGAATCATCATGGTGGGAAAAAGTCCGCGAGATGACTGATCCTGATCCTCAGCTTTCTTTTTCTGCTATTCCCGATGTCTCAGAAGCAATAGGCGGTCAACTTCAATCTGATGAAGACTTTGCAGAATCATTTCGAGATAAAGTTGTGAGGGCGCCCCGCCCTGCACGGGATGATGGTGAAGTTTTGGTGGTCCAGACACCAGGAACGCAAATTGGCGTACGAGGGGGCCAATTCGTAGTATCAAAGAAAAAAGAAGTGTTGTCGAAGATTCCTAGCCAGCAAGTTCGTGCTGTGTGTCTTTACGGGGCTGTACAACTTACGGCACAAGCTATTTCGACTTGCCTCGAGCTTGGTATCGATGTGGCTTGGTTTTCCGCTGCTGGCCGGTATTTGGGTGGGCTACAGGGACTTCCAACGAGTGGAACCGATGCTAGAAGAGGACAGTATCGTTTGTTTGAACTGCCAGATACGCGCCTGAAGCTCGCTCGTGAAATTATTGGCGCAAAAATTCGTAATCAGCGAGTAATGCTGATGAGAAATGGAGAACCACCCGAACATATTCTAAAGACTATGGCGGGACTCCGTCTTGCAACTACTCAAGCAAACAATATTGACGAAATTTTAGGCATTGAAGGCGCGGCAGCTGCGCTCTACTTCCAGCAGTTTCCTTCAATGCTTAAAAATGAATACATTGAGGCTTTCGATTGGAATGGGCGTAATCGTCGACCGCCACGAGATCCGGTGAATGCTCTCCTTTCATTGGGCTATTCCATGCTAGTTAAAGAGTTAACAGGTATATGTCACGTGGTGGGTCTCGATCCGTTTTGGGGATTTATGCATCAGCCGCGCTATGGACGACCCGCTCTTGCGCTGGATCTGATGGAAGAATTTCGGCCTCTGATTGCAGATAGTGTGGCGGTTAGTCTTATTAACCGTCGCGAGATAGGGCCGGAGGATTTTTTGAATGGGGCTAACGGGACATTTCTTAACGACAATGGGCGTAAGGTGTTCTGGGAATCATGGTTTCGCCGATTAGATACGGAAGTACGCCATCCTGTTTTTAACTACACGATGCCGTATAGGCGCATGTTGGAAGTACAGGTGCGACAATTATGGCGCTTTGTACGAGGGGAAGCCATGGCCTATCAGGCTTTTTACACACGATGAGTTCTCGCCTTCGGTACTTGGTTAGTTACGATATAGCGAACCCAAAGCGGTTGCGGCGTGTCGCTAGGACTTTAGAGGGGTTTGGCACAAGACTTCAGTATTCTGTTTTTGAATGCTCACTGGACGAGATTCGATTGGCAGAACTTAAATCGCAACTTCACCCGATTGTTAACCATAATGAGGATCAAGTGCTGTTTGTTTCTCTTGGTCCGGCCGCTAAGAATGCGACGCTAGTTATTAATGCCATGGGAAAACCCTATGAGGTTCGCACTCGCGTCACAATAATTTGAGAATAAAGTCAACACAGGCTCCTTCTGATTGGGCAACTCTTTCCAGACAGCCTGCCGAAAATAAGCTGATTTGTCGCTGGGAAACTGCCTTCTAGGTATGGTATACTTCGTATTGGCCATGGGCTACTGAACATCTGCTTACCGTCGTCGAGCAGACACGTTTTTTCACAAACTGCAAAAATTGGTTGCGAGCGCGACAATGCTGTTGCTCTTCCTAGGGGGCACTCGCATCCAAATAAGCTTTTGAAAGATATGGCTTATGGAGATCGTCCTCCCCAAAAACGGCGCAACCTTTTATATACTTTTGCGGGGCGCTCGCAAACGATGTCAAAGTCGTTTGTTTAACAAGTATATGCATGAGGGCCGGTTTGCCCCAAGCAGTTTTGAAAAGCGTGTGACGGAACAACGCCATGATGCAGCGAAACGAGGATTTTCCTGGTTTGCCCCAAGCAGTTTTGAAAAGCGTGTGACGGCGCAGAAGCGGCGCGAGCACACCGGGTGGGTCTTCCTGGTTTGCCCCAAGCAGTTTTGAAAAGCGTGTGACGGTCGCGGTGCCTAACGGCCGCTTCGATTTTTTTGTGGGTTTGCCCCAAGCAGTTTTGAAAAGCGTGTGACGGCTATCCTCGGACTGCCAGCGGTCAATGCTGTGCTCGGTTTGCCCCAAGCAGTTTTGAAAAGCGTGTGACGGTCGAGGGCGTCGAACTGCGCGGCGGTCATTCGTCGAGGTTTGCCCCAAGCAGTTTTGAAAAGCGTGTGACGGTTGGCCGTCGTGACCGCCGCGTCTGATATGCCTACTGGTTTGCCCCAAGCAGTTTTGAAAAGCGTGTGACGGAAACGCTCGCGTGTACGTCGACAATCCATCTCCCGGGTTTGCCCCAAGCAGTTTTGAAAAGCGTGTGACGGTTCTCCGCCGGCGTGAGGTCGAGGAATGACGACGGTTTGCCCCAAGCAGTTTTGAAAAGCGTGTGACGGTACACCCTCCTGTCGGGGACGGCGCGGAACCGCAAGGTTTGCCCCAAGCAGTTTTGAAAAGCGTGTGACGGAACACGCCCGTCCAGTCCACCGCGTTCGACATCGTGGGTTTGCCCCAAGCAGTTTTGAAAAGCGTGTGACGGCCCATGCCGCGCTGCACCACCGCCTCGCGCAGCCCGGTTTGCCCCAAGCAGTTTTGAAAAGCGTGTGACGGAACTGCTTCGCAAAGATCCTGCACCGTCATTCCCGGTTTGCCCCAAGCAGTTTTGAAAAGCGTGTGACGGGCCAAGTTCCTCACCCGCGCCGGCGACGGCGAGATGGTTTGCCCCAAGCAGTTTTGAAAAGCGTGTGACGGGTCTTGAGCTCGTCCTCCAGCGCGGGATCGCCGCGGTTTGCCCCAAGCAGTTTTGAAAAGCGTGTGACGGCCGGTCGCCGGTTCATGTTAGTCGTCGCTCGGGTGGTTTGCCCCAAGCAGTTTTGAAAAGCGTGTGACGGGCGTCCGTCAGGTCGATCGTCGCCCACTCGTCACGGTTTGCCCCAAGCAGTTTTGAAAAGCGTGTGACGGCTCCCCGCTCGCATAGGTTCGCTTCGCGGGGTGCTGGTTTGCCCCAAGCAGTTTTGAAAAGCGTGTGACGGATTCACATCTAGGCCGGATTGCGCTTTGAAATCCTGGTTTGCCCCAAGCAGTTTTGAAAAGCGTGTGACGGGAATCCGAGATTGTGAGAGCACAGGGCGGCGTATTGGTTTGCCCCAAGCAGTTTTGAAAAGCGTGTGACGGAATCGCTTCCGCCCGGTGTGGCAGTGGATAACTTGTGGGTTTGCCCCAAGCAGTTTTGAAAAGCGTGTGACGGATTGAGGTGCTCGCAGACCACGGCATCAGCCGCGCGGGTTTGCCCCAAGCAGTTTTGAAAAGCGTGTGACGGAATAGTCTGCACTTCAGCCGCGAGGAGCTGCTGCGCGGTTTGCCCCAAGCAGTTTTGAAAAGCGTGTGCGGGGCCGTCCCCCCCCCCCCCCCCCCCCCCCGGCGATTTGTGCAACTGCCCGCCCCCAAATCTATGTATAAAACCAAGAAACCGCGGGGAGGGGCATCAGAACTTGATTTCGGAACCCATCCAAGCGGCCTGCGGATCGACGGGCGCGGGGCCGCGCCCCGGGCGGCCGCTCACCGCTCCCACAACTCCTTCAGCGGCACCGCCAGCAGCCCGCCCCCCAGCGGCAGCACGCTGTCGCCCGCGTACAGCACCGCGCCGCCGCGGAAGCGCTCCCCGCAGTCTTCCGCGAGCCGCCGCAGGCCGCGCCCGTCCCCGGGGCCCGCGCTGGAGCTGGCCTTGACCTCGATGCCCCAGACGTCCCGGCCGCGGGTGAGCACCGCGGCGACCTCGGCGCCGCGGTGGTCCCGGTAGTGCCAGAGCTTCAAGTCGGAATCCGTCCAGGCGGCCTGCGCCGCCAGCTGCTGCACCACGAACGACTCCAGCAGCGGTCCCATCGGGCTGCGGTTGTCGACCCAGTCGGCGGCGCGCAGGCCGGAGAGCGAGGCCGCCAGGCCGCTGTCGAGCAGGTGCACCTTGGGCGTCGTGACTGCTTTCTTCGCGGGATTCCGGCGCCAGGCGCGCAGGCGGCGCACCAGGAACAGCCGCTCCAGAATCGACAGATACCGCAGCACCGTGGGGCGCTGCAGCTGCAGCTGCCGGCCCAGGCCGCTGACGTTGAGCAGTCGCGCGGTCTGCGCCGCCAGCGCTTCCAGCAGCTGCAGCAGGCGGTCGGCGCGGGCGACGCGCGCCGCGTCCTCGAGGTCGCGCTCAATGACCGCGGCCAGATACTCTTCGTGCCACCGGCGGACGCGCGCGGGGGCTTGGCGCTGCGCTTCCGGGTAGCCGCCGGCGACCAGCCGCTCGGCCAGCTCCAGGTCGCGCCGCAGCGGGGCGGGGCGGATCTCCGGCCGGAAAGCGCCGTCCAGCAGCGCCTGCACGAACCGCCCCGGGCGCCGCTCCTTCTCCGCCTCCGCGAGCGGCTGCAGCCGGACGGTCTCCATGCGCCCGGCCAGCGACTCGGTGACCTTGGGCAGCAGCAGGAGGTCGGCGGACCCGGTCAGCAGGAACCGCCCGGGCCGGCGGTCCTGGTCCACCGCGATCTTGATCACCGGCAGCAGTTCCGGCGCGCGCTGGATCTCGTCCAAGGTCACGGTGTCCGGCAGGTTCTGCAGGAAGCCCGCGGGATCCGCGCGCGCGGTCTCGAAATGGGCGGGGTTGTCCATGCTGTAGAACGCCCGTTCCGGCTCCAGCCGCCGGGCCAGCGTGGTCTTGCCGCACTGCCGCGCGCCCAGCAGGCAAACCACCGGCGTGTCCGCCAGCGCCGTGCGCACGGCGGAACTTATGGCGCGCGGGATGAAGTCTCCTTCCGCTTGATTTTCCAAGGTCAATCTCCGGGCGATTGATGCATATTATGCTGGATGATTGTATATTTCAACTATGGATAGTTGTATATTAAAAATACGGGTGATTGTATGGTAATCTGCCGGGTAATTGTATTGCCGCCGTGTTTTTCCAAGATTCTGCAGGCCCATGTCCCGCATCAGGAAAAGAAACCGGCAAAGGCATTCCCTATCCCTGCGAAGTATGCTATCATTATGCCATCGTCGCGATTTGCCCGCGGCCGCGGGCACCGGGAATTTCCGTGCGGCGGCTTTCGCACGGACGGTTTCCGCACGAAACAGCGAACATAACGAGGAGGAAACATCATGCAGGACATTCAGGTTCATGGTCTGCCCCGGGAGACGGTGGAACATATCCGGCTGCGCGCGACGCTGAATAACCGCGCGCCGGAAGACGAAGCCCGGATCATGGTCGAGCTGAGCGTGTTGCGGGAGGAATTGAAGGAAACGAGCGGCCGGCTCTTCCGGCTGCTCGCGCGACGCCTGCAGCTGGGGGAAAGCCGGGAAAGATCGGTCGCGGAGATTCTCGCCCTCGGTTACGGCTACGAGCGCCGCGCGCGCGCTTGCGGCTGACCCGGCCATGGCGGCGATCAGCATCAGGCAGCTGGAGCAGGACATCGTGGAACTGCTCAAGCTCCGCGCGGCCAGCAACAAGCGCTCGCTGGAAAGCGAGGTGCGCAGCATTCTCGCGCACGCGGCCCGGAACGACATGGACGCCAAGTGGAAGAAGTTTTTTGCCGCGGTCGACCAGTTGGACATCGCCACCAAACCCGGGGAACCCTTAGCGGAAGACCTCATCCGCCAAGACCGCGACCGCGGCCACCGGGAACTCTGATGCGCTTGGTGGTGGATGCCAGCGTGGCGCTCAAGTGGCTGGTCCGGGAAGAGCATTCCGAGTTGGCGCTGCAGCTGGCGCGAAGCGGGCATGAGCTGCATGCGCCGAATTTCCTCGCTGCCGAACTGGTGAGCGGACTGCGGAAGAAAGTCGAGAAATACGGCCTGCGCCGCGAGGTCGCCGTCGCCGCGGCGGCGGCCATCCCCCACTTGGGCGTGCAGTGGGCGGAGGACCGGCTGGTTTGTTCGGACGCCTTGGAGCTGGCGCTGGAACTGGACTGCCCGGTCTACGATTGCCTCTATGCCGCGCTCGCGCGGCGCCGCAGGATCCGTTTCGTCACCAGCGACCGCAAGTTCGCCAAGGCGCTGCGGAAATCCGGGCGTGGCGATCAGGTGATCCTGCTGGAGGACCTCGCCGCCGAACTGGAGCAGCCGGCCGCAGGAGACTGAGCCCGCCGCGGAGAAGGCAGGGCGGACCTCTCCCGGCGACCGATTCCGCCGGCTTTCGCCGGGCCGGCCATCTTGAAAAGCGGTACACTCTCCCGCCCGTGCCGTCGTTCCCCGCCCGCTTCCCGTCGACGCGCATGCGCCGCATGCGCCGCGACGACTTCTCGCGCCGCCTGCTGCGCGAGACCCGCCTGTCGGCCGACGACCTGATCTGGCCGCTGTTCGTGCAGGAGGCGGCGGGCCGCGCGCCGGTCGCGTCCATGCCCGGCGTCGACCGCCTGGGGCCGGACGAGTGGCGCCGGGCGGCCGAGCGCGCCGCCGAACTGCAGCTGCCCGCGGTGGCGCTGTTCCCGGTCGTCGACCCGGCGCGGAAGTCGCCCGGCGGCGACGAGGCGTGCAACCCCGACGGCCTGCTCCCGCGCGCCGCGCGCGCGGTCAAGGAGGCGGTCCCCGAGCTGGGCGTGATCGCCGACGTCGCCCTCGACCCCTACACCGACCACGGCCACGACGGGGTGCTGGACGCCGGCGGCCGCGTCGCCAACGACCCCACCGTCGCCGCGCTGGCCCGCCAGGCGCAGGTGCTCGCCGGCGCCGGCGCCGACGCGGTGGCGCCGTCCGACATGATGGACGGGCGCGTCGGCGCGGTGCGCGCCGCGCTCGACGAGGCCGGCTTCCCGGAGACCCGCATCCTGGCCTACGCCGCCAAGTACGACTCCGCCTTCTACGGCCCGTTCCGCGACGCGGTGGGCTCGGCCGCGGCGCTCGGCGCGGGCTCCAAGGCCGGCTACCAGATGGACCCCGCCAACGCCGACGAGGCGCTGCGCGAGGTCGCGCTCGACCTGCGCGAGGGCGCCGACATGGTGCTGGTCAAGCCCGGCCTGCCGTATCTGGACGTGCTGCGCCGGGTGAAGGAGGCATTCGGCGCGCCGACTTTCGCCTACCAAGTCAGCGGCGAGTACGCGATGCTCATGGCCGCGGCCGAACGCGGCCTCCTCGACGAGCGCGCCGGCGTGCTGGAGAGCCTGCTCGCGTTCAAGCGCGCCGGCGCCGACGCGGTGCTGAGCTACGCGGCCGCGAAGGCGGCCGCGTGGCTGGCCGAATGATCCCGTGGACCGCTACGGCGTCGTCGGGCACCCGGTCGCGCACAGCCTGTCGCCGGTGCTGCACGCGCACTTCGCCGCCGCCGCCGGCATCGACCTCGAGTACCGCCAGCTGGACGCGCCGCCCGGGGAGTTCGCGGCCGCCGTGCGCCGCTTCGCCGCGGCCGGCGGGCGCGGCCTCAACGTGACCCTGCCGCACAAGGCCGCGGCGCTGGCGCTGGCGGACGCGGCGAGCGCGCGCGCCCGCCGCGCGGGCGCGGCCAACTGGCTGGCGTTCGCGGACGGCGCGGTGCGCGCCGACAACACCGACGGCGCGGGCCTGCTGCGCGACCTCGAAGCCGAAGGCCTCGCCCCGGCCGGGAAGCGCGTGCTGCTGCTGGGCGCGGGCGGCGCCGCCGCCGGCGTCCTGGGCGAGCTGCTCGACGCGGGCCCCGCCCGGCTGCTGCTCGCCAACCGCACCGCCTCCCGCGCCCATGAACTGGCGGCGCGCTTCCCCGGCGCCGAGGCCTGCGGCCTGGCGGAGCTCGGCGGCGAGGCCTTCGACCTGGTCGTTCACGCCACCGCGGCCGGGCGCGAAGGCGAGGCGCCCGCGCTGCCGGACGGCCTGCGCGTCGCGGACGCCGCCTGCTGCGACCTGGACTACGGCGGGGATTCCGGCTTCCTGCGCTGGGCCCGGGAACGCGGCTGCGCGGCCGCGCGCGACGGCTTGGGCATGCTGGTCGAGCAGGCGGCCGAGAGCTTCGAACTGTGGCACGGCGTGCGCCCGGACGCGGCCGCCGCCAAGCGGATGCTGCGCCCCTAGGCGCCGTACTCGCGCAGGTAGGCCTCGACCCGCCCGCGATGCTCGGCGAACTCCGGCGCCCGCTCGAGGAACGCGCGGAAGTCGCGCGCCCGCGCCACCGGCACCACCGGGATGCCGCAGCGCTCCTCGACCTCCTGCGCCGCCGAGCGCTTCCCTTCGCCGCGCTCGCCGCGGTCGAACAGGATCGCCAGGCCCGCGGCGGAGGCTCCCCGGGACTCCAGCAGCGCCGCCGCGGCGCGCGCCGCGGTGCCGGCGGAGATCACGTCGTCGACGATCAGCGCCCGGCCGGCGAGCGGCGCGCCGAAGGTGCGCCCGGCGTCGCCGTGGTCCTTGGCCTCCTTGCGGTCGAACGCCACCGGCACGTCGCGCCCGGCGACGCGCCTAAGGCCGACGGCGCAGGCGGTGGCCAGCGGGATGCCCTTGTAGGCGGGGCCGAACAGCAGGTCGAACTCCACCCCCGCGGCCAGCACCGCGCGCGCCTGGCACTCGCCGACCCGCAGCAGCGCGTCGCCGCCGCTGAACGCGCCGGCGTTGAAGAAGTAGGGGCTCCGGCGCCCCGACTTGAGGGTGAAGTCGCCGAACTTCAGGCAGCCGCAGTCGAGCGCGAGCTGCAGGAACTCCTGGCGGAAGTCGGGGGCGTCGTCCATCGGGCCGGGCTATGGTACCCGACCGCCGCGCCGGGGGCGCCGGCGCCGGCCTGATGCGCATCGTCACCCTCAACGTCAACGGCGTCCGCAGCGCCGAGCGCAAGGGCTTCTTCCCCTGGCTGGCGCGCCAGCGCGCGGACGTCGTCTGCCTGCAGGAGATCAAGGCCCAGCACGCGCAGCTCGCCGCCGCCGCGTTCCGCCCGCGCAGCTTCCACTGCCGCTACCTGCCGGCCGAGCGCCCGGGCTACAGCGGCGTGGCGCTGTTCGCCCGCGCGAAGCCCGACCGCGTCATCGAGGGCTTGGGCTCGGCCGAGTTCGACCCCGAGGGGCGCTACCTGGAGATGCGCTTCGGCAAGCTGGCGGTGGCGTCGCTGTACGCGCCGTCCGGCTCCTCCGGCGAGGCGCGCCAGGCCGCCAAGTACCGCTTCCTCGACGAGCTGCTGGCGCACCTGCGCGCGCGCCGCCGCCGGCGGCTGATCGTGTGCGGCGACTGGAACATCGCCCACCGCGAGATCGACCTCGAGAACTGGCGCGGCAACCGCAAGAACTCCGGCTTCCTGCCCGCGGAGCGCGCCTGGCTCGACGCGCTGTACGGCGAGGTCGGCTACGTCGACTGCTTCCGCGAGGCGGACCCGCGCCCCCGGCAGTACACCTGGTGGTCGAACCGCGGCCGCGCCTGGGAGAAGAACGTGGGCTGGCGCATCGACCTGCAGGTGGCCTCGCCGCCGCTCGCCGGCTGCGCCCGCCGCGCCCGCATCTACAAGGCGAAGCGCTTCTCCGACCACGCGCCGCTGATCCTCGACTACGAGCTGCCGGCGTGAGCCTGCGGCTGGAGACCCTGGGCTGGCGGGAGACGCTGGCGCTGTACCGCGACCGGCGCATGGCGCGCATCCTGCTGCTCGGGGTGCTGAGCGGCTTCCCGCAGGTGGGCATCCTGTCCCTGCTGAGCCTGTGGCTGCAGGAGGGCGGCTTCAGCCGCGGCGGCATCGGGCTGTTCGCGCTGGTCGGCGCCGCGTACGCGCTCAACGCCCTGTGGGCGCCCGTGGTCGACGGCGCGCGCCTGCCGTGGCTGGCCCGCCGGCTCGGCGCCCGGCGCGCCTGGATCGCCGCCATGCAGGCGGCGGTCGCGGTCTGCCTGTTCGCGCTGTCGCGCCTGGACCCGGCGCAGCAGCTGTGGTGGATCGCGCTGTGGGCGGCGCTGCTGGCGCTCGCCGGCGCCACCCAGGACGTGGCCATCGCCGCGCTGCGCATCGAGCAGTTCCGGCCCGACGAATCGCGCAAGGTCGCCGGCGGCGCGGCGATGGTGGTGTCCGGCTGGTGGCTCGGCTACGGCTTCGCCGGCGCGGGCGCGCTGTGGCTGGTGGAGTGGCTGCAGCAGGCGGGCGCGGCGGACGCCTGGCGGCAGGCCTACCTGCTGCTGGCGCTGGCGCCGGCGGCGCTGGCCGCGCTGTTCCTCTGGCTGGTGCCGGAGCCGGAGCGCCCGCCGCCGGCGCCGGCGGCGGCGGGCCCGCTGCGCCGCGCGGCGGAGCTCTACGCGCGCCCGGTGGCGGGCTTCTTCGCGCGCTACGGCGCCCGCCTGGCGCTGGCGCTGCTGCTGGCGGTGCTGCTGTTCAAGGTCGGCGAGGCGTTCCTCGGCCGCATGTCCATCCTGTTCTACACCGAGATCGGCTTCTCCAAGTCCGACATCGCGCTGTACGCCAAGGGCTACGGCACCGCGGCCACCATCCTGTTCACGCTCCTGGGCAGCGTGGTCGCGGCCCGCTACGGCGTGCTGCGCGGGCTGGTGCTGGGCGGCCTCGCCATGGCCGCCACCAACCTGCTGTTCGCGCTGCTGGCGTGGCACCCGGAGCGCTGGCTGTTCGCCGCCGCGGTGATCGCCGACCAGTTCACCGGCGCGGTGTCGACGGTGGCGTTCGTCGCCTTCCTGTCGCAGCTGTGCGACCGCGCCTGGACCGCGACCCAGTACGCCGCGCTGTCCTCGCTCGGCACCCTGGGGCGCACCACGCTGGCGGCGGGCAGCGGCTTTCTGGTGGACGGCCTGGGCGGCGACTGGCCGCTGTTCTTCCTCCTCACCGCGCTGATGGTGCTGCCGAGCCTGGCGCTGATCCTGTGGCACCGGAAGCGGCTCGCGCCGGTGCTGGCGGGGCGGGCGGAGCCGCCCGGCTGAGGCGGAGTCTTACTGCTCCGGCATGAGTTCCGGGCAGAGGAATTTGATTTCGACGCCATGCCGCCGCAGCGGCTTGCGGTGGTTCCACCAGCCCTTGTCGGAGGCATTCAAAATCTCGGGATTGGTGCCGCTGGCCAAGGCGACGGCGACGAATTTCCGGTCCTTTCGGTGGAACCCTTTCAAGTCGGGGTCATCAGGAAACTCATGGAATTCTCGGCCAGGATCGGCCGTGATGGAAACCTTGTGGCTATGAGTGCCTTGGTGGTTCCAGAGCCATCTGTAAAATTCATCCCCGGGATTTGGGCCCGCAAACTCCAGATTCCTCTCGTATTCTTCGAGTATTTCTCCGCCGTGATCGAGTACGACGCGGAAATGTCGGCGGATATCTAACAGTCTATCGATGCAGCACGTAACGCAACTGGAGCCCGCTTGTTCGGTTTCCCCGTTAGCGACTTTGGCGACATTCGTGTCAACAACCACATCCTTGGTCATGTTTCTGCTTCCTGAGAACGTTTCAGTCCGGCTTTGCGTGTAGCAGCAATTTCCCCGAAAGTGTCGCCGAAGAAATCTTCCGGCCAGTTATGAATGACACCAAACGGATCAATGTTAAGCGGTGTCAAGTTGGAATGGCCGCCGTAGGCCTTGCAGAAATACAGGCCGAGTTCCCGGTCCGTGATTTTTTCTTCCGCGACGCGCCTCTGCAGCCGGTACAGCAGGTGCTCGCTGTGGCTTTCCAAAAGGATCTGCACTCCGCGCTTCTTGTGGGCATCGATCAGAACGTCGGCGAGTCCCGACTGTACGGCGGGATGCAGGTGAATTTCCGGTTGTTCCAGAATAATGGTGGATCCTTCCGGGGCGTAAAAGCACAACACCAAGACAGGCAGGATCTGCGACACGCCGAAGCCGATGTCGGTAATGAGTGCTTCGGGCGAGGTTGGGAAACGTCGGACGCGGACCTCGTACAGCCGGCTGCCTTTTGCAACAGGTTTTACGCGGAACTCATGGACAAGTTTGAGTTTTTTCAGCCACCAAGCAACATATTCCGCGAGAGAAAGGCTCTTCACACCTTGACCTCGTTTTATCGTGTTGCCTTGTGCGCCCGATGCCAGAATGGCATTGACGAAAGATTTTCCCCTAGACCCAACATCGGTGGGTTGTGCTCCACTCCACGAATACACGCGTAGCGGGGATTCGCGCAAAGGGCCCAAGTAGTATAAGCGGCTCAGGCAATTTTCCAGCTCCAACTCGAGATCCGCCACGAATCCTGCATTCTGGTAATACGCCCGAACCTGATCGGGGAATCCGTAGCACTTGTCCGGCCCATGCAGGACCCCGGGCCACCCTCGCACGCGTTTGAACTGGAAACTTCCTTTTTTAGAGCGGAGCTCGTACTCAGATCTGTTGCGAGACTTCTGGTGCATGCCAAATGAGATATTCCCAACCCGATACGTCATCTCTTTTACGTAGGTGGATGCGCCTTTTGTTCTGTTCTTGTAGCCAACCTGAGTTTGAAATCCTAGACTATTGCTTTCAACAACGACTTGATTGTCGTTGCTTGGGTCAGTAATTTCCATGGAAGAGTCGGTTTCCCAGTCGAGAGCGATGTCAAGGGTTCCCCTAGATTTGTGACCGTGTGCCACGTCGAGAAAACTCTCGAGATTCACGAGAGTTCCGAGACTGCCGAAATGGAGTGTCAGTGACCGATCTGGCGAGTCCGCCGTCTGCTTCAGCAGCAACAGCGCCTGCAGCAGGCTGGTCTTCCCGGAACTGTTGGCACCGAAAATGCCGGTGATCGGACGCAACTCGACCTCCCCGGTGTCGCGCCAGGATTTGAAGCCTTTCAAACGCATTCGGGTAAGCATCGGTTTCTCTCGGGTGGCCGGCGGTCGGCGAGCAGCGGATGCCCGCCCGTTCGCCTATTGTAGGCCAACGCCCGAGGCGCGGAGTTCGCGGCGCGATTCCGCGCCGCAACAGGTACAATGCCCCGCCAACCTCCCCGGAACCGCCGCCATGGAACCCCAGCACGTCGTCCAGCACTCCTCCACGCAGTTCGCCGAGTTCCTGAAGAGCGTGCGCGACCACACCATGGAGATGGCGGGGCTGGCCGAGGAGCACGTCCGGAGCGCGGTGCGGGCCTTCATCGACGGCGACCTGAAGCTGGCCAAGAAGATCGCCCGCGCCGACTTCAAGATCAACGCCCTGGAGGTCCGCATCGACGAGGAGTGCAACCAGTTCATGGCCCTGCACCACCCGGTGGCGATCGACCTGCGCACGGTGACCGCGGTGATCAAGGCCACCGCCGACCTGGAGCGGGTCGGCGACGAGGCGGAGAAGATCGCCCGCCTGGCGCTGGCGCTCGACTACGACCGCATCCGCAAGCGGCACATGCGCGCCATCAAGCACCTGAGCGCGAACGTGCTGGAGACGCTGCGCCGGGCCAGCGACGCCTTCGCCCGCCTCGACACCGACGCGGCGCTGGCGGTGATCAAGGGCGACGCCGAGATCGACCAGGAGTACGAGCAGAGCCTGCGCCAGATGATCACGTTCATGATGGAGGACCCGCGCGACATCCAGCCGGTGCTGGAGGTGCTGTGGTGCGCCAAGGCGCTGGAGCGCATCGGCGACCACGCCGCCAACCTGTGCGAGCACGTGCTGTACCAGGTGCTCGGCAAGGACCTGCGCCACCTCTCGGTGGAGCAGATCGAGCAGGAGCTGGGCGAGGCCGAGCCCGCCTGAGGCGCGGCCCGGGCGCGGCGGCGCTCAGGCCGCCAGCAACTTCAGCAGCAGCGCCTTCTGCGCGTGCAGGCGGTTCTCCGCCTCCCGCCACACCGCGCTCTGCGGCCCGTCGAGCACCTCGGCCGCGACTTCTTCGCCGCGGTGCGCCGGCAGGCAGTGCATGAACAGCGCCTCCGGCGCGGCCGCCGCCATCAGCGCGGCGTCGACCTGGTAGCCCTGGAACGCGCGCAGCCGCTCCCGGCGCTCCTCCTCCTGGCCCATGCTGGCCCACACGTCGGTGACCACCAGCATTGCATCCGCCGCCGCCTCGCGCGGATCCTCGCACCAGCGCGCGCGGCCGCCGCCGCGCTCCAGCCACTCCGGCTCCGGCGCGTAGCCGGGCGGGGCGGCGACGCGCAGCTCGAAGCCGAACTGCGCCGCGGCCTCGATGTACGAGCGGCACATGTTGTTGCCGTCGCCGACGAACGCCACCGGCGCGCCGGCGACGGCGCCGCGCAGCTCGCGGTAGGTGAGCATGTCGGCCAGCAGCTGGCAGGGGTGCAGGCGGTCGGTGAGGCCGTTGATCACCGGCGCCGAGGAGGCCGCGGCGTAGCGCTCCACGGTCTCGTGCGCGAAGGTGCGCACCAGGATCGCGTCGACCATCGACGACAGCACCCGGGCGGCGTCCTCCACCGGCTCGCCGCGCGACTGCTGGGTGGAGTCGGGGGTCAGGAACAGCGCGCCGCCGCCGAGCTGCGCCATGCCGGCCTCGAACGACACCCGGGTGCGGGTGGAGTTCTTGTCGAACACCATCGCCAGCACCTTGCCGGCCAGCAGCGGCCGCTCGCGCCCGTCCCGGCGCGCCGCCTTGAGCTCGAGCGCGCGCCCGAGCAGGGCCTCGAGCTCGGCCGGCTCGAAGTCGGTCAGGCTGAGGAAGTGCCGCGCGGCCATGGCGCTCACTTTAAAACGTCGGCCAGCGCCGCGAGCAGCCGCGCGCGCAGCTCGTCCGCCTCGTCCGCGCTGATGACCAGCGGCGGCAGCAGCCGCACCACCCGCTCTTGGGTCACGTTCAGCAGCAGCCGGTGCTTTTCGAGCGCCCGCCGCGGCAGGTCCGGCGCGGGCTCCGCCAGCTCGACGCCGAGCATCAGGCCGCGGCCGCGCACCTCGATCACGCCGGGCTTCCCGTCCAGCTCCGCCCGCAGGCGCTGCAGGAGCGCCGCGCCCCGTTCGGCGGCGTTCGCGCACAGGTCTTCCCGCTCCAGCGCGTCGAGCACGGCGAGGCCGGCCCGGCAGGCCAGCGGGCTGCCGCCGAAGGTGCTGCCGTGGCGGCCCGGCTCGAGCAGCTCCGCCGCGGCGCCGCGCGCGAGGCAGGCGCCGATGGGGTAGCCGTTGCCGAGCGCCTTGGCCACGGTGGCGACGTCCGGCGCGACGCCGGCGCCCTGGCAGGCGAGCAGGGTCCCGGTGCGGCCCATGCCGGTCTGCACCTCGTCCAGCAGCAGCAGCGCGCCGCGCTCGTCGCACAGCGCGCGCAGCCCGGCCAGGTAGGCGCCGTCCGCCGGGCGCACGCCGCCCTCGCCCTGGATCGGCTCGACCAGCACGGCGGCGACGTCCGGGCGCGCGTCGAAGGCGGCGCGCATGGCGTCGAGGTCGTTGAACGGCACCTGCGCGAAGCCCTCGGCGTAGGGCGCGAAGCCCTCGCGCACCCGCGCCCCGGAGGAGGCGCTCAGGGTCAGCAGGGTGCGGCCGTGGAAGCCGCCCTCGGCGACCAGCACCCGCGGCGTGTCGAAGCCCCGGGCGCGGCCGTGCAGGCGGGCGATCTTCAGCGCGCACTCGTTGGCCTCGGCGCCGGAGTTGGCGAAGAACGCCCGCTCCATGCCGGCCGCCGCGGTCAGCCGCGCCGCCAGCTCCTCCTGCAGCGGGATGCGGTACAGGTTGGAGGTGTGCACCAGCTCCCCGGCCTGCTCGCGCACGGCGGCCGTCACCGCCGGGTGGCAGTGGCCCAGGCCGCACACGGCGATGCCGGCGACCGCGTCCAGGTAGGCGTCGCCGGCCTCGTCCCACAGCCAGCAGCCGGCGCCGCGCGCGAAATGCGCGGGCAGCCGGGCGTAGGTCGGCAGCAGGGCGGCGGCGGGGTCGGTCATCGGGCCAAATGCAAAGCGGCAGCGCGAAGCTGCCGCCTTGCCGGGTCGGGGAAGGAGCGGGCGCCGCTCAGAACGCCAAGCCGCCGTGCCCGAACGACACCATGGACATCAGCATCGGGATCGACAGCAGGGTGTTGGTGCGGGAGGCGAGCATCGCCGTGTTCTTCGCCTTGGCCTTCTCCTCGTCGCTGGCCTCGACCATGCCGAGCACCTTCTTCTGGTTCGGCCAGATCAGCACCCACACGTTGAACAGCATGATGGTGCCGAGCCACACGCCGATGCCGATGGCGGGGGTGTGCAGCAGGAACGCGTTGGCGAAGCCGATGCCCATGGTCTCGAGCGCGGCCGCGCCGGTCAGCCAGGTCAGCAGCGCCGCCCAGCGGAACCACAGCAGCGCCCGGGGGGCGACGTACTTGTTGATGGCGGCGGGCCCGGGGCCGTCGCTGTCGGCCGCCGCTTCGCCGACCGCGGGGATCTGCACGAAGTTGAAGTAGTACAGCAGGCCGATCCAGATGATGCCCACGAACACGTGCGCCCAGACGATCAGCGAGGGCAGGTTGATCGTGAAGCCCTGGTGCGCGGCGCCCAGGATCAAGGCCAGGACCAGGCCGGAAATCAGGGTGCCGGCGACGGATTTCAGGGGATTTTGCATGGGGAATCTCCAGCGGAAAGAGGCTCGATTGTAGCAAAACGCCGCAAGAGCGCCGTGCCGTTTTAACTTTCAACTTCCAGTACGCAGCACAACTTATGTTCAGACCTACGCCTCGTGGCCTAGGTCGGCAGTGGAAGCCTTTTGGATCAGGCTGTATTCAAGAGGGTGGGAAAGAGCTCTTTTTGCAATTTTTTGTCGAGGTCCGGGACTTTCACAAGACCGTCGCGTACTGCTGCGAGCAGGAGATCGGCGATCTCTTGCTTGACAAACCTCCGGAATTGTTGCTGTTTAACCGCAGCGGAAATTTGACGGGCGACTGTTCCGAGACGGACATAATCCAGTTTGCTGATGGAGATGTGGCGGTTCACCCAGTTCGCCACAGGCGTCTTCCCAGCAGTATTCGCATGGGCCAAGTCGAGTTCGGCCAATATTTCCGGCGGCAACCACGCCAAGTCCATTTTATCGACTCGATCCATAGTTGCCGCGATTGCCAAGGCTGGCCCGTCGAGATCGGATTCTGTTTTGCATTTCCAGAAAGACAGCGCATTTTCCGTGGTCCGCAAGTCCGCGGTGATGGCATCCGCGCGAATCTCTTCCGGTGGAAAATCTGGAGACAGTTTCCACTTCGCATGAGAAATTTTGCGCACGAGGATCACAGACTTGCATCACAAGTTGGCGACCACCTTGTACTGATAGTGCCGAAGAAAAGCGTCCGGCTCATCGTGCTTTCGCAAGACGGCCGCCATTCCATTGCCGCCCCACGATTCTGCGGCTTGTATGGCTGCATCCCTGACTTCCGGATTATCGGCTTTCAGGGCATCCCGAACGAGCTGTTCGCGCCATTCGGATGTGCCCGCCTCTGGCAGGCGCCCCAAGCACCGCAGAATCGATGCCCCGAAGACAGGCCGTGTTGGGTTCAGGCAAAACTCCCGCAAGATCCCGGCGGCCAGCAGACTGTCTGCGGTCGAAAGCAACGCTTCTTGGATAACGCTTTCGGCGGGATGACCGATGCCGTCCTCCAAGGGTGTGGCATCAAAAGCAGCGCACAATTTGATATCAAGTAGCGTCTCCCGGTGATTCGCCGCGGCAGATCTCCTCGGTGCTTGCGGTAAAGCCCTCTCCAAAAACTCGACAAAGAGCTGTATCAGCTCCGTTCCCCGTTTCTCCAGAGAAATGGTGGCTGGAGACACGGCTAGCGAGCTCTTGCCGAGCGCCACACAAGAGACTAAGCCGCGGTCGGCGGAATTTTCGCCGCCGCTTGCGAATTGCGTGTTAGCCTGCATGAAATTGCTCCCGGGCTTTGTCCGTTATCAAAGCCTCAAAAACACCATTTTCCTGTTGTTTTAACGCGCCGGCTTTTTCCAGTGTCGCGGCGAGGTCGAGTGGTTCCGTATCGGCGCTCCAGACGACGTCGATATCGAGGAAAAAATCCAGATGCCCAGTCCCCGGGGCCAGCAGATACTGGGACAGCGTCAGTTTGATATTGTTTCCGCAGTCGTATTCGATGCGACTCGTAAGGTCGCTCATCCTGCCGGGGAAATTTTCGATGTCCGGGAGGGCACACCGCACCCGTTCCTGCAGAAAGGCTTTAATGCTAGCGATATTTTCCGGGACTGCAACTTTATTGATGTAGCGAACTCCGATTCTCGCGGTTCCGACGGGGGCCGCCACGTCCCAGTATGAGCCCAGCGCTTCTTCAATACGCGGAAGAAACTCTCCCCACCCGCTTGTTTCAGGCGAGTCCGGGTTTTGGTACGGTCGCAACATATGCACGCTGATCACATCGCGTCCGACGCCGATCATTCTAGTGGCGTTATCGTTGACCAGCATGACTTTCCCCAATCCTTCGTGGGCCTGCAATTCTGGGGAATTTTCGTTCGAGGTGTTCAAAGTTGCCGAAAATACCCGCTGCTCTCGCGGTTCCCCCCCATATTTCTCGTCGACTTTGGTGCGCAGTATGCCCGGAATCGTCAGATCCCACTTCCGGCTTGGTATGAAACGGAACTCGCAAAGTGCCTCCTCAATGGGGGGATTTTTGTAGTGCTGCCTCATTTTAGCGTCGTGCCTGCGGGGGGAATGACCCGCGCGGCCCATTTCGCCAGCACCAGCGGACGAAAGCAGTTTAATTGCTGATGAGGCATGCGTTTGGCGGGCGCAGCAGGAAACTCGCCATGCGGCAACTATACACGAATACATACCCGGCTAGCTTGGGCCGTGGCGGGTAACGGCTATTTCCCGGAATGAGATGCTTTCAGGGCACAGCCCGCTGGGAAAGGGTGTTGCCCGCAAATACGGCAACTTCTATACAATTCCCCGGCGATGCCGGACGCCGCCGCTCCCCTCTACACCGCCGCGCAGTCGCGCGAACTCGACCGCCTGGCGCAGGCGGAGCAGGGCCTGTCCGGCGCCGAACTGATGCGCCGCGCCGCGGAGGCGGTGTGGGAATGGCTGCAGGCCGAGCACGCCGGCGCGGAACGGATCGCGGTGTACGCCGGCGCCGGCAACAACGCCGGCGACGGCTACCTCGCCGCGCTGCGGCTGCATGAAGCCGGCCGCGCCGTGCGCGTGGCGCAGCTGCGCCCGGGGGAGAAGCTGTCCGGCGACGCCCGCGCCGCCTGGGAACGGGCCCGGGACGCGGGGGTCGCCATGCGGGCGTTCGATCCCGCCGACGACCCGGCCGCGGATCTCGCGGTCGACGCCCTGCTCGGCACCGGCCTGTCGCACGCGCCGGAGGGCGACTGGGCGCGCGCCGTCGAGCGGATCAACGCCGCGCCCGCGGCGGTGGCGGCGGACCTGCCGTCCGGGCTGTGCGCGGACACCGGCCGGGCGCTCGGGCCCTGCGCGCGCGTCCGCGAGACCGTCACGTTCATCGGCCGCAAGCGCGGGCTGTACACCGCCGACGGGCCGGAGTTCGCCGGGCGGGTGGTGTTCCGCGGCCTCGGCGTGGACGCGGCCGGCGTCGCGGCGGACGCGGAGCTGCTGGACTGGGAGCGGCTGCGGGCGCGGCTGCCGCGCCGCTCCCGCAACGCCCACAAGGGCGACTGCGGACACGTGCTGGTGGTCGGCGGCGCGGCCGGCTTCCAGGGCGCGGCCGCCTTGTGCGGCGCGGCCGCCCTGCGCGCGGGCTGCGGGCTGGTCAGCGTCGCGCAGCCGCCGGACGCGGCCGGCGGCGCGCCGGCGTTCCCGGAACTGATGCACCACGCGGTCGCGAACCGCGCCGAGCTGCGGAAGCTGCTCGAGGCCGCCGACGTGGTCGCGATCGGCCCGGGCCTGGGGCGCGGCGCCTGGGCGCGGGAGATGCTCGCCGCCGCGCTCGAGCGCGGCGCGCCGCTGGTGGTCGACGCCGACGCCCTGCGCCTGCTGGCGGCCGAGCCGCAGGCGCGGGCGGACTGGATCCTGACCCCGCACCCGGGCGAGGCGGGCGCGCTCCTGGGATGCGCCGCCGCGGATGTGCAGCGGGACCGCTTCGCCGCCGCGCGCGGGCTGGCCGAGCGCTACGGCGGAGTCGCCGCGCTCAAGGGCTGCGGCACCCTGGTCGCCGACTCCGGCCGCATGGGCGTGTGCGCCCACGGCAATCCCGGCCTCGCCACCGCCGGCGCGGGCGACGTGCTGTGCGGCGCGGTCGCGGGGCTGCGGGCGCAAGGCCTCGCCGCGGCCGACGCGGCGCGCCTGGGAGTCTGCCTGCACGGCGCCGCCGGCGACCGCGCCGCGGCCGCGGGCGAGGCCGGGCTCGTAGCCTCCGACCTGCTGCCCGAGCTCCGCGCCCTCAACCGTCCGCCGGCGTGAAGTTCGCGCTGCGCTCCGAGGCGGACACCCGGCGGGCGGCGGCGGCCCTCGCCCGGGCGCAGGAGGCGCCCGGCCTGGTGCTGCTGCAGGGGGCGCTCGGCGCCGGCAAGACCGCCTGGGCGCGCGCCTTCCTCGCCGCGCTCGGGCACGCGGGGACGGTGCCGAGCCCGACCTACACCCTGGTCGAGCCCTACGCGGCGGGCGGGCGGACGGTGTACCACGTCGACCTGTACCGGCTGCAGGATCCGGCCGAGCTCGAGGAGCTGGGCCTGCGCGAGCTGCTGGACGGCCGCGCCACGGTGCTGCTCGAATGGCCGGAGCGCTGGCCGGAGGCGGCGGCGCGCGCCGACCTGCGGGTGCGGCTCGCCGCGGGCGAAGAAGAACAGCGGCGCGAGCTGCGGCTGGAGGCGCTCAGCGAAGGCGGGCGGGCGTGGCTGGCGCGGGCGGACTTCGCCGGAGTTGCGTAGAATGCGCGCAGCGCCCGGACGCTCCTGCAGATGATCACGCGCCGACTGTTCCTGGGGATGCTGGCGTTCCTGCCGGCGCTGGCGGCCGCCGCCGCGCGGCGGCGGGTGGTGCAGTTGCGCCAGGGCCTGAACGACAAGCACTACCGGCTGGTGCTGGTGTTCGACCGCCGGGTCGAGATCGGCAAGGAGTTCGTGCTGAAAAAGCCGGACCGGCTGGTGCTGGACGTCCGCGACGCCGCGATGGCGCGGCAGAGCAAAGGCTTGCCGGGCCTCGCCGGCAGCCCCGTGCGCGGCGTGCGCTGGTACGACCGCCCGGACGGATATCTGCGCGTGGTGCTGGACCTGGCGGGGGCGCGCCGGCACCAGATCCGGCAGTGGCCGGCGGCGAAAGGCTCCGGCAGCCGCCTGGTGGTGGACGTGTTCCGCGCCTGGAACGCGGCGCCGCTGCAGCAGCCGCAGGCGGTGCGCCCGCCGTCCGCGCCGCGCGGCGCGCGCCGCCCCCGGAAGAAGCGGATGGTGGTGGTGATCGACCCCGGGCACGGCGGCAAGGACCCCGGCGCGGTCGGCAAGCGCAAGACCTACGAGAAGAACGTGGTGCTGTCGATCTCGAAGAAGCTGCACCGGCTGCTGAAAGCGGATCCCGGCATCACGCCGCACCTGACGCGCCGCACCGACAAGTACCTGCGCCTCGGCGCCCGCACCCGCATCGCCGGGCGGCGCAAGGGCGACCTGTTCGTGTCGGTGCACGCCGACGCGGCGCGCCGGCGCAGCGCCCGCGGCGCCTCGGTGTACATGCTGTCGACCCGCGGCGCGAGCAGCGCGCAGGCGCGCTGGCTGGCGGACAAGGAGAACTCCGCCGACCTGCTGGGCGGCGAGGAGCTGATCGACGTGAAGGACCCGAAGCTGAAGAGCACCATGATCGCCATGGGCCAGGGCGCGGTGACCGAGTACAGCCTGCTCGCCGGGCAGGGCATGGTGCGGTCGCTGAAGCAGCGCGTCGGGCGCATGCACAGCGCCCGGGTGGAGCGCGCCGGCTTCGCGGTGCTCAAGGCGCCGATGGCGTCGCTGCTGGTGGAGACCGGCTTCATCTCCAACCCCGCCGAGGAGAAGCTGCTGCGCACGGACAAGCACCAGGGCCGCGTCGCGCTGGCCCTGCGCGACGGCATCCGCCGCTACTACCGCGACAACCCCGAGTTCAGCTAGGCCGCGCCGCCGGCGCGAAGCGCGCGAACCACAGCCCCGGCAGGCCGCCGCCGGGCGGCGCCTGGTGCAGTTCCTCGAGCTTGAGCTCCGCGGCGAAGTCCGCCGGCAGGCCGGCGCCCGCGGTCAGCGCCGGGTCGCCGCCGTGCAGCAGGTGGCGCCAGCTCAGGTAGACCCGCCGCAGCAGCCCGGCGCGCAGCAGGACGCCGTTGAGGCGCGGGCCGCAGAACAGGTAGGCGGTGCGCGCGCCGAGTTCGGCGAGCGCGGCGCGCACGGACGCCGCGCCGATCCAGTCCGGGTCGCCGCACACCCGCACCTCGACGCCGCGCGCGCGCAGTTCGCGCAGGCGGGCCGCGGGCGCCGCCTGTCCGGTCAACACCCGCAGGCGCTGGCCGTCGCCGAGCGGCTCCGGCAACGGGAAGTCGAGGCTGCGGCTGACCGCCAGCACCGCCGGCGCGGGCTCCGGATGGTGGCGCGCGCGGTAGTCGCGCAGGGCGCGGTAGTCCGGATGCCCGGGCAGCTGCAGCAGGTTGCCGAGGCGGCCGCGGTCCAAGTCGCGCAGGTAGCCGGAGTTGGTGATCAGGCAGTCCGCCTGAGCCATCAGCCCGCACAGCAGCCGCAGGTCGCGCGGGTCGAACAGGGTCGGCGGGTGGGTCCACTCGCCGTCGCCGCCGGCGACCGCGATGGCGCCGTTCAGGCTCATGATGAAGCTGCTGTACAGGAACGGATCCGCGGCGCTGCCGAGCTCCACCAGGCGCTCGGCGAGCGGCAGTTCGTCGAGGCCCCGCTCGGCGCCGTCCGGCGGGTACAGGCGGGTGAGGGTGTTGTTCATGCCGAAATGCGGAGGACTGTTGGGAAGCGTAACAAGGAACGGCGGGTTACAGTTCGCGGCCCGCATAGAGATCTAGTATCATACGCAACTGTCGGGTGCTCTTGATGAGCTCGATATGGTTCGCCCAGCCTGACGCCCTTTTTCTTATTTCTAAAAACTTGCTTCCGCGAGGGCGGTATGCCCTCGCTCAAGTTGATTGCAATCCCGTCCGTTTTTTGGTCTTTTAGGTGCTAATTGCGCGTGTGGTTAAGTTTTCCAGCCAAATCGTGATGCCGCGCAGAACCTAATCCTGCCCGCGGCAAAGGGCTGTCTCGGAGCAGAAACCGTATGTCGGCAGCGGATCTGGGCATGCCGGGCGGGGGCGAGGGTGCTAGAATAGCGTTCCTGTTATTGGCTTGGTGCGGCACCATGCATATCTCTCTCGACCTTGCTGATGATGTGCGGAACAAATTGCAGAAATTAGCGGATGAACGCGGCATCTCTCTGAACAATCTCACCAATGACATGGTGCGGCTTGGTTTGGAGAAGGATGAAGCGATGCGGCGTGCGTTCAAGCCGTTTCGGCAGACCGTGCACGATATGGGCAGCCCCAAGGTGAATTTGGACAAAGCGCTGTCTGCCGCGGCAGAGCTGGAAGATCAGGAGATCATCCTCAAGATGGCGCGGCGCAAATGATGGCGCTTGCGAGTTTTATGCTCGGAGTTTTGGCGGCAAGTGAAACTGGGCTGGCACTAGGGAAGGCGCGGAGAGCTCCGAGCTGAAATTGGAGAGTGCCGCGAAAGCGGCAAAGAGCGAGTGATATTGGTCGATGTCAACGTCGTCGTGTCGGCGGCGAACAAAGGGAATTTCCACCATGGGGCAGCGCGGGAATGGCTGGCGGAGTCATTCGACCGAAGGGAGGTGATCGGTTTTTCTTGGATGGTGGTAACTGGATTTCTGCGGCTAAGCACTCGCGATTCGGTCTTTGAACACCCTCTTACGCTACAGCAGGCCAGTAAGCAAGTGGACAAGTGGCTGGAGCTGCCAAGCGCCCGGCTGGTGCCGGAGCCGGAAGATCATTGGCCGCGCCTGCGTCAGCTGTTGGCGGATACGGGCCAAGGCGGCAACTTGGTCATGGATGCACACTTGGCGGCACTGGCGATGTCGCACCGTGCGGCGGTCGCATCGTTTGACCGGGATTTCTCCAAATTCTCCGGGCTGCAATGGATTGATCTGAATCCAGTGCGCGGAACCTGAAATTCCGAAGTGCCGAAACAATCGCGCGGCACCCGTCCCGTACAATAGCCGCCCATTCCGCGCCGCCCGCCGGGGCCGCCATGGAGCCGTTCGACCTCAGGGGATTCCGCAACACCGCGCCGTACATCCGCGCCCACCGCGGCCGGACTTTCGTGCTGTGCCTGGACGGCGCGCTGCTGGAATCCGCCGCCGTCGCCGACGCCCTGCTGCAGGACTTGGCCCAGCTGCAGGTGCTCGGCGCGCGGCTGGTGCTGGTCTTCGGCGCGCGCCGCCGGCTCGACGCGCTGCTGCCGGACGCGCCGTTCCACGACGGCGTCCGCGTCGTCCGCGGCGCCGACCTGCCGGCCGTGCTGGCGGCGGTCGGCGCCCTGCAGTCGGACCTGCAGGCGCGCCTGTCGCGGGGCCTCGCCAACACCGCGCTGGCGGGCCTGCGCCTGCGCGTGCTCACCGGCAACCTGGTCGCGGCGCGCCCGCGCGGCGTGCACGAGGGGGTCGACTTCGAGCACAGCGGCGAGGTGCGGCGGGTGGCGGCCGAGGAGATCGCGCCGCTGCTCGAGCGCGGCGCCGTGGTGCTGCTGCCGCCGCTCGGCTACTCCGCCACCGGCGAGGCGTTCCTGCTGCAGGCGGTCGAGCTGGCGCGCGCGGCGGCGCAGTCGCTGCAGGCCGACAAGCTGATCTACCTGCACGCCGAGCCGCCGCTGCGCGCCCGCGGCCGGCTGCTGCGCCGGCTGACCGCCGCCGAGGCGGCGGCGCTGCAGAAGCGCCGCCGGCTGCGCCCGGGCTACGCGCGCCTGCTGCGCGCCGCGGTCGACGCCGGCCTCGCCGGGGTCGAGCGCGTCCACCTGCTCGACGGCCGCCGCGACGGCGCCCTGCTGCGGGAGCTGTTCACGCACGCCGGCGACGGCGTGATGATCACGCGCGGCGACGCGCACGCGCCGCGCCGCGCCGCGGTCGCCGACCTGGGCGGCGTGCTCGAGCTGCTCGGCCCGCTGGTCGAGCAGGGCGTCTTGGCGGAGTGGCCCCGCGCCGAACTGGAGCTGCGCGTGCGCGACTTCCGGGTGATCGAGATCGACGGCCTGATCGCGGCCTGCGCCTGCCTGCGGCCGCTGGGCGCGGCGCGCGCGGAGCTGGCGGCGCTGGCGGTGCACCCGGAGCACCGCGGCCAGGGCCACGGCGCGGCCCTGCTCGCCGGCCTCGAGCGCGCCGCCGCCGCGGCCGGCGCGCGCGAGCTGTACGTGCGCACCACGCGCGCCATGCACTGGTTCCGCGAGCGCGGCTTCCGCCCGGCGGCGGCGCGGAAGAACTTCCCCCGGGGGCCGCGCAACGCGCGCGTGCTGGTCAAGCCGCTGGAGCCCGCCGATGGGGGATGAGGTCCGCGCCCCGACGTTCAGCGAGGCCGACGCGCGGCGCTTCCGCGCCGCGCTCGAGGACGAGACCGCCCGCCTCGGGCGCTGCTTCGCCGCGGGCGGCTTCGGCGACGACGCGTACCGGGTCGGCTTCGAGCTGGAGGCCTGGCTGATCGACCTCGACTGCTACCCGCTGCCGCACAACGAGGCCTACCTCGAGCGCATCGACACGCCGTACTGCCTGCCGGAGCTGTCGCGCTTCAACGTCGAGTTCAACACCGACCCGGTGACGGTCGGCGCCGGCATGCTCCCGACCCTGCACGCGCAGCTCGGCTCGCTGTGGCAGCACGCCACCGAGGTGGGCGAGACCATGGACCTCAAGCTCGGCATGATCGGCATCCTGCCGACCATCCAGGAGCGCGACCTGACGGTCGACAGCATGAGCCGCATGAACCGCTACCAGGCGCTCAACGAGCGGGTCATGGAGCTGCGCAAGCGCCGCCCGCTGCAGATCGACATCCGCGGCCGCGACCGCCTGTACGGCCTGCACGAGGACGTGATGCTGGAGTCGGCCTGCACCTCGTTCCAGATCCACCTGCAGGTGCCGCAGTCGAAGGCGGTGCGCGCCTACAACGCCTCGCTGGCGCTGCAGGCGGCGACCGCGGCGATCTCCGGCAACGCGCCGTTCCTGTTCGGCATGGACCTGTGGGACGAGACCCGGGTGCCGCTGTTCGAGCAGGCGGTGTGCCTGGACGGCATGGCGGCGCGCGGCGGCGAGCGCATCGGGCGGGTCAGCTGCGGCAGCGGCTACGCGCGCGAATCGCTGTTCGAGTTCTTCCGGGAGAACCTGCGCGCCTTCCCGGTGATCCTGCCGCAGCCGTTCGACGCCGACCGCGAGGAGCTGCGCCACCTGAAGCTGCACAACGGCACCATCTGGCGCTGGACCCGGCCGCTGATCGGCGGCGAGCCGGACGCGCGCTCGCTGCGCATCGAGCACCGGGTGATGTCCGCCGGGCCGACCGAGATCGACATGATCGCCAACCTCGCCTTCTTCGTCGGCTGCATGATGGCGGAGCTGGAGGCGGGCGGCGCGCTGCCGGCCGAGCTGCCGTTCGCGGCGGCGCAGGAGAACTTCTACAACTGCGCCCGCGAGGGGCTGGACGCGCGCGTGCGCTGGAGCGGCGGCCAGGAGCGGCCGATCGACCAGCTGCTGCTCGGGACGCTGCTGCCGCAGGCCCGCCGCGGCCTCGCCGCGGCCGGGGCGGGGGCGGCCGAGATCGACCGCTACCTCGGCGTGGTCGCCGACCGGGTGGAATGCAAGGGCACCGGCAGCAGCTGGATGCGCAGCCGCCGGCGCGCCTGCCAGGGCGACCTGCGGGCGCTGGTCGGCACCTACCTGCGCAACCAGCAGCAGGGCCGGCCGGTGCACCTCTGGCCGCTGTGAGGCGCCGGTGCTGAGGGAGCTCGAGCGGCTGCCGGCGGGGCTCGCGGACTGCCCCGCGCCGGGCCTGGAGGCGCTGCTCGGCGGGCCGACCCTGCTGCACCTGCCGGGGCGGCGCGGGCGGCCGCTGTTCCTGACCGTGCTGCAGCACGGCAACGAGACCACCGGCTGGGAGGCGATGCGCGGCATCCTGCGCGACTTCGCGGACGCCGAGCTGCCGCGGCCGCTGTCGGTGTTCATCGGCAACGTGGCGGCCGCCCGCCGCGGCCTGCGCCGGCTCGACGGCCAGCCGGACTACAACCGCCTGTGGGCCGGCGGCGACGCCCCGGAGCACCGCATGGCGGAGCGGGTGTTCGCGGCCGTGCGGGAGCGGCGGCCCTGCGCCAGCATCGACGTGCACAACACCACCGGCCCCAACCCGCACTACGCCTGCGTCAACACCCTGGAGCCGCGCACGCTGTACCTGGCCGGGCGCTTCGCGCGCACCGCGGTCTACTCGCGGGTGCCGCCGGGCATGCACTCGCTGCGCTTCAGCCGGCTGTGCCCGGCGCTGACCATCGAGTGCGGCCTGCCGGCGCACCCGGAGGGCGTCGCGCACGCCCGCGCCTACCTGGAGCAGCGGCTGTTCGAGGAGGAATTGCCGGCGGCGCCGGCGGCGGCCGGGCTGGAGCTGTACCACACCGTCGCCCAGGTGCGCGTGCCGGCGGCGCTGTCGTTCGGCTTCGGCGGCGGCGGCGCGGACCTGCGCCTGGACCCGGGGCTGGCGGAGTACAACTTCCGCGAGGTGCCGGCGGGCTTCGAGTTCGGGCGCTGGCGCGCCGGGCGCGCCGCGCGGCTGGCGGTGGCGGACGAGCGCGGCGCCGACGCCTTCGACGCCTACTTCGTCAACCGCGGCGGCCGCCTGCTGGCGCGCCGGCCGGTGGTGCTGTCGATGCTGACCCTGCAGGAGAAGATCGTCGAGCAGGACTGCCTGTGCTACCTGATGGAGCGGCTCGCGCCGGACGCGGCCGCGCCCGCCTGAGCCGCCTCAGCGGCCGCGCGGCTCGTCCAGCCGCTCGGCGCGGCCCTCGACCACCCGGCCGCGCCCGCCCGCCGGCGGCGGCGGTTCCCGCGGCGGCTCGCGCGGCGGCGCCGCCGCCGCCAGCAGGATCGCGTCGAGCAGCAGCCGGCGCAGCGGCGGCAGCAGCAGCAGCGCGCCCAGCGCGTCGGTGAGGAAGCCCGGCAGGATCAGCAGCAGCCCGCAGGCGGTGCTCCAGGCGCCGGCGACCAGCCGCCGCTCCGGGCCGTCCGGCCCGGCGCCGCCGGACAGCAGCCGCGCCAGCACGCCGGCGGCGCGCCAGCGCACCAGCAGCGTCCCGGCCGCGGCGGTGCCGACCGCGAACCACAGCACGCCCCAGCCCCAGTCGCCGGCGACCGCGACCATCACCAGCAGGAACAGCTCCAGCATCAGGAACAGCGGCAGGAACACCAGCAGCGGCAGCACGGCGGCTTCCCTCAGGCGGCGGCATGCAGCGCCCGCTCGGCCAGCGCGCGGACGTGCGCGGGGTGGTCGTTGAGCGCGGGGATGTAGCGGAACGACGCGCCGCCGGCGGCGGCGAACGCGGCGCGGCCCTCGCGGTCGATCTCGTCCAGGGTCTCCAGGCAGTCGGCGGCGAAGCCCGGGCAGAACACGTCCACCGCGCGCGCGCCGAGCGCGGGCAGGGCGCGCAGGACGTCGGCGGCGTACGGCGCGAGCCAGCGCCGCGGGCCGAAGCGCGACTGGAACGCGAGCGTCCACTGGTCCCAGCGCAGGCCGAGGCGCGCGGCGATGGCGCGGGCGGTGGCGCGGCACTGCGCGGCGTAGGGGTCGCCGCGGCGCTCGGCCGCCCGCGGCAGGCCGTGGAACGACAGCAGCAGCCGGTCGCCCGCGCCGTGGCGGGCGCGGAACTCGCGCACGCGCGCGGCGCAGGCGTCGAGGTAGCCCGGGTCGGCGGCGTAGGAGGCCAGGAAGCGCAGCCGCGGCCCGCCGGGGCGGTCCAGGGCGTCGAGCACCGAGGCGGTGGTGGCGGCGGCGCACTGCGGGTACAGCGGCAGCACCGCCACCGCGGGCAGGCCGCCGAGCCCGTCCAGCGCCTCGGCCAGCGACGGCCGCCCGTAGCGCATGCCGAGGCGCACCCGCGCGTCGCGGCCGCGGGCGCGCAGCTCGCGCTCGAGCGCGGCGCGGATGCGCTCGCTGTGGACCCGCAGCGGCGCGCCCTCCGCCAGCCACACGCGGCGGTAGCCGCGCGCGCTGCGCGCCGGGCGCAGGCGCAGCACCAGGCCGTGCAGCAGCGGCCGCCACAGCAGCGGCGGCAGCGCCACCACGCGCCGGTCGGACAGGAACTCCGCCAGGTAGCGCCGCACCGCGGCCGCGTCGGGCGCGTCCGGGGTGCCCAGGTTGGCGACCAGGACCCCGAGCGGGGATCCCGCGCCGGCGGTCACGGCCGCGGTCCGAGGCGCCCGTGCTGGTGCTCGTGCAGCGGGCTGGTGCGCGGGAAGTGGGCGCGCAGGAATTCCATCTGGTCCGCCAGCACGCGGCGGCCCTGCAGATAGACGTACTCGGCGTGGGTCGGCGCGAACGGGATCGCCAGCAGGCACATGCCGGCCGCCTCCGGGGTGCGCCCGGCTTTCTGGTTGTTGCAGCGCTTGCAGGCGGTGACCACGTTGTTCCACTCGTCGGCGCCGCCCTGGCTGAGCGGGCGGACGTGGTCGCGCGACAGCGCCGCGCGCGCGAACTCCTCGCCGCAGTACAGGCACAGCCAGCCGTCGCGCTTGAACAGCGTCTGGTTGTTCAGCGGCGGCGCGTAGGTCTCGTGCAGCCGGCGGTTGTGGCCGCGGGTCGAGATGATCGAGTTCAGCACCAGCACGGTGCGCCGGCCGGTGGCCGAGTTGTAGCCGCCGCGCACGCGCAGGCAGTCGCTGCCGCTGGTGTAGGCGATCTTGTCGGTGTAGTGCAGCCGCACCGCCTCCTGGAAGTCGATCCACTCCAGCGGCATGCCGGAGATGTCGGTGCGCAGGATCTGCTGGGACAGGGGAACGAACATGGCGGCGGGGGGTTTTCGGGCCGGGCAACTTTACCCCGTTTCGCGTCACATTACAATGACGGCGGCGGCCGGCCCGGCGCGTTCCGGCCCGCCCGCGGCCCGCCCGGCCGCGCTCCGGCGCCGGATTCCCCGCTCATGCAGTCGCGCATCCAGGCTCTTCCCGCCCCGTCCCGGGGCGTCCGTTCGCCCGGAAATCCCCCGCTTATGCCCGCGTTTTCCCCCGGTTTTCCACCGGATTCTCCGTTGCCGGGCGCGCCGCGGGCCTGACGGTGCCGGAACTCTGCCTGCGCGTCGCCGTCGGGGTTCCGGTCCGCCACGCCTACGACTACCTGCCGCCGGAGCGCGGCGGGATGCCGCCGCCCGGCTGCCGGGTGCTGGTGCCGTTCGGGCGCCAGAGCCGCATCGGCCTGGTGCTGGAGCACCGGGAGCCGCCGCCCGGCGGCCCCGCGCTGAAGCGCGTCCGCCGCGCGCTGGACGAGGCGCCGGCGGTGGGCGAGGACGTGCTGGACCTGGTGCGCTGGGCGGCCGGCTACTACCGCCACCCGGTCGGCCTGGTGGCGGAGGCGGCGCTGCCGGCGCGGCTGCGCCACGGCGAGAGCGCGGCGCTGGCGGGGACCGCCCGCTGGCGGCTGACGGCGGCCGGCCGGGCCGAGGAGCCGGCGGCGCACCGGCGCGCGCCGGTGCGCCGGCGCCTGCTGGAGGCGCTGGCGGACGCGCCCGCGGGGCTGGACCTCGCGGAGCTGTGCGCGGTGCATCCGGACCCGGGCGCGCAGCTGCGCCGGCTGCGCGCCCTGGGGCTGGCCGAGGCGGTGCAGGTCCTGCCGCCGCCGCCGCCGGCGAAGACGCCGCCCGACGTCGCGCACAACCCGGCGCAGCGCGCCGCCGTCGACGAGCTGCGCGCCGGGCTCGGCGCATACCGCTGCACCCTGCTGCATGGCGTCACCGGCAGCGGCAAGACCGAGGTCTACCGCGCGGCGCTGGCCGAACTGCGGACCCGCGGCGGGCAGGCGCTGGTGCTGGCGCCGGAGATCGGCCTGGTGCCGCAGCTGCGCGACCGGCTGGCGGCGGACGCGGGCGTGCGCATCGCGGTCTACCACTCGGAGTGCACCGCGCGCGAGCAGCACCTGGCCTGGCTGCAGGCGCAGAGCGGCGCGGCGGACCTGGTGGTCGGCACCCGCTCGGCGGTGTTCCTGCCGTTCGCCGACCTGCGGCTGATCATCGTCGACGAGGAGCACGACGGCTCGCTCAAGCAGCAGGAGGGCTTCCGCTACCACGCCCGCGACGTGGCGGTGTACCGCGCCTGGAAGGGCGGGCTGCCGGTGATCCTGGGCACGGCCACGCCGTCGATCGAGACCTGGCGCAACGTCCAGAGCGGCAAGTACCGGCGCCTGAGCCTGCCGGACCGCGCCGGCGCGGCCGCGGCGCCGGCGCTGGAAGTGATCGACACCGGGCTCCATCCGGCGGAGGACGGCCTGTCGGCGCCGCTGCTGGCGGCGCTGCGGCAGACGCTGGACCGCGGCGAGCAGGCGATGCTGTTCCTCAACCGCCGCGGCTACGCGCCGGCGCTGTACCTGCCGGGCGAGGAGGCGCCGCTGAATTGTCCGCACTGCCTGACCTGCCTGGTCTACCACCGCCCGCTCGAGCAGGCGCTGTGCCACCACTGCGGCTTCCGGCAGCCGGCCGCCGCGGCGCTGGAGGACGGCGCGGTGCTGCTGGGGCAGGGCACGCAGCGGGTCGAGGACCGGCTGCGGGCGGAGTTCCCGGACTGCGCGGTGCTGCGCTTGGACCGCGACCGCATCCGCCGCCGCGGCGAGCTCGAGCGCAGCCTGGAGCGGCTGCGCCGCGGCGACTACCAGCTGGTGGTGGGCACGCAGATGCTGTGCAAGGGCCACGACTTCCCCGACGTCACCTTGGTCGGCATCGTGCACATCGACGGGCAGCTGTTCAGTCCGCGCCTGCGCGCGCCGGAGGAGCTGGCGCAGGTGCTGGTGCAGGTGTCGGGCCGGGCCGGGCGCGGCGTCAAACCCGGGCGGGTGCTGCTGCAGACCGCGCTGCCGGAGCACCCGCTGCTCGGCCGGCTGCTGGCGGACAGCTACGAGGACTGGCTGGAGCGGCTGCTCGGGGAGCGGCGGAAGCTGGCGCTGCCGCCGTTCGGCTACTGGGCGCTGGTGCGGGCGCAGCACGAGGACTACCGCCGCGCCGAGGAATTCCTGCTGCGGGCGCGGGCGCAATTGCGCGGCGGCGAGGCCGCGGTGCTGGGGCCGGCGCCGGCGCTGATGGCGAAGCGCGCCGGGCTGTGGCGCGCGCAGCTGTTGCTGAAGGCGCGATCGAGAAAGGCGCTGGAGCGCTGCCTGGACGGCTGGCTTTCGAAGGGGGAGCCGGGGGGGCGCCGGGGGGTGCAGTGGAGCCTGGAGGTGGATCCGCTGGATATCGCCTGAGCGTCAGCGCGGGGCGAGTCGTTTCTGGAGTTCATCGATGCGTGCATTCGCGGCCGCGAGCTGTTCACGCAGTTGGTCGATGTCGTTCTGCGTTTGCGCGAACTGTGCGCGGATGGATACCGTCTCCGTCTCAGGGTTGTTGCTGAAAGGAAACTACGAACTTTATGTCCGATGCCAGAACTAGCAACACATCGCTGGCCCAAGTCGAGCGCACTGCACTAGCAAGTCAACTGGCAGATTTGCGTGAGGAGTTATAGGAAATTGGAGAGCCGGTTCAGATTAAAGCGCGGGCAGAGTTTACTGGTGCGGGCATTGGTCGCTGCAACCTGCTCGCATTGCCTCTTAGCGTGGTAGGCAAGCAGGTTATCCGGTGGTGCTGGCCTTGGCCCGCTTCCAGCATTACGTGCGGCAACGGAAACTTTCCAGTTTATTTTTTTGGGGGCGGCGCCGGTGACGGCTTGCCGCGTCGGAGGCCCTCCGGCTTTCGTGTTACACCGCCCTGTACCTCAGACACTGGCGGCCGATGCGGGGCAACATCTTTCCCTCGCCCGCCTGCCGGCGATTTCGATCGTGCGGTCATTTTATTTCTTGGGGGGAGGCGCTGTCGGCGGTTTTGGCCGAACGTAGTTTTTCGGACGAACGCCGGGCTCGGACATTCCTCTTTGCCGCGGCACGCCGGGCAACAATTGCGGTTCTCTAGCCATGGATCTATTCCTTGCTGGTTGTGGGAGGACGGGAGAATTCTACCATGCTGACCTCCGATACGGAGATCATTATGCTGTCCACTTCTTCTATCGGCACGGGCTCGTTTTCGTCATCAATCCATGCGGGATCCTGAAGCAGAAAATGTCCGGCGCGAGGGTCGCTTGGCCATTCTTCAGGAAACCCCATCAGGCGGCGTTCTCCGCCGAGATGCAGGGTGACATACGCCGGAATTCGGGAAAATGCAGAATACATTTCCGACGGGAATGAATTTTCTTTTGTTATCCCAATTTCCCGCATAAGGCGATGGAAAAAATCATGGTTGATGGTCCACGCCAAGAGGACACCGAGCAGAAAACCAGTTGCAATGCGGGCGAGGTCCGGCATCGGCGAAGCCCACAGGGTCGCGTCGATAGCAAACAAGCCGGATACGATCACTTGCCCGTCCATGTTCGGCCACAGGCCTGTTTCAGAGGTTCTGGCGACGAGTCCTAACGGACCGACCAAGAACTGCACAATGACTGCGAAGATGAGGGCCTGCACGATTCGTTCAAATGCGCTGGGTTTCGGATGGGCGGTCAACGAATAGAAAGCCGACCCGGCGATAAAGCCGGGCAGGAGAGTCATCAGCAGGGCAAGCGTGCTGGGCACCAGATGCCCTGTTTGAGCGGCAAACAAATTCATGCTCCGATAGTTTCCGCTCAGTGCGCGGTGAACTCCATCATGCGCTGAGTCGAGCGCAGCGCCTTCACGCGCACCTCCTCGTCGACCTCGATCTCGCCGGCGCCGGTCTCCAGCGCCGCGATCAGCCGGTCCAAGTCGTTCATCGCCATCCACGGGCAGTGCGCGCAGCTCTTGCAGGTGGCGCCTTCGCCGGCGGTCGGCGCCTCGAGGAAGCGCCGCCCCGGGGCGGCCTGCCGCATCTTGTGGAAGATGCGCCGGTCGGTGGCGACGATGAACTCTTCGTTCGGCAGCTCCCGGCAGGCGGCGATCAGCTGCGAGGTGGAGCCGACCACGTCGGCCAGCTCGATCACCTCCTCGGGCGATTCCGGGTGCACCAGCACGGCCGCGTCCGGATGTTCCGCCACCAGCGCGCCGAGCGCGCGCGACTTGAACTCGTCGTGCACCACGCAGTGGCCCGGCCACAGCTCCATGTCGGCGCCGGTGACCCGCTGCAGGTAGTGGCCCAGGTGGCGGTCGGGCGCCCACAGGATCTTCTCGCCGCGGTCCGTCAGGTGCGCGAGGATGCGCGCCGCGCAGCTCGAGGTGACCACCCAGTCGGCGCGCGCCTTGACCGCCGCGCTGGTGTTGGCGTAGACCACCGCGGTGCGCTCCGGGTGGGCGTCGCAGAACGCGTCGAAGGCCGTGCTCGGGCAGCCGAGGTCGAGCGAGCACTCGGCTTCCAGCGACGGCATCAGCACGCGCTTCTCGGGGCTCAGGATCTTCGCCGTCTCGCCCATGAAGCGCACCCCGGCGACCAGCAGGGTGGAGGCCGGGTGCGCCGCGCCGAAGCGCGCCATCTCCAGCGAATCGGCGACCGCGCCGCCGGTCTCGTCGGCCAGCTCCTGCAGGTCCGGGTGGGTGTAGTAGTGCGCCACCAGCGCCGCGTCCTCGCGCGCCAGCAGCGCGCGCGCCCGCGCCCGCAGCGCCGCCCGCTCGGCGGCGGTGTGCTCGGCCCGCCCGGCCTCGACGGCGCGGGTGGCGGGATAGGCGAACGGGGCCGCCTGCGCGGTCGCGCCGGTCATGCGGGGGGGCCTGGAGGTGCCGGATGCGCCATTGTCATATTATAGTGCGCTGATATCGCCCGCGCCGCCTTGATTTTCCGCCCCGGCGGACTTAAATCATCCGCGGGAAGCCGTTCCCTCCACCGACCGCACCCGTGGCCAAGCGCAAGACCGAGCACCGCGCCTTCGAGGCCGAGGTCGACCAGCTGCTGCAGCTGGTCGCGCACTCCCTGTATTCGCACAAGGAGATCTTCCTGCGCGAGCTGATCTCCAACGCCGCCGACGCCTTGGACCGCCTGCGCTTCGAGGCGCTGTCGGACGAGGGCCTGGCCGCGGGCGACGCCGAGTTCGCCATCCGCCTCGAGGCGGACGCCCAAGCCGGCACCCTGACCGTCGCCGACAACGGCGTCGGCATGAGCGAAGAGGAGGTGGTGCGCAACATCGGCACCATCGCCCGCTCCGGCACGCGCGAGTTCCTGCGCCGGCACGGCGACGGCAAGGAGGGCGGCCCGCGCCCGATCGGCCAGTTCGGGGTCGGCTTCTATTCCGCCTTCATCGTCGCCGACCGGGTGGCGCTGCGCACTTGCCGCGCCGGCGCCGACGGCGGCACCGCCTGGGAGTCCGACGGCCGCGGCGGCTACGACCTGGAGCAGCTGGAGGCGGCGCCGCGCGGCACCGCCGTCACTTTGCACCTGAAGAAGGACGAGCGGGAATTCCTCGAGGACCAGCGGCTGCGCGAGATCGTCAAGCGCTACTCCGACCACATCCCGTTCCCGATCCGGCTGCGCAGCCGCGACGACCGGGGCCGGCCGACCGAGGAGTGGGAGACCGTCAACCAGGCGCAGGCGCTGTGGGCGCGCCCGCCGAAGGAGCTCGCGGACGCGGACTACCGGGAGTTCTACCCGCACGTCGCGCACGACCCGAACCCGCCGCTGGCCTGGACCCACCACCGGGTCGAGGGCCGCGCCGAGTACAGCCTGCTGCTGTACCTGCCGGCGGCCGCGCCGTTCGACCTGGCCGACCCGGATCCGCAGCACGGGGTCAAGCTGTACGTGCAGCGGGTGTTCGTGATGGAGGAGCCGGAGCGGCTGCTGCCGCGCTACCTGCGCTTCGTGCGCGGCGTGGTCGATTCCAGCGACCTGCCGCTGAACGTCTCGCGCGAGCTGCTGCAGAGCCACCGCACCCTGGACGTCATCCGCGCCGCCTGCGTCAAGCGCGTGCTGGACCTGCTCGACGAGCTCGCCGCCGAGCGCCCGGAGGACTACGCGAAGTTCTGGGCCGAGTTCGGGCGCGTGTTCAAGGAGGGCGCGGTCGAGGACGCCGAGCGCCGCGACCGCGTGCTGCGCCTGGCGCGCTTCCACTCCACCGCGGACGACGCGGCCGCGGCGCCCGAAGCCACCCTCGCCGGCTACCTGGAGCGCATGGGCGAGGGGCAGCAGAAGATCTACTACCTGACCGCCGACAGCCTGGAGGCGGCGCGGCAGAGCCCGCACTTGGAGATCTTCCGCCGCCGCGGCATCGAGGTGCTGCTGCTGACCGACCCGGTCGACGAGTGGCTGACCAGCTGGGTGCGGGAGCACGAGGGGCGGCCGTTCCAGTCGGTGGCCAAGGGCGAGCTCGAGCTGCCGGCGGCGGCGGACGCGGACGACGCGGACGCCGGCGCCGCGGCCGGGGGCGAGGAGCTGTGCGCGCGCGTGCAGGCGGCGCTCGGCGACGAGGTGGCGGCGGTGCGCGCCTCGGCGCGGCTGACCGACTCGCCGTCCTGCCTGGTGCGCGGCGAGCACGACCTGTCGCCGCTGCTGCAGGAGATCATGCGCCGCCAGGGCCAGGCGGCGGCGGCGCCGCAGCTGACGCTGGAGCTGAATCTCGCGCACCCGCTGCTGGCGCGCATGCAGGCCGACGCGGCGCGCTTCGACGACTGGGCCTGGTGGCTGTACGAGCAGGCGGTGCTGGCCGACGGCGGCGTGCTGAAGAACCCCGGCGCGTTCGTCGGCCGGCTGAATGCGCTGCTGGCCGGCTCAGCGGACCAGGAAGCGTCCTAGCCGCGACTCGCGGCTGGCGCGGACGCGCGCCGCCAGCGCCGCGTCGGCCTCCGCCGCCAGCGCGTCGTAGGCCTCGGCCCCCCAGTCCGGGTCGCCGAACACCTCCAGGATGCCCTCCGCCCAGGGCAGCCGCGCCGCGGCCGCGGCCGGCGCCGCGTCGCGGTACAGCGCGCGCAGCTCCGCCTCGTCCACCCGCGCCCGGCGCAGCAGCTTCGCCGCGGCCACCGCCGCGTCCGGCCCGGCGCCGTCGAACGCGGCCCGGAACAGGGCGCCCGCCCGGTCCGCGCCGCCGCAGTCGCGGGCCAGCAGCCCGGCCTGCGCGCGCAGCAGCGGCCCGGCGCCGTCGGCGCCGGCCGCCGCCTCGGCCAGCCGCAGCGCCCAGCCGCGGTCCGCCAGGTCCTCCAGCACGGCGCGGCCGAGCCGCAGCCGGCTCCAGCCGTCGTCCGCATGGCCGCGCTCGAAGCGCTCGTACCAGTCCCGCGCCAGCGCGCGGCCGGCTTCGCGGTCGGACAGTTCCGCGCAGGCGGTCCGCGCCAGCTGCCGCACGGCGGCGAAGTCCCCCCCGGCCGCGTCCGCCGCCTCCCGCAGCAGCCGCGCGGCCCATTCGCCGTCGCCCAGGAGGCGGTCGGCCGCGCGCGCCAGCGCGCAGGTCAGGTTGCGGTCCGGCGCCGCCTCGGCCAGCAGCGCCTGCGCCTGGGCCAGCAGCTTGCGGGCGTAGAAGGCGTCCTCGATCTCCGCGGCCACGGCCGCGGCCAGCTGGATGAACTGCAGCGGCGCGGCGGCGCGCTGCTCGCGCTCCTGGAATTCGGCGTAGCGCTCCTGGTTGGCCTCGCGCTTGGCCAGCTTCTCGTCCAGCCGCGCCCGCCAGGCGTCGTCGCCCCCGGCCAGTTCCGCCGCCGCCGCGACCACGGCCTTCATCTCGCCCAGGCTCGCCACCTGCTCCTCGGCGGCCTCCAGCACGGCGCGCACCAGTTCCGCGGCCGCGCCGGCCGCGGCCGCCTGCCGCGCCAGGTCCAGCAGCTCGGCGGTCTCGCGGGCGAGTTCGCGGGCGCGCTCCAGGGCGCGCGCGACCCGGGCGCCGCCGTCCGGCAGTTCGCGCAGCGGCGCCAGCAGCTCGATCAATTTGCGGGCGTCGGCGGCGCCGTCGATGGCGCGGTCGCAGCATCGCCCGGCCAGCTCGTCCAAGCCCGCCGCCCGGCAGTCTTCGGCGAGCGCCATCAATTCGTGCGCGGCGGACGCCTGCTCGGCCGCGCGGGCGTAGATGGCGGCGGCCCGCTCCGCGTCGCCGAGGCGCTCGCGCACCGACGCCGCGAGGCGGCTGAGCTCGGCGCCGGAACTCATCTTCTCTTCGGCGCGGGCGTAGACCTCGCCCGCCAGCTCCGGGTCCGCGGCGGCGAAGCGCTCGGCCAGCTCCAGCAGCCGGTTCTTGTCCTGCACCGCGCCCAGGCCCTGGCGGTAGCACTCGGCGGCGCGCTCCGCTTCGCCGAGCAGCTCCTGCAGGCCGTCGCCGAGGTCGATCCGCTCCTCGTCGGTCATGCAGAACTCCTCGGCCTGCTCCATCAGCTCGCGCATCTTGGCCTCGTCGCCGCAGCAGTCGCGGTAGCCGCGCGCCAGGCACACGAACTGCTTGGTGAACTGGCAGTCGACCTCGGCCTCGTCGAGCTTCGCGCGCACCTCGGCCTCGCCGCGGCCCAGGGCGCGCAGCACCCCGGCCAGCGCCACCGCGTCCTCGACCTCGACGCACAGGCCGTCGATCTGCTCCGCCAGCTCCTCCGCGTATTCGCGGTCGGCCGGCTCTTCCAGCGCCCGCAGCGCGAGCGCGGCGAACTCGACCGCCGTGCCGCAGGCGGCGGCCTGTTCCTTCAGTTCTTCGCGGGCGGGCATGGGCTTCGGAGCGCGGGTCGGCGGGCGCTCATTCTACACGCGGACGCGCGTGCATGCCGCCGTGAATTCGGGCGTTGGCCGGCTGGGCGGCTAGTTGCTCATAATTAGAACGTCCGCGGCCGCCGGCACGTTTGCGCCGCCCATTCTTTACGCGGAAAGTGGAACGAAAAGAGTCTGGAAGCCCAAGGAAATGGGAGCTTGCCCGATGACTTGAATGGCGAAATTCCCAAGGCCGTAGTTGTCGCATCCGACCTTGTAGGCATCGCCGCTGTCGTTGTAAATGTCCACCACTTCGCCTTGGTGCAGCAGGGCGGTGCGGCCCAGATGCTTCGCTTCCAGTTGCTTTCTGACGGTTTCGTAGGCGGCCAGATTCTTCCTGAGCAGGTCGTTCACGTTTGTGTCCGCAGTGACGCAGGGATGGAAAACCGTAGCAGTTTTCAGCAGATTCCGCCAATTCGCGCACGGGTTTCACTGCGTGCCGGACGTGTTTGATTTCATCCCGCCCTCGCCGCGGTCGCGTCCAGCAGGCGGTCGGCCATGGCGATCACCTCGTCGACTTCGATCAGGTCCATCACGCCGCGGCCGTGCACTTTCCGCCGCCACGGCAACTCCGCCGCCGGGCGGCCCAGGCGGCGGCGGGCGGCCTCGTCGTAGCGGTCCACGCACCATTCGCGGCTGCGGTACGGGCCGGTGCGGCCGACGCGCGACACCGCGTACAGGCCGAGCGCCGGCGCGCCGGCGACGGTGGCGAGATGGATCGGCCCGGAGTCCGGGCCGAGCACGAAGCGCGCGCGGCGCATCAGCGCCAGCAGTTGCGGCAGGCTGGTGCGGCCGGCGAAGTTGCGCGGGGCGCGGCGCATCGCCGCGCAGACCCGCTCGGCGAAGCGCACCTGCCCGCGCGCGGGCGCGCAGGTCACCGCCACCTCCAGGCCGCGCGCCGCCAGGTGGTCGGCGACCGCGGCGTAGCGCTCGATGCGCCAGCTGCGCTCCGGATGGCCGGCGCAGGGACTCAGCACCACCGCCCGCCCGGGGGCCGGCAGCTCGGCCGCGGCCCAAGCGGCCACCGCCGGGTCCTCCGGCAGGTCGAAGCGGTACTGGAACTCGGCCGGGTCGATGCCGGCGGCGGCGAGGAAGCCCAAGAAGCCGTCGACCACGTGCGGGCGCGCCGCCGGCGCGATGCGGCGGTTGACGAACAGGCCGTGGCCCTCGCGGGCGCGCGCCGCATCGAAGCCGAAGCGCATCGGCGCGCGCGCGCACAGGCTGGCCAGCCCGGCGCGCAGCGCCGACTGCATCAGGAACAGGCCGTCGAAGCGCCGGCCGCGCAGCGCGCGCGCCAGCGCCAGCCAGGCGGCGGGGCCGCCGCGCTTGTCGAAGCGCACCAGCTCCACCCCCGCGAGCCCCGCCACGAGCGGCGCCTCGGCGGCGCCGACGACCCAGGTCAGGCGGGTGTCCGGCCACGCCCGGCGCAGGGTGTGCACGGCGGGCAGCATGTGGGTCACGTCGCCGAGCGCGGACAGCCGCAGCAGGCACAGCGTGCGCGGGGGATATGATGGGGTCGGAGGCATGCCCGTGCGCGCGCGCACCGAAATCGCCGGCCGCCGGCACATCGTATACGACGCGGCGCGCTTCGACGCCGCGCCGCTGGCGCTGTTCGACCCGGATTCGCTGCGCGCGAGCGGGCTGCTGCGGGGGCGCGCCGCCGGCCGCGGCGCGGCGTGGCTGTTCCGCCACGGCGGCGACGACTACGCGCTGCGCCACTACCGCCGCGGCGGCTGGGCGGCGCGGCTGCTGGGCGACCGCTACCCGTGGCTGCCGCCCGCGCTGACCCGCCCGGGGCGCGAGGCGGCGCTGCTGGCGCGGCTGCGGGCGCGCGGCCTGCCGGTGCCGGCGCCGGCCGCCTGGCAGGTGACGTACGCCGGCGCGTGCTACCGCGCCGACCTGATCACGACGCGGGTGCCGGCGGCGCCGCTCGGCGCGCACCTGCGGGAGCGGGCGCTGGGCGCGCCCGGCTGGCGGGCGCTGGGCGCCGCGCTGCGCCGCTTCCACGACTGCCAGCTGTGGCACGCCGACCTGAGCCTCGGCAACATCCTGATCGCGCCGGGCCCGGTGTTCCACCTGATCGACCTCGACCGCGCGCGCCTGCGCGCGGGCCAGGCCTGGAAGCGCCGCAACCTGGCGCGCCTGCGCCGCTCCTGCGACAAGGCGCGCCGGAGCGACCCGGCGTTCCGCTTCCGCGGCGAGGATTTCGCCGCGCTGCTCGACGGCTACGCGGGCAGCGCGCCGTAGCGGCGCAGTTCCGCCAGATAGCGCTCGGCGATGTCGGCGCGGGCGCGCACGTGTTCCCGCGCCCGCGCGGCCGCGGCCGCCGCCGCCGCCGGATCCGCCAGCCAGCGCGCGAACACGCCGGCGAGCTCCGCCGCGTCGGCCGCCTGCTCCAGGCCGCCGCAGGCGCGCAGGGCCGCGACCTCGTCGGCGAAGTTGAAGGTGTGCGGGCCGACCGCGCAGGCGCAGCCCTCGAGGGCGGGCTCCAGCACGTTGTGGCCGCCGCGCGGCGTCAGCGAGCCGCCGAGGAACGCGAACGACGCGTGCCGGAGCCAGCGCGGCAGCTCGCCCAGGGTGTCCGCCAGGTAGAGCTCGGTGTCGGGCGCGGGGCGGCCGTCCCGCGAGTGGCGCCGCACCCGGAACCCGGCGCGGCGCAGCGCCGCCTCCAGGCGCGCGGCGCGCTCCGGATGGCGCGGCATGATCGCCAGCAGGTGGCCGCGGCGGTCGGGGAGGCCGCGCCAGAGTTCGGCCAGCTGCCGCTCTTCGTCCGCATGGGTGGAGGCGGCCAGCGCGTACGGCCCGGGCAGCGGCGGGCCGGCGTCGGGCCCGGCGGCCGGCGCCGCGTACTTGAGGTTGCCGAGCGCCGCGACGCGTTCGGGGTCGGCGCCCAGTTCGCGGAAGCGCGCCGCGTCCGCCGCGCTGCGGGCGAGGATGCAGCGCGCCCGGCGCGCCGCCTGGCGGAAGGCGCCGCGCAGCAGGCGGGGCGGGCGGGCGGTGCGCGCCGACAGCCGGGCGTTGACCAGCGCCGGCGGCGCGCCGCGGGCCTCGGCGGCGGCGTAGAAGTGCGGCCACAGCTCGGTCTCGAACACCAGCACCGCGCGCGGCGCGAGCCGCGCCAGCCAGCGCCGCGCCACCGTCCGGTGGTCGAGCGGGAAGTACGCCCGCGGCACCTCGGGCAGCAGGGCGCGGGCCACGCGCCGCCCGGTCGGGGTGGCGACGCTCAGCAGCAGGCGCAGGCCGTCGCGCTCCAGGCGCTGCGCCAGCGGCAGCGCGGCGCGCACCTCGCCGACCGAGCTGCAGTGCAGGCAGACGCGCCCGGCCAGCTCCGCCGGCAGGCCCAGCGCGTAGCGCTGGCGCAGGTAGAGCGCGCCGCCGTCGCGCAGCGCGCGCGCCAGGGTGTAGGCCAGCGCCGCCGGCGCGGCGAGCAGCGTCAGCGCCCGGTAGGCGAGCGGCGGGCCGGCGGCCACGGGCGGGCTCAGTCCAGCCAGCGGTCGATGCGCGCGAGGTCGGCGTCGCCGAGGCTGCCGGCCGCCCGGCGCAGGCGGAGGGTGTCGAGCAGGTGGCGGTAGCGCGCCTGCGCCAGGTCGCGCTCGGCGGCGTACAGCCGGCTGGTGGCGCTCACCACGTCGACCAGGTCGCGGCGGCCGGCCGCCAGGCCGACCTGGTTGGCCTCCAGCTCCACCCGCGCCGATTCCAGCGCGCGCCGGTAGGCGCGCACGCGGGCGATGCCGGCCTGCACGTCCAGGTAGGCGGAGCGCGCCCGCTGCTCGGTGCGCCGCCGCTCGCCCTGCAGCTCGGCCTTGGCCGCCTCGTGCCGGTGCGCCGCCTGCAGCGCGCGGTGGACGACTCCGCCGCCGGCCAGCAGCGGCACCTGCAGGCGCACGCCGACGCGGTCGGTATGCAGCCGGCTGCCGCCGAACACGCCGCCGGTGCGGTCGTTCTTGCCGGTCGAGGCGTAGGCGTCCAGGGTCGGGTAGTGCTGCGCCCGCTCGAACTCCAGGTCGCGCGCGGCCACCGCCAGGTCGTGCTGGCGGATCAGGTAGTCGAGGTTGCGCTCGAGCGCCGCCGCGACCCAGCGCTCGGGCGCGGGCGGCTCCGGCGGGGTCAGTTCCATGCGCGCCGACAGCGCCGCCAGCGCCGGGTGCCGCCGCCCGGTGATCACCGCCAGCGCCTCGCGGCGGTTCGCCAGCAGGTGCTCGGCGTCGACCGCGCGCGCCGCCGCCAGGTCGGCGGCGGCCTGGGTCTCCTTGACCTCGACCAGCGAGGCCAGGCCGACCCGGAAGCGGGCCTCGGCCTGCTCCCGCCGGCGGCCGATGGACGCCTGCTCCTGGCGGGCGAAGCGCGCGCCGTCGCGCGCCGCCAGCACGTCGAAGTAGGCCTCGGCCGCGCGCACGATCAGCTCCTGCCGCGCCGCGTCGCGCCGGGCGCGGGCGCGCGCCGCGACCGAGCGGGCGCGCCGCAGGCTCACGTACAGGTCGTGGTGGTAGAGGGTCTGCGACAGGCTCAGGCCGTCGCGGCGGGTGGTGCCGCGCTCGCTGAGGACGTCGCTCTGCTGGCCGAAGCGGCTGCCGCGCAGGACCTCGCGCGCCTCGGAGACGTCCAGTTCGTAGGACAGCTGCGGCAGCAGCGCGGCGCGGGCGATGGGCTCGGCCTGCAGGTCCGCCTGGTAGCGCGCCTCCGCGGCCTGCAGCGCGGCGTCGTGCCGCTGCGCCAGCCGGTAGATCTCGAGCAGGGATTCGGCGCCCGCCGCCGGCCCGGCGAGGGCGGCGCGGCCGCGGCCGCGGCGCACCAGGGTCGCGCGCGCATGCGGGCGGGCCTCAGTAGGTCGGCACGGCCGGGTCGACCCGCCGCGCCCAGGCGTCGATGCCGCCGGTGAGGTTGCGCAGGTCGGCGAAGCGGCGGCGCTCCTCCAGGTAGCGGCAGGCGGCGCGCGAGCGGACGCCGTGGTGGCACAGCACCACGGTTTCCCGCGCGGGATCCAGCTCTTCCGCCCGCGCCGGCAGCTCGCGCATCGGGATGCACAGCGCCGCGGGCAGCGCGGCGCGCTCGACCTCCCAGGGCTCGCGCACGTCGAGCAGCAGCGGCGGCGCGCCGGGCTCGTCCAGCCGCCGGCGCAGTTCCTCCGCGGACATCTCGCGCACGGTCAGCCGCCGCCGCCGGGCCGCGCCAGCGGGCGCGCCGCGAGCTCGAACAGGCTCTGCACGGCGCGCTGGCCGGGCGCGTAGCAGCGCACCAGCCGCGCCTCCGCCACCGGCGGCGCGCCGACGATGGCGAACAGCCGGCCGGACGGCCGCAGCCAGTCCTCGAAGCGCGGGTCGTACTCCGGCAGCGAGCCGGTGAGCGCCACCGCGTCGTAGGGCGCCTCCGGGCGCCAGTCCCAGGCGTCCGCATGATGCACGGCGGCCGCGGCCGCGCCCTGCGCGGCCAGGGCGGCGCGCGCCGCCGCCGCGAGCTCGGCGCGCCGCTCCAGGGAGTCGACCCGAGCGCCGAGCGCGGCCATGCACGCGGCGAGGAAGCCGGAGCCCGCGCCGACCTCCAGCACGCGCTCGCCCGGGCGCGGGTCCAGCGCCTGCAGCAGCAGCGCCTCCGTGCGCGGCGTCATCATGCGCTCGCCGCCGGGCAGCGGCAGCTCCAGGTCGGCGTAGGCGCGCGCGCGCAGTTCCGCCGGCGCGAACGCTTCCCGCGGCACGGCCTCGAACGCGGCCAGCACGCGCTCGCTGGCGACCGGCGCCGGGCGCAGCTGCCGCTCGATCATGTTGCGCCGGGCCGCGGCCAGTTCCATGCTTGCAGTGCGGATGTCGTTTGCGGTGTGCGGGGCCGTTCCGGCTTATGGTACCCGGTGCCGGCATTCCGGCGGCGGCGTTCCGGCCCGGGCCGGCGGCCGGCCGGCGCATCTCCGCCACCGGCCGGCTCTCAGGGCCAACTTGAAGAATCTCAGCCGGACCGTTTCGGCGATGCTCCTCGACACTAGCGAAGCACTGCTTTCCGATTCCCCTAAGCTTCGCGCAGGGACCGATTGGACATCGCATTCCTCCTACTGGGCATATCTGCGGCGCGAAATTGTAGCCGGGTGAGTGTCAAAGCGCAATTCCAGTGTTGACATGAGACGAATAAGCATATGATATAAAATATATATGGTGAAATCCTGAAAGATTCTCCAGTTTCGTAAAATAAGGGAATTATCCAGCAAAGTTGACAGAAAGCACCGCAACCAATTCACGTCTGCCAATTTAGCAACAGGCGATGCTGGTGCAGCACGGCTTACGGCGGTCAGCGGCGAAATCGGCTGATACCGCTCAGGGTCGCCGCGCCCTAGACGGACTTTCCGTGGGTTAACAGCGAGATAGGTTCGGCGCACATGGCTTTGTCAAATCTGCTGGATAATTCTCCAAAAGTGGAATAAGCGGTTCCATCTTTGCCAGCTAACCGCTATAATCCCCCATATGTCTGGCAAACGACACCACATAAATCCCCGATTCTTATTGGAAGGGTTTGTTTCTTCGTCCCACAAAAATAGGAAGCACACGTGGGTATTTCAACGTGACAAAGAGCCATTTCACGCCGACATTATTAATGTTGGTGCCGAAAGTAACTTCTACACGCATGATGATTTAGATGCCGATAATGCTATAACTGAAATTGAACCAATATTTGCAGATCTTCTTGACGGAATCAGGGCTAGACAAGAAACAGCCTTATCAAGCCCCAGCCTTCCCAGAATGATTGCCCACTTTGAAATTCGGTCAAAACATCTTAGAGATCATCTTTCACAAGGATACGAAATTTTCATGTCAAATATACTCGATTTTATAGGCGACGGTGAAAGCCTTGCCAACAAACTGAAAGATTTGGTTTGCCGCAATTCCCCCCTTGTCCAAGAGGGCATTCAAGCAACTTTGAAAGGAAACAACTTGCCCCAAGAAATGCTTACGCCATTTCTAATGTTGGGTCCAAATCTAATCGACCAGCGACAACATCTCCCAGAGGGTTTTCCCGAAAGCATCCGCAACTTTATCCACGAGCATACAACGGCGAGAGAAGAAACTACGCAGTCTAGTCACATCAAGTCAATACAGTCCTCACCTGCATCCAAAACACGAGCAAGAAAGTATGAACATCTAATCTACAGCATAGTAAAAAAACATGATGGTATGATTTTGGGGGATTTTCCTCTCCTCTTTCATGTAAACTCGGAAGAACAATACAAGACTATTCTTGACACAGACGATGAACTAATCGCCGTTTACCTCCCAATTGACAGCGAATCTGTGCTAGTTGGAGCCCACCAACGGGAAAGGGTGATACCCGACGATTTTCTTAAAATTGTTGCTCAATGTTCCCTCGAATACTTTATTGCTTCCGAAAATACTGAGACAAATCAAAAACTACAAGGAAAAATTGGCGCCAACTCCAACTTATTTACGAAAGAAGAAAAAAAGAAGTTTATTGATGAACCCCTATTCGAGAAGAGGCTCTATCGTGAAATAACCCCTACTCCTGTTTATTCCTATATAGGAGAAATTAAAGAAAAAAATGGAATTCCTGCCATATTGCTAGCACTGGAAACAATGTGGGGTTATCAAGGATTTATTTTGGACAGAAAGATGGCAGAAAATCTTTCGCAAACACTTCTGGGCCTGAGCCAAGAAATCCGCCAAAAGCACAAAATAACATGAGCGGAAAACGACAACACACGATTCCTCAGTTTGTCTTAAGGGGATTTGCCATCCCGTCGGATGGCAGAGATAGCTTTACTTGCAAAGTATTCCGGAATGACGGAGAACCGTACAAAACCAATATAATAAATGTTGGAGTCCAACACCATTTTTACTCACATAGCAATATCTCTGACGTTGACGCCAACATAACCCGAATGGAGGCTGACTTTGCTAAGTTACTTGATCAAATTAAACGCGGAAAGCAATCGGCTTTGTCGAACCATCTCTTACCTAGGATGCTTTTTCACTTCGAAATGCGGACAAGATGCCTGAGAGAAACTTTGCTGCATACGACGGGAATCCTTGTCAACAAATGTATGGAATACCTATCAAATGAGAGCAATCGCAAGGCGTGGATAAAGCAGTTTGGGCGTAGTAATTCGGCAGCCCTCCGAAATATGATTGCAGCGGAACTACAAACATCTAGGTGGCCCAGTGAATCGGAAGAGCCTATGCGTATGTTAATACATCGTTTTGGTTCTGGTGCTATCGACCAGAGAGCAACTACAAAAACTTTCGCCGATTGGAAATCATGGCTTGATGAATTTATCCGTGAGGAAATTAAACTTCGGCACCTACAATCGCTAGACAATCCTACCGCACAAAAAGAAGGGGCAGAAAAATATGCGAATCTATCGTACGCAGTTCTGCCTACAGCAGATCTACCTATGGTTTTAGGAGATTCTATCGTCCTCTTCCGTGTTGCTGGACAACCTTGCTACAAAAATCACCTCACTCCCAATGATGATTTAACTGCGATCTATCTTCCACTTAATTCTAGTAATGTTCTTGTCGGTGCTCTACAAAAACCACGTATCTTGCCCTATAATTTGCGCGAAGCAATCGCGCGTTGTTCTCGAGAATTCTTCGTGGCTGCCGAAATTACTGATTCACTTAAAACGTTACAGCCCTGTATTGGAACCGATGCGAATGTAATTTCCGATAGAGAGGTAAAACAACGAGTCGATAATCTCCTTTTTGGAGAAAATGCTACTCTTTCCGTTAACTTTTCGCCTGTCAACCACTGGAAACTTAACGTAGTCCGCCCCGAAAAAAAACAAGAATCTCCTCAAATCACACTAGTTTTATTTTCACTATGGGGTTACCAAGGATTCACGCTAAACCTCGATACAGCCGAACGTCTTGGACGGGATATTGCGCTGCTAGTAAAACGATAAGCCAATCGGATGAGTACAAGGCTTCCCCAATTTCTCTCGGCAAACTAATAGCTTAGCGGGTTCGGAGATTGCCGATGGTCCAACACGAGCGGCAACGCATTGGACAAAACTTGAGCTATACCCTGAATCTATAATTCGCTACTCCAAAATTTTCCAGTTCCAGAACTATCCGTTCGCAGGCTCTTGTAAATTTACCTGAGAGATCGCCTGCCGCGAGACACTCCTCGCCATCTCGGAGAGGCCGCACCGCCTTAGCCAAGACCTTACTCTTTGCGCATCTCGCGCTTCCAGACCACCAGCGACTACCAGCCGAGCACGATGAGCTTGCGCTAGCCCCGCGTATCTCGCTTTTTAGCCGCCAACTTCGGGGGAGGGGGCAATCCCGATTTGGCTGCGACCGCCAAGAGCCGTGTTTGCAGCGACACGGGCGCCAGAAGCAACTGTGCACGAAGACCTCTTTCCACTGGCCGGAAACACGAGGCCGCCCCTCCCCTTGGCAATGAGCGACGGAGCAGCCGGAACCAGACACCCAACACAGTACAGCGCGGGTCGCAGCTGCTTTTCCCGCTTGATATCCTCAGGGTGAATGTGCGCCATGACCTCGCTATACTTCTCCAGCACCAAAGGGTTCATGTTTCAATCCGCTCCATGTCCCAAGTCCGGTTATTCCCATAGCCACCCGCCGATTCTTGTCTGGAATCTTTTGGGCACAAAACGCGCCCGCCCAGCCCACTTTTTTATCAGGAACATAGTCCTTGACACCCATCTGCTTATGTGAATAATAGCCATTCTCATTACCAGTTGCGCCCATGCACCGCCGGCTTCCCGCTGTTTTCCTTGCCCTGTCGGCTGTTTTCCCCGCCGCCGCGCCCGCCGACGGCCATGCGGACGAGCCAGTCACGCTGACCATCTACTCCGCCCGCAAGGCCCACCTGATCGAGCCCATTCTGGAGGCCTACACCCGGGAAACCGGGGTGCGGTTCGAGCTGCTCACCGGCAAGCCCGGCCCGCTGCTCGAGCGCCTGGCCGCGGGCAACGGCAACAGTTCCGTCGACCTGCTGCTGACCGTCGACGCCGGCAATCTCTGGCACGCCGCCGAGCGCGGCCTGCTGGCGCCGCTCGAGTCGGAGGTCCTGACCCGCGCCGTCCCGGCCGCGCTGCGCGACCCCGGCAACCGCTGGTTCGGCCTGTCCAAGCGCGCCCGCACCATCGCCTACAACCCGACGCGCACCGGCCCCGGCGAGCTGTCCGCCTACGAGGACCTGGCCGACCCGAAGTGGCGAGGCCGGCTGTGCCTGCGCACCTCGAAGAAAGTCTACAACCAGTCGCTGGTCGCCGTCCTGATCGCGCACCACGGCGAAGAAGCAGCCGAGAAGATCGTCGCGGGCTGGGTCGCCAACCTCGCCGCCGACCCGTTCGGCAACGACACCAAGACGCTGCAGGCGGTGGCCGCCGGGCGCTGCGACGCGGCGATCGTGAACACTTACTACTACGGCCGGCTGATGCGCAAGGAGCCCGGCCTCGACTTGGCGCTGTTCTGGCCGAACCAGGACGCGCAGGGCGTGCACGTGAACGTGTCCGGCGCCGGGGTGACGACCCGCGCGCGCCATCCGGCGGCGGCGCGGAAATTCCTGGAGTGGCTGGTCGCGCCCGCGGCCCAGGGCCTGTTCGCGTCCCTGAACCTGGAGTACCCGGTCCGGGAGGACCTCCCCCCCGCCCCGGCCGTCGCGGCCTGGGGCGAATTCCGCGGCGACGCCGTCAACCTGAGCGAGGCGGGCCGGCTGCAGGCCGCCGCGGTCCGCCTCATGGACCGCGCCGGCTACCGCTAGCGCGGCCGCCGCCGCGCGGCGCCCGGCGTATACTCGGCGCGGTGACCGCGACTCTCCCGGGCCGGGCCCTGCGCGCCGGCAGCCTGTTGCTGGCCGGCGGCGTGCTGCTGCCGCTACTGGTGATCTTCTCCGGCTGGGCCGCCCCGGCCGGGGAGGTCTGGAGCCACCTGGCCGGCACCGTGCTCGGCCGGCTGCTCGCCAACACCCTGCTGCTGATGCTCGGCGTCGCCGCCGGCACCGCGCTGCTCGGCGTCGCCCTCGCCTGGCTGGTCAGCGCCTACGACTTCCCCGGGCGGAGCGTCTTCAACTGGGCGCTGATGCTGCCGTTCGCGCTGCCCACGTACGTGATGGCGTTCGTGTTCCTCGGCCTGCTCGACTTCCAGGGCCCGGCGCAGGAGCTGGCGCGGCGCTGGCTCGGGCTGCCGCCCGGCTTCGGCGTCGAGGCGCGCGGGCCCGCCGGCGTGCTGGCGGTGATGACGCTGGTGCTGTACCCCTACGTCTACCTGCTCGCGCGCGTCGCCTTCTTGGGCCAGGGCCAGACCGCCTTCGAGGCGGCGCGCACCCTCGGCATGTCCGCCGCCGGCGCGTTCTTCCGCGCCGCCCTGCCGCTGGCGCGCCCGGCGGTGGCCGCCGGCGTCAGCCTTGCGGTGCTGGAGGCGCTGGCCGACTTCGGCGCGGTGGCGGTGTTCAACTTCGACACTTTCACCACCGCCATCTACAAGGCCTGGTTCGGCATGTTCGACCTGCACGCCGCCAGCCAGCTGGCCTCGCTGCTGCTGCTGTTCGCGCTGGCGCTGCTGACGCTCGAGCGCTACAGCCGCGCGCGCGCGCGCTACGCGGAGGGCGGCCGCCCCGCCCGCCGCCGGCGGCTGCGCGGCGGCCACGCCGCCGCCGCTTGCGGCTGCTGCGCCCTGGTGCTGCTGCTGGCGTTCCTGCTGCCGCTCGCGCAGCTGCTGGCCTGGGCCTGGGACAGCCGCGCCGACCTCGACGCCCGCTACCTGGACCTGCTCGGCAACACGCTCGGCCTCGGCGCGGCCGCCGCGCTCGCCACCGTGCTCGGCGCCGTGCTGCTGGCGGCGGCGGTGCGCCACCGCCCGGGCCGCCTGTCCCGCGCCGCGGCCCGCGTCGGCACGCTCGGCTACGCGATCCCCGGCTCGGTGCTGGCGGTGGCGGTGATGCTGTCGCTCAGCTGGGTCGACCGGCAGCTGGCGGCCGGCTGGCTGTGGTGGAGCGGCGAGACGCTGCGCTGGGGCCTGGTCGGCGGCGCGTCCGGCCTGGTGCTGGCGTACTTCGCGCGCTTCCTGGCGCTGGCCTACGGCCCGGTCGACGCCGCGTTCGAGCAGCTGCGCGCCGGCGCGCGCGAGGCGGCGCAGGCGCTCGGCCTGTCGGGCTTCGCGCTGTTCCGGCGCATCTACCTGCCGCTGCTGCGCCCGGGGCTGCTGACCGCGGCGCTCTTGGTGCTGGTCGACGTGATGAAGGAGATGCCCGCCACCCTGCTGCTGCGCCCGCTCGGCTGGGACACGCTGGCGGTGCGCGTCTACGGCCTCACCGCCGAGGGCCTGTGGGAGCGCGCCGCGCTGCCGGCGGTGGCGCTGGTGGCGGCGGGCCTGCTGCCGGTGCTGCTGCTGAACGCGCGCCGGCCGGAACGGAGGGGGCTGCGCCATGGTGCTGCTTGAAGTCGACCGCGCGTGCTGCGGCTACGGCGGCGACACGGTCGTCGAGGACCTGTCGTTCCGGGTCGAGCCGGGCCAGCTCGCCGCGCTGCTCGGGCCGTCCGGCTGCGGCAAGACCACCCTGCTGCGCGCGGTGATGGGCTTCGAGCCGCTGCGCGCCGGCGAGATCCGCATGGACGGCGCGGCGGTGTCGACCGCGCGGCGCACCGTGGCGCCGGAGAAGCGCCGCACCGGCATGGTGTTCCAGGACCGGGCGCTGTTCCCGCACCTGACCGCCGCCGGGAACATCGAGCTCGGCATCCGCCGCCGCCCGGCCGCCGAGCGCGCCCGCACCGTGGCCCGGCTGCTGGAGACGGTGGGCCTGCCGGGCTGCGGGGCGCGCTATCCGCACGAGCTCTCCGGCGGCCAGCAGGAGCGGGTGGCGCTCGCCCGGGCGCTGGCGCCGGACCCGAAGCTGCTGCTGCTCGACGAGCCGTTCTCCGGGCTCGACGGCGACCTGCGCGAGCGCCTGAGCGCGGAGGTGCGCGACCTGCTGCGCGGCTGCGGCGCCACCATGGTGATGGTGACGCACAGCCTGGACGAGGCGTTCGCCATGTCCGACCGGGTCGGGGTGATGGCGGACGGGAAACTGCTGCAGTGGGACGCGCCGTTCCACCTCTACCACCGGCCGGTGTCGCGGCAGGTGGCGATGTCGGTCGGGCGGGGCGCGTTCCTGCGCGGCGTCCTGCGCGCGCATGACGCGCTCGACACCGAGCTCGGCGAGATCCGCGGCCCGCGCTCCCACTCGCACCCGCTCGGCACGCGCATGGACATCCTGCTGCGCCCGGACGACGTGATGATCGACGCCGACGGCCCGGTCGGGGCCGCGGTGACCGCCAAGGCCTTCCAAGGCACCAGCACGCTGTACACGCTGCGGCTCGAATCCGGCGCCGAGGTGCTGGCGGCGGCGCCGAGCCACGTCGACCTGGAGGTCGGCGCGCGCACCGGCGCGCGCCTCGACCTGGAGCATCTGGTGGCGTTTCCGGCGGAGGACCAGGAAGAGGCCGGCTGAACGGAGGAGCCGGCGGCCGCCCGCCGGCGCATGGCCCGCCGCCAAGCGGGTGCGCTTAGGCGAACTCCGGCCGCGGCGTGATGACCAGCTCCGGGAGCAGGTCGTGGTGGGCGTTCTTCATGACGACCTGGGCCGCATGGAAGCCGTGCTCCCGGATCAGCGACAGGATCTCGGCGCTGCGGTCGTAGGTCATCAGGAAATTGAGCCCGCTTTCCGCCAGCATCCCGAACAGCCGCGCGTGATCCAGTTCGGCGTGCGCGTACAGCCGGCGGCCGGCGCGCTTGCCGCCGGCGGTGTACGGCGGGTCGACGAACAGCGCCGTGTCCCGTCCGCAATTCCCCGGCAACCTTTCCAGGAGCCGCATGCCGTCCGTTTCGCGGAAATCGATCCGGTCCGCATGATCGGCAACCACCCGCAGGCGCTTCGCGAGCGTGTCCGGATACCACCGCGAAGCGACGCCCCTGCCGTTCTCCCCGGCGCGACTCAACGCGGCGCCCGGCGCCAGAATCCCGCCGCGGCGCGTGCGGTTGAGGACCAACGTGCGGAACCCATGCTCCAAGACGCCGGCGGGGCGCCGGCGGGAAAGCCGGTCGACCGCCTCCCGCGTCGGCTGGAAGCGCCGGACTTTTTCGCACAACTCGGGCCCGTGCCGCAAAGCCGCGTGCCAGAACGCGGCCACGTCATGATCCAGTTCCGCCATCAGGCAGCGGTCGGCGAGATTCTCCATCACCGCGGTCAGCGAAACGGTGCCGCCGCCCGCGAACGGCTCGACCAGCAGCCGCGGCGCGGGGCGGATGCGCCCAAGCCATGCCCGGACATGCGGGATCAGCCACGTCTTCCCGCCGGGATACCGCAGCGGGCTGCGCTGCGGGACGGCGGCGACGTTGACCGCCGGAATCGCCGAGACGGGGACCTGCTCCGCTGCGGCCAAGCCCGGCGGCCGAACGGTCTTCTTGGCCTGCGCGCCCGCCGCGAGTCCCCGCTCCATGTCCGGATGCCCGGTCGCCGGCGCTCCTTTCGGTCCGCATTCTTCCCGCCCGTATTCTATGTCCTCTCCGATATGCCGGACTTTCAGCCGTTCGCCCGGCTGCGCCGCGGCCTCACTCCTGCAGGCACTCCCGCAGCGTCTCCGCATTCGCCCGCATCATCCCGAAGTACAGCTCCGGCCCGGTCGGCAGTCCCGCGCCCAGCGGGTCCAGCACGCCCGTCCGCGCGCCGGCGTCGTTGGCCTGCGCGCCCGCCGCGAGTCCCCGCTCCATGTCCGGATGCCCGGTCGCCGGCGCTCCTTTCGGTCCGCATTCTTCCCGCCCGTATTCTATGTCCTCTCCGATATGCCGGACTTTCAGCCGTTCGCCCGGCTGCGCCGCGGCCTCACTCCTGCAGGCACTCCCGCAGCGTCTCCGCATTCGCCCGCATCATCCCGAAGTACAGCTCCGGCCCGGTCGGCAGTCCCGCGCCCAGCGGGTCCAGCACGCCCGTCCGCGCGCCGGCGTCGGCGACCATCGCCTCGATCAGGCGCGGGTTGAACTGCGGCTCGGAGAACACGCAGACCACGTCCTGCTCCGCGAGCTTGCGCTGCAGCTTCTCCAGCCGGGCGGCGCCCGGCGCGCGCTCCGGCGCGACCCGGAACGAGCCGACCGCGCGCAGCCCGTAGCGCGTGTCCAGATGCTGCCACGCGTCGTGGAACACCAGGAACCCCCGCTCCGCCACCGGCGCGAGCGTCTCCCGCAGCTCCTCGTCCAGCGCGCGCAGCCGCTCCTCGAGCTTCGCCGCGTTCTCTTGGTATCGCTCCGCCCGCTCCGGGTCCAGCTGCGCCAGTTCCTCGGCCATGGCGCGGGCCATGACGGCGGCGTTGTCCGGATCCAGCCAGATGTGCGAATCCAGCGCCGCATCTTCGTGTTCGTCGTGGTGCGCGCCATGGTGCTCGCCGCGGTGCTCGCCGCGGTGCTCGTCATGATGCTCGTCATGTTCGTCATGGCGCTCGTCATGATGTTCGCCGTGGTGCTCATCGTGATGCTCGTCATGATGCTCGTCATGATGATCGTCATGGTGCGCATCGCGGTGCTCGTCATGATGGTCGTCGTGCGCGTCATGGCGCTCATCGTGATGCTCGCCGTGGTGCCCGTCGTGATGCGCCCCATGCACATGCTCCTCCCACAGTCCGCCGCGGCGGACCGGCAGGTGCGTCAGCCCCGAAACCTCCTCCAGCGTCAGCAGCCGCGCGTTCGGCGCCAACTCGCGCAGCGGGCGCTCGAGGAACGATTCGATGCTCGGCCCGATCCGCACCACCAGCGCGGCCGCCGCCAGCATCTCGGCGTCGGACGGGCGCAGCGCGTAGGTGTGCGGCGATTCGCCGGAGCGCAGCAGCAGCCCGGGTTCGGCGACTCCGGCCATCACGCCCGCCAGCAGCGAGTGCACCGGCCGGATGGACGCCACCACGTCCGGCGGCGGCCCGGCGTGCGCGGCCGTGCAGGCGAGGCCCGCCGCCAGCGCCAGCGCGCCGCGGCAAGCCCGCCGGCGAGAACTTCTCGGCGCGGGGAATTGTTCCGGGGCCGGCATAGATAACTTCCGCGCCAGAATTGATAAATGATTTATTTTCATGAGTTTATAGGGAGATTGAGTAGCAGTTTGCTCACTGCGGCAAGGGATGCAGAATAAATAAACTAAAACAATGATTTATTGGATTTCTGCAGCGGTCATCTCGGACAGCCCCAGTGAGGCCGCCCGGGCGGCGCGAGGACTTGTCCAATGAGGCATGATCCCGGCCGCTATGATACATTATAACATGCTTTCGCTCCCGCCAGCGCTTTCCCATGAGAAATGAGCCTGACCCGCGGCCCGCTCCCGCGCCGTTTCCCGCCCCCGGCCACGACCACCGGGCGTGCGCCGACGGCGCGCTGGCGCGCGCCGACGAGACCTGCGCGCGGCGCGGCGCGCAATTGACCGACAACCGCCGCGCGGTGCTGCGCCTGCTGCTGCAGAGCCACCGTCCGCTCGGCGCCTACGAGCTGGTCGAGCGTTTCGACTGGGGCGGCCGCCGCCCGGCGCCGGCGCAGATCTACCGGGCGCTGCGCTTCCTCGAGTCGCTCGGCCTCGCGCACCGCATCGTCAGCCGCAACGCCTACCTCGCCTGCTACGCCGCGCCCGGCGAGTGCGCGCAGGCGTTCCTGGTCTGCGAGCGCTGCGGCGCCGTCGCCGAGTGCGCCGGGAGCGCGCTCGAGAAAGCCGCGCGCGGACTCGCCCGGGCGGCGCGCTTCGAGTTCCGCGCCAGCGCGGTCGAGATCTCCGGGCGCTGCCCGGACTGCGCGGCCGCCGCATGAACACCCTGATCGAGGGGCGCGAGGTCGGCGTGCGCCGCGACGGCCGCTGGCTGCTGCGCGGGGTCGACCTGGCGGTGCGCGCCGGCGAGGTGGTGGCGCTGGTCGGCCCCAACGGCGCCGGCAAGAGCACCCTGCTGCGCGTGCTGCTCGGCCTGCTGCGGCCCACGGCCGGCGCCGTGCTGCGCGCCGCCGGCGTGCGCGTCGGCTACGTGCCGGGGCTGGACGCGCCCGCCGCCGACCTGCCGCTGACGGTGCGGCGGATGATGTCGCTGACCGCGCCGCGCCCGGCCGCCGACGAGCGCGCCGCGCTGGCCGAGACCGGCGTCGGCCACCTGCTGGAGGCGCGCATCGACCGGCTGTCCTACGGCGAGCTGCAGCGCGTGATGCTGGCCCGCGCGCTGGCGCGCCGCCCCGACCTGCTGGTGCTCGACGAGCCGCTGCGCGGCGTCGACGTCAACGGCGAGCGCGAGCTGTACCCGCTGCTCGGCGACGTGGTGCGCGGCCGCGGCTGCGGCGCGCTGCTCGCCAGCCACGACCTGCTGCACGTGCTCGACGGCACCGACCGCCTGGTCTGCCTGGACCGCGAGGTGCGCTGCGCGGGGCGCCCGGACGAGGTGCTCGAGCACGCCGAGTTCGCGCGCCTGTTCGGCAACCACGCCGAAGCCTACTGGCATCTGCGGTGCTGCGCGCGCGCGCCGCGGCCGGCCGCCGCCTGAGCCGGTGTTCGACGACTTCTTCGCACGCGCGCTCGCCGCGGCGGTCGGCTTGGCGCTGATCGCGCCGCCCGCCGGCTGCGTGCTGCTGTGGCAGCGCAGCGCCTACTTCGGCGAGACCATGGCCCACTCGGCGCTGCTCGGCGCGGCGCTCGGCCTGCTGCTCGGCCTGCCGCTGAACCTGGCGGTGTTCGGCACCGCGCTCGCCGTGGCGCTGGCGCTGCTCGCCGCCCGGCGCTTCGGGCGCCTGGCCGGCGACACCGTGCTCGGCGTGCTGGCGCCGTCGACCCTGGCGTTCGGCCTGATGGCGATCTGGCTGGCCGAGGACCGCCACCGCTACGACCTGGCCGGCCTGCTGTTCGGCGACGTGCTGGCGGTCGGCCGCGACGGCCTGGCGACGATCTGGCTCGGCGCCGCCTGCGGCCTGGCGCTGCTGGCCGCGGTCTGGCGCCCGCTGGTGGCGTCGATCCTGCACCCGGACCTGGCGGCGGCGGAGGGCGCCAAGCCCTGGCGCAGCCAGCTGGTCTACACCGCGCTGGTGGCCGGCGTGGTGGCGCTCGGCGTGCAGGTGGTCGGCATGCTGCTGATCGTGGCGCTGATGCTGATCCCGGCCGCGGCCGCCCGCGCCCTGGCGCGCACCCCGGAGCAGATGGCGCTGGCCGCCGCCGGCATCGGCGTCGCGGCGGCCGTCCTCGGCCTGCACGCCTCGCTGTGGCTGGACGTCCCGGCGGGCCCGGCGATCGTCGCCGCGGCCTTGGCGCTGTTCCTGCTCAGCCTGCTGCGGCCGCGCTGACCGCGCCCGCCGCCTCCAGCTCGAGCAGGGCGCGCTTGACCGCCAGATACCGCGCGCGCCGCGGCGCCGGAGCGCCGGGGCCGCCGTAGCCGCCCAAGCCGCCGCCGCTCGCCACCACCCGGTGGCAGGGCACCAGCACGCACAGCGGGTTGGCGCCGTTGGCGCCGCCGACCGAGCGCGCGCTGCCGCCGGCCGCGGCCGCCAGTTCCGCGTAGGTGCGGGTCTCGCCGTAGGGGATGTCGAGCAGGGCGCGCCACACGCGCCGGCGGTAGGCGCTGTGCGGGGCCGCGGCGGCGAACGGCGCCAGCGGCAGATCGAACGCGGCGCGCGCGCCGGCGAAGTACTCCTGCAGCTGCTCGGCCGCGGCGCGGGTCAGGAAGTTGGCGGCCTCGCGCCGCCGCGGGCGGCGCAGCGACAGGCGCACCGCCTCGATGCCGCCGGGGCCGGAGACGATCTCGAAGTGCGCGCCGAACGGGGCGGCGACCGCCTGGTAGCCGGCCGTGCGCAGCATGTCAGCCGGACAGCCGCTCCTTGATGCGGGCGGCCTTGCCGGTGCGCCCGCGCAGGTAGTAGAGCTTGGCGCGGCGCACCTTGCCGCGCCGCCGCACCCGGATCGAATCGATCAGCGGGCTGTGCGTCTGGAACACCCGCTCGACGCCTTCGCCGTGCGAGATCTTGCGCACCGTGAACGAGGAGTTGAGGCCGCGGTTGCGGCGGGCGATGACCACGCCCTCGAACACCTGCAGGCGCTCGCGCTCGCCCTCGCGCACCCGCACCGCCACCGCCACCGTGTCGCCGGGGGCGAATTCCGCCGCCGCCAGGTCGGCGCGCAGCTGCGGCTGCTCCAGTTGTTCAATCGTCTCGTTCACGGTCGGTCTCCTCGCCGGCGTTCTCCGGCATTTCGTCCAGCAGGGCGCGGTCCGCCGCGGACAGCCCCCGCCGCGCCAGCAGGTCCGGGCGCCGGCGGCGGGTCCGCGCGAGCGCCTGCCGCCTGCGCCAGCGCTCTATTTTGCCATGATCGCCGGACAAAAGCACCCCCGGCACCCGCAGCCCCCCCGCGGTCTCCGGCCGGGTGTAGTGCGGCCAGCCCAGCAGGCCGGCGGCGAACGTGTCGCGCCCGGCGGATTCCGCGTCGCCCAGCACGCCCGGCAGGAAGCGCGCGATGGCGTCGATCACCACCGCCGCCGCCAGCTCGCCCCCGGACAGCACGTAGTCGCCGAGCGACCACTGCGCGTCGACCCGGCGCGCCAGGAAGCGCTCGTCGATGCCGGCGTAGCGCCCGGCCACCAAGATCAGGTCCGGCCCCGCGGCGGCGGCGCGCGCCGCCGCCTGGTCGAACGGCGCGCCGTCCGGCGTCAGCGCGATCGTGCGCGCGTCGGCGCGGCCGGCGCGCGCCGCCTCGTGCGCGCGCGCCAGGGGCTCGTAGCGCAGCACCATGCCGGGGCCGCCGCCGTAGGGGCGGTCGTCGACCGCGCCCCGGGCGTCGCCGGCGTGGTCGCGGGGGTTGACGCAGGCGACCTCGAGCAGGCCGGCGGCGCGCGCCCGGCCGAGCACGCCCGCGCCGGTCGCCGCCTCGACGATCTCCGGCAGCAGGCACAGCACGTCGAAGCGCATCGGCTCAGCCCGCGACGCCGTCCCAGCGCACCCGGATGCGGCCGGCGCCGAGCTCCACCGCCAGCACCGTCTCGCCCGGGACGTACGGCACCAGCCGCTCCTCCCCGCCCGCGATCAGCAGCACGTCGTGCGCGCCGGTCTCGAGGATGCGCGCCACCCGGCCGAGCGGCGCGCCGCGCTGGTCGACCGCGGCCAGGCCCAGCAGCTGGTGGTGGTAGTACTCGCCCGCCGGCAGCGGCGCGAACGCCGCCGCCTCGATCCAGATCTCGCGCCCGGCGAGCGCGGCCGCGGCGTCGCGGTCGCCGACCCCCGCGAGCTTGGCGAGCAGCCGCCGCCCCTGGCGGCGGCCGCGCTCCAGCGGCAGGTCCAGGCGGCGGCCGCCGCCGCGCAGCTGCCAGCGGGGATAGCGCAGCAGGTTGTCGGGCGGGCGGGTGTCGGAGCGGACGCGCAGCCAGCCGCGCACCCCGTGCGCGCCGGCCACCCGGCCGCAGGCGACGCGTTCTTCGTCGGGATCGTGCGCCATGCGCGCCGCGCGCGGCCCGGGCGCGGGGCGCCTCAGTCGGCGGCCGGCTCCGCCTCGGCCGGCGCGGCCGCCTCCGTCTCGGGGGCCGCCGCTTTCTCGGCGGCCGGCTCGGCGGCCGGCTTCGCGGCGGCTGCGGCCGCGGGTTCCTCAGCGGCCTTTGCGGCAGCCTTTTCGGCGGTCTTTTCCGCCGCGGCCGGCGGAGTTTCTTCGCCGCCGGTCCCGGCCTCGGCGTGCCGGCGGATCAGCTGCGCGGCGCGCCCGGAGGTCTGCGCGCCGCGGTCCTGCCAGAACCGCACGCGCTCCTGATCGACGCGCAGCTCCTCCTCGCCGCCGCCGGCGATGGGGTTGAAGAAGCCGAGCCGCTCCAAGTGGCCGCTGTCGCGCGGCTTGCGCGAATCGGTGACCACCAGGTGGTAGAACGGGCGCTTCTTGGCGCCGCCGCGCGCGAGCCGGATGGTGACCATAAGGAGACGTTGCGGGTGCGGAAAGCCGGAACCGGGGGGCGCATTCTAGCAGATGGTGGGCCCGGCAGGATTCGAACCTGCGACCAAAGGATTATGAGTCCCCTGCTCTGACCGACTGAGCTACAGGCCCTCCGCCGCGCCCGCGCGCCTAGTCGCGGTCGAGGAAGTTGCGCAGCGCCTCGGAGCGGCTGGGATGCCGCAGCTTGCGCAGCGCCTTGGATTCGATCTGCCGGATGCGCTCGCGCGTCACCTCGAACTGCTTGCCGACCTCCTCCAGCGTGTGGTCCTGGTTCAGGTCGATGCCGAAGCGCATGCGCAGCACCTTGGACTCGCGCGGCGACAGGGTCGACAGCACCTCGCGCACCGCCTCCGCGATCGCCTGCTGCACGGCGGAATCCTCGGGCCGCTCCTGCGCCGGGTCCTCCAGGCGGTCGCCGATGCGCAGGTCGTCGTCGTCGCCGACCGGCGTCTCCAGCGAGATCGGGTCGCGCGAGATGTGCTGCACCTGCCACACCTTGCTCTCCGGGATCTCCAGGTGCTCGGCCAGCTCCGCCGGCGTCGCCTCGCGCCCCTTCTCCTGCATGATCGCGCGCGACACGCGCTTGAACTTGTTGATCGTCTCGGTCATGTGCACCGGCACCCGGATGGTGCGCGACTGGTCGGCGATGGAGCGCGTGATCGCCTGGCGGATCCACCAGGTGGCGTAGGTCGAGAACTTGAAGCCGCGGCGGTACTCGAACTTGTCCACCGCCTTCATCAGGCCGATGTTGCCCTCCTCGATCAGGTCCAGCAGCTGCAGGCCGCGCTTGGTGTACTTCTTGGCGATCGACACCACCAGCCGCAGGTTGGCCTCGACCATCTTCGCCTTGGCCGCGCCGGCCGCCGCCTCGGCCTTCTCCACCGCGGCGTCGATGGCGCGGATGTCGGCCAGCTTCAGCCGGCTGACCCGCTCGATCTCGCGCAGGCGGTGCTGGTGGCGCTCGATCGTCGCGCGCTGCGCGCGCAGCGCGTCCTTGACCGCCGGCGGCAGCTGCGTGCTGGCGCGCAGGCAATTGCCCATCCAGGTCTTGCGCACCAGGTTCTCCTGCAGGTTGCGCTCGAGCTTCTCCACCGGCATGCCCGCCTCCAGGCACAGCTCGCGCACCGCCCGCTCGCTGGCCGCGACCTGCGCGGCGCGGCGGCGCAGGGACTCGCGCAGCTCGGCGTAGCCGGCGACCGGCAGCCGGAACAGCACGAAGTAGTCGGCCACCTCCTGGCGGCGGCGCAGGTAGGCGCTGGGGCTGCGCCGCGTGCTGCTGTTCATGGCCCGGCTGAAGCGCGCGCGCAGGTGCTGGAAGCGGGCGCGCACCTGGTTGTCGGTCGGCGAGCGGTCCTTCTTGCTGTCGGGGTTGATCTCGACCTTGTCCGGCTGCTGCCGCGGGTCGCCGAAGCTCAGCACCAGCTCGGCGTTCTTCACCTCCTTGCGGCCCCAGGCCTCGTACTTCTGCAGCAGCCGCTCGAGCGCCGGCGGGTACAGCGCCAGCGCCAGCGCGGATTCGCACTGCGCGGCCTCGATCCGCTTGGCGATGTCGATCTCCTCCTTGCGGCTCAGCAGCTTGATCTCGCCCATCGCCCGCAGGTACAGGCGCACCGGGTCGGAGGTGGACTGGTCCTCGCCGCCGAACGGGCTCTCCGCCGCGTCGGCCTTGCCGTCCTCCGGCAGCGCGCCGTCGAGCAGCTCGTGGTCGTCCTCGGTCTCGAGGATCTCGATGCCCATGTCGGACAGGCTGTCGAGGATGTGCGGGATCGCGGCCGCGTCGCACTCGCCGACCAGCGCCCGGCGCACCTCGGCCAGGCTGAGCTGGCCCTGCTCGCGCCCGCGCGCGACCAAGGCGTCCAGGCCGTGCTCGGCCTCGGGGGCGGGAGGGGTTTTGGTCATGGCGCAGGAATTGCGTATTTTACTGCGTCCGCGCCCGGCCCGCAAGGAGTCCGGGGCGCGCCCGCGCCGGCGGCCGCCGGCATGGCCGGGAAGCGCCGCGTGTCCATGCCCTCCGCATGGTCACGTCTCCCAGAGGCAGCGGATCGGCACCGCGTGAAGCCGGTCTCCGAACCGCAAGCAATGGTGTCCGTCATACAGCACCGCCCCGCAGGCGAAGCGCTCGCCCGCCAACTTCCGAAAGCGCTTCAGCCCGCGAAAGTCTTCCGCGCCGGCCGTGGCGGCCGCCTTGACTTCGATGCCCGCCAAGCGGCTGCCGCGGCTGAGCACGATGTCCACTTCCGCTCCGGATTTCTCCCGGTAATGAAAAAAGTCCACCGGCTCTCGGCCGGCGCTGGCCTGCCGCCGCAATTCCTGCAGCACGAAAGTCTCCAGCAGGCGCCCGAACAGCGCGCGGTCCAAGTGCGGCGCGTAAAGTTCTTCCGCGCCGGCTTTCAGCAGGAAGCACGCAAGGCCGGTGTCGCCGAAATGCTGCTTGGGCCTTTTCACAAGGCCCGCGCCCCGCTTGTGATGCCACGCGGGCAGATGGTCCAGCACGAAGATATTCCGCAGCAGCGTCAGGTAGCTGCGGACCGTGAGCCGATTCAATTCGAAGTTGGACGCGATTCCGGCCACGTTCAGCAGTTGGGCGCTCTGCGCGGCGGCCAGCTCCAGCAGTTTCGGCACGGCGTCCGGCGAGTAAATGCGCTGCAGAGACCGGATGTCGCGCTGCATGAGCATGCGGACATAGTTGCGATGCCAGTTTCTCCGGCCCCGCGCGGATGGCCGCGCGAAGATCGCCGGATAGCCGCCCGTTGCGACGCGCTCCGCGAGTTGCCGGAGCAGCGGCTCGGTGGTCCGCATCCGGAAGTCCGCCGCGAAGAGCGCATCCAGGAAGGCCGGCTCGGCGCGCTCCAGTTCGCACTGCGACAGCGGGTGCAGGTCCAGGATCTCCATGCGGCCCGCCAAAGAATCGGCAAGTTTCGGCGACAGCAGAACGTTGCTGGAGCCGGTCATCAGGAACCGGCCCGGGGCGCGGCGGCGGTCGATTTCCACTCGCAGCGCCGCGAACAGTTCGGGCACGAGCTGCACTTCGTCGAGGATGGCGCGCTCCGGCAGGCCGGCCGCGAAGCCGTCCGGGTCGTTGCGCGCGTTCTCGCGCGGCGCGCGCAGGTTAAAATCAACGAATTGGCAGCCTCGAGTTTCTCCGATCATGCGCGCCAGCGTGGTTTTTCCGCACTGGCGGGGGCCGTGGACCAGGACGGCGGGGGATTCGTCCAGCGTCGCCAGCAGATTCTGCTCGGCATGGCGCGGATAGAGGTTTTTCTTCATGAATGCATGGACTGGAAGTCTTCTTGCAAATGTTAGCATACTATAATTCTAAATGTTATTGCATATCCATTCCAAATGATGATTTTAATATAGAAAAACGATAATAGAAATAAAAAATTATATTGTTTATCAATATTTTGCTTTATTTCGGTATTGAAACAACGTTCTTCCTGTGTTATCCTATTGAATGCCGCACATGTCCGCCTCCGCATTCATCCTGCTGCTGCGCCTGCTGGGCCGGCTTCCCCTGCCGGCGCTGCGGTTTCTGGGCGGCGTTCTGGGCCTGCTGCTGGGCTACGTCCCGGGCCGCCGCTTCCGCACCGCGGTCATCAACCTGCGCGCCTGCTTCCCGCGGCGGGACGACGCCTGGCACCAGAACACGGCGCGCAAGAGCCTGATCCACGAAGCCCGCAGCCTGCTGGAGACGCCGCGGCTGTGGCGGCTGCCGCCGGCGCGCGTCCGGCGCCTCGCGGTCGAGACCGCCGGCTTCGACCTGCTGGAGCGGGCCAAGGCGAAGGGCGGCGGCGTGGTCCTGATCACCCCGCATCTCGGCAACTGGGAGTTCTCCGGGCTGTACCTGGCGCTGGAGGTGAAGATGCACAGCATGTACCGGCCGCTCAAGCAGCCGGCGCTCGACCGCTACGCGCGCGCGGGCCGGGAGCGCACCGGCGGCGTGCTGGTGCCGGCCGACCGCGGCGGCGTGCGCGCGCAGCTCGAGGCCCTGCGGGCCGGGCAGGCGGTCGGCATCCTGCCGGACCACACGCCGCGGCGGCTGGAGGACGGCGTGCTGGCGCCGTTCTTCGGCGTGCCGGCCGCCACCGCCGCGCTGGCGGCCCGCCTCGCCCGCCGGCAGGGCGTGACGGTGCTGGCGGTGCGCTGCCTGCGCCGCCGGGGCGGCTTCCGGCTGGAGGTGCTGCCCGCCGACGCGCGCGTCTATGCGCCGGAGCCGGCGACCGCCGCCGCCGGCCTCAACGCCACCGTGGAAGCCTGCATCGGCGAGGCCGTCGAGCAGTACTGGTGGAGCTACCCGCGCTTCCGCAAGCGCCGGATGGAGCCGCCGTCGCTGTACCGCTAGCCCGGGCGGCGCGCCAGCCACAGGGCCTGGCCGCCGCGCTCTTCGTCGTGCAGCGCCTCCCAGCCGGCGAAGCGCGCGCGCAGTTCGCCCGGGCGCAGCAGGTAGTCCGGGTTGCGCGGGCCGGGGCCGGGGCGTCCGGCGAGGAACGTCTGGTAGGCGAGCAGGCCGCCCGGGCGCACCGCGGCGGCGAGCGCCGGCAGCAGCGGGCGGTGCAGGAAACGGCTCACCGCCGCCAGGTCGCAGCAGTCCGGCGGCGGCGGGCGGGCGATGACGTCGCGGACCGCGGCGCGCAGGTCCAGGCCTTCGCGCGCGGCGCGCGCCCGCAGTTCTTCGACGGCCGCGTCCGACAGGTCCCAGGCGTCGACCGTCCAGCCGCGGCGCGCCAGCCACAGCGCGTTGCCGCCGCGGCCGCAGGCGAGGTCCAGCGCATGCCCCGCGGCGGGCAGCAGCGCGGCCTGTTCGGCCAAGAGGGCGCAGGGTTGCGGCGCATCGGCGCGCGCCGCCCGGCGGCGCGCGTTCCAGCGCGCGCGCAGTCCCATCAGCGCCGCCAGAACGACGGCGTCAGCACCACCAGCAGGGTGAACACCTCGAGCCGCCCGAACAGCATGCTGAGGCACAGCAGCGCCTTGCCGGCGGCGGGGACCGCGGCGTAGTTCTCGCTCACCGCGCCGAGGCCCGGGCCGAGGTTGTTGAGGGTGGCGGCCACCGCCGAGAAGGCGGTGACGTGGTCGAGGCCGGTCAGCAGCAGCAGCAGCAGCACCACCACGAAGGTGGTGATGTAGGCGGCGAGGAAGCCCCACACCGCCTGCAGCGCGTTGTCGGTCATCACGCGGTTGCCGATCTTCACCGTGATCTGCGCGGCCGGGTGCAGGATGCGCTGCAGCTCCTTGCGGCCGTGCTTGATCATCAGCAGGAAGCGCACCACCTTCATGCCGCCGCCGGTGGAGCCGATGCAGCCGCCGATGAAGCTGGTCAGCAGCAGCAGGGTCGAGACGAACGCCGGCCAGTGGTCGTAGCCGGTGGTGGTGAAGCCGGTGGTGGTGGCGATGGACACGGTCTGGAACAGGCCGTGGCGCAGGGTGTCGGCCGGGTCGGCGTAGAAGCCGGCCGCGGCCAGGTAGGCGATGCACACGGCGGCGGTGCAAAGCAGCACCGCGGCGTAGGCGCGGAATTCCCCGTCCTCGGCGTACAGGCGCGGGCGGCGCTTGCTGAGCGCCAGGTAGTGCAGGCCGAAGTTGACCCCGGCCAGCGTCATGAACAGCATCGCCACCGCCTCCACGGCGATGCTGTCGAAATGCGCGAAGCTGGCGTCGTGGGTGGAGAAGCCGCCGATGGCGATGGTCGAGAAGGCGTGGCACGCCGCGTCGAACGGGGTCATGCCGGCGGCCCAGTAGGCGAGGCCGCAGGCCACCGTCAGGCCCAGGTACAGGTGCCACAGCACCTTGGCGGTCTCGGTGATGCGCGGCGTCAGGCGCCGCTCGGCCAGCGCGTGCGGCGCCTCGGCGTGGTACAGCTGCATGCCGCCCATGCCGAGCAGCGGCAGCACCGCCACCGCCAGCACGATGATGCCGAGGCCGCCGATCCACTGCAGGAACTGGCGGTAGAACAGCAGCGAGGGCGGCAGCGCGTCGAGGCCGGCGAGGATGGTCGCGCCGGTGGTGGTCAGGCCGGAGACCGACTCGAAGACGGCGTCGACCGCGGCCAGGCCGAGCGCCGGCGACAGGTACAGCGGCACGGCGCCGGCCAGCCCCAGGCCGACCCAGAACAGCGCCACCACGATGAAGCCGTCGCGCAGCCGCAGCGGGCTGCGCCGGGGCGCGCGGTGGGCGGCCTGCACCCACAGCGCGGTGCCGAGCAGCGACAGCAGCACGAAGGCGTAGAAGAACGAGAACGCCTCGCCGTCGCCGTAGCCGAGGCTGACCGCCAGCGGCGGCAGCATGCTGAGGCTGAAGAAGGTCAGCAGGTAGCCGAGCAGGCGCTGGACGACCCGGAATTGGACGGCCATGCCTAGAAGAACGTGGCGCTGACCTGGAACAGCCGCTCCACGTCGCGGATGTGGCGCTTGTCGCCGACGAACAGGATCACGCGGTCGTCCGGCTTGATCACGGTGGCGTCGTCCGGGATGATCAGCTCGCGGCCGCGCACCAGGGCGCCGATGTCGACGCTGTCCGGCAGGCTGAGCGCGCCGAGCGGGCGCCCGACCACGTCGGCGGTGTTGTGCGCTTTCGCCTCGAGCGCCTCGGCCGTGCCGCGGCGCAGGGAGTGCACGGACAGCACGTCGCCGCGCCGGATGTGCGTCAGCAGCGCGCTCATGGTCGCCTGCTGCGGCGACACCGCGATGTCGATGGAGCGCTCCACCAAGTCGACGTAGGAGGGGCGGTTGATCAGCGCGATGACGGTGTTGGCGCCCATGCGCTTGGCCTGCATCGCGGACAGGATGTTGGCCTCGTCGCTGTTGGTGAGCGCGCAGAACACGTCCATGTCGCGCAGGTTCTCGTCCAGCATCAGGTTCTCGTCGGCGGCGTCGCCGTGCAGCACCAGGGTGTCGGCCAGCTGCTCCGACATGTAGCGCGCGCGCCGCTCGTCGCGCTCGATCAGCTTGACCCGGAACTCGCCCTCCAGCGCGGCGGCGACGCTGCCGCCGATGTTGCCGCCGCCGACCAGCAGCACGTGGCGGCTGGCGTGCACGTCCGCGCGCAGCCGGCCGATCACCTGGCCCAGCTGGTCGCCGGCGGCCAGCACGAACACCTCGTCGTGCACCTTCAGCCGCAGGTCGGGGTCCGGCCGCACCGCCCGCCCGTCGCGGTACACCGCGGCCACGTGCAGCTGCACCTTCGGCAGGCTCTCGTGCAGCTCGGCCAGCCGGCGCCCGGCCGCCGGCGCGCCGGCCGCGACCCGCACCGCCGCCAGCTGCGCGAGGCCGTCGGCGAATTCGATCACCTGCAGCACGCCGGGCTGGCGGATCAGCCGCTCGATGCTGCGCGAGGCGATCTGCTCCGGGCTGATCAGCACGTCGACCGGCAGGGTGTCGGAATGGAACAGCTCGGGGTGGCGGACGTACTCCGCGGCGCGCACCCGGGCGATGCGCAGCGGGACGTTGAACAGGCTGTAGGCGACCTGGCAGGCGACCATGTTGACCTCGTCGCTGGCGGTCAGCGCGACCAGCATGTCGGCGTTCTCGGCGCCGGCCTGGGCGAGGATGTTGGGGTGCGCGCCGTGGCCGCGCAGGGTGCGCAGGTCGACGCGGTTGCTGATGCTGCGCAGCAGCCGCTCGTTCAGGTCGACCAGCGTGACCTCGTTGTTCTCCTGCGTCAGCCCGATGGCCAGCGAGCTGCCGATGCGGCCGGCGCCGAGGATGATGATCTTCACGCGCGCCTCAGTCGTCGTCCGGCGGCCGCCGCAGCTCCAGCTCCTTGAGCTTGCGGTACAGGTAGGTGCGCTCCATGCCGGTGTTCTCGGCCAGCTGGCGCATGTTGCCGCCGCACCGCTCCAGGTGGTGGCGGTAGTAGGCGCGCTCGAAGCGCGCGCGCGCCTGGCGGAACGGCAGCCCCGCCAGCGCCTCCAGCGCGCCGTCCGCGGCCGCCCCGGCGGGCGCCGGCGGGCGCAGCAACTGCTCCAGCTCCAGCGGGCTGACCTCGGTCTCGCCGCCGGCGATCAGCAGCCGGTAGACGCAGCGGCGGAGCTCGCGGACGTTGCCCGGCCAGGACTCGTGGATCAGGGCGTTCATCACCGCGGTCGGGAAGTCGCGCCAGTTCAGGCCCTCCTCGTTGCAGTAGTGGTTGGCGAAGTGCCGCACCAGCTCCGGGATGTCCTTGGCGCGCTCCCGCAGCGGCGGCAGCCGCAGCGCCGGCGCGCCCAGCAGCGCGCGCAGGCCGGGGTCCAGCGCGCCCGCCGCCGCCGCCTCTTCCGGCGGCCGGTGCAGCGCGGCGATCAGGCGCACGTCCAGCGGCGCCGCGCTGCCGTCGGCGCCGAGCAGGCGGCGGTTGCGCAGCACCGACAGCAGGCGCCCCTGCGCCGCCGCCGGCAGCCGGTCAAGCGGCTCCAGGTACAGCGTGCCGCCGTGCGCCTCGCGCAGCAGGCAGGGGCGCCCGCCGTCGCCCTCGAACAGCTGCCCGGCGTCCGGCCGCGCGCTGCGGACGAACGGCTGCGCATGCCGCGGGCCGGCGCGGTGCAGCGCGGCCGCCGCCGCCAGGTGCTCGCAGCCCGCCTCGCCGACGATCAGCGCCGGGGCGTCGCCGCCGGCCAGCGCCTCGATGCGCGCGCGCAGCTCCCGGATCGCGGGGTCGCCGCCGATCAGCTGCTCGAGGCGGGCGGCGTCGCGCGCCAGCCGCTGGTTGCGCTGCCGCAGCCGGTGCGCCTCCAGCGCCCGCGACACGCTGAGCAGCAGCTTGTCCATCGCGAACGGCTTCTCCAGGTAGTGCCAGGCGCCGAGCCGCGTCGCCTCGATCGCGGTGTCGATGGTGCCGTGGCCGGACATCATCAGCACCGGGAACGGCGCCCGCCCCGACAGGCGCCAGGACTTCAGCAGGCTCAGGCCGTCCTCGCCCGGCATCCAGATGTCGAGCAGCGCCAGGTCGACCGGGTGCTCGCGCGCCAGGCGGCGCGCGCGCGGCGCCGATTCGGCGGCCAGCACGGTGTAGCCCTCGTCGGCCAGGATCTCCTCGATCTGGGCCCGGTTGTCGGGCTCGTCGTCGACGATCAGGACGGTTTCGCGGCTCATGCCCCCGGCTCCTCCGGCGCCGCCGCCGGCTCGTCGCCGCGGACCGGGAACAGGATCTCCACGCAGCCGCCGGCGTCCGGGTCATTGTATACGCGCAGGCCGCCGCCGTGGTCCTGCACGATCTTGTGCACCATCGCCAGGCCCAGGCCGCTGCCGCCGGGCTTGGTGGTGACGTACGGCTCGAACGCGCGGCCGATCACGTCCGCGGCGAAGCCGGGGCCGCCGTCGCGCACCGTCAGCGCCACTTGCCCGCCGCGCCGCTCGCTGCGCAGCTCGACGAAGCCCGCGATGCGCTCCGCCTGCGCCTCCAGCGCGTTCTTCAGCAGGTTGTGCAGCAGCTGCCGCAGCCGGCCCGGGTCGGCGTCGATCCGCGCGCCGGCGGCGTTCAGGCGCGGGCGGATGGCGACGGCCGCGCCGGTCTCCAGGTACAGGTCCAGCACCTCGCGCACCGCCGCGTCCAGCTCGACCGGCTCCGGCCGGAACCCGGCGGCCGCGTACTGGCCGAATTCGTTCAGCATCAGCCGCATGGACTCGACCTGCTCGACGATGGTGCGCGCGGCGCGCCGCAGCAGCTCGGCCGCGTCGCCGGACAGCTCCGGCTCGAGCTTGCGCCGCAGCCGCTCGGCCGACAGCCGGATCGGGGTCAGCGGGTTCTTGATCTCGTGCGCCAGCCGCCGCGCCACCTCGCCCCAGGCGGCCTGGCGCTGCGCCTGCTGCAGGTCGGTGATGTCCTCGAACACCACCACGCAGCCGACCTCCCGCGGCAGCCGCGCGCCGTGGCACAGCAGGGTCTGGCGCTCGCCGCGGAGCTGCAGCTGCCGCTCGAGCTCGCGCTCGCTGCGGTGCTGCGCGTCGAGCAGCGCCCACAGCGGCTCCAGCTCCGGGTGCAGCCGGCGCAGGGCCAGCAGCGGCTGGCCGAAGCGCGTCTGCAGGTTGAGGCCGAGGATGGCGCCGGCGGCGCGGTTGGCGGTCATCAGCACGGCGTCGGCGTCGAGGCTGATCACCCCGGACGACAGGTGCTCGAGGAGCGTGTTCAGGTAGGAGCGCTGCTGCTCGATGGTGAGGCGGCGGGTCTCGGCGATGTAGCGGCTGTCGGCCAGCCGCTCGGTCATGCGGTTGAAGGCGTGCGCCAGGTGGCCGAGCTCGTCGCGGCGGTCGGCCGGCAGGCGGCGGCCGTACTCGCCGGAGGCCACCGCCTCGAAGCCGCGCGCCAGCTCCGGGATCGGCGCCAGGATGCGCTGCGCCGAGTACAGCGCCGCCCACACCGCGAACAGCAGCCCCAGCAGCAGCGCCAGCGCCAGCACCAGCGTCAGGTTGTACTTCAGCGGCATGCGCAGCTCCAGCAGCCGCCGGTAGGTGCCGGCGGCCTGCGCGATGCTGGCGGCCAGCCCGGCCATGTGCTCGGAGGTCGGGTAGCGCGCCTGCAGCACCAGCGGCCGCTCGCGGCTCAGCGACGGCACCTCCAGCAGCGCGTAGCTGACCGTGCCGTGCTCCGGGTGCTCCTCCTGCGTCAGGTAGGCGCCGTGCTCGCGCAGCAGCTGCAGCCGGGCCTCGTCCGGGCGGTCGAGCGCGATGTCGACCGCCTCGCCCTGCGCGGCGAGGATCTGGTTGCCGGCGTCGAACAGCGCCGCCTCCAGGGCGCCGGTGCGGTGCACCAGGTCGTGGGTCAGCGCCACCGCGTCGGCCGAGTCGCGGACGTCGCCGGCGGCCTGCAGCAGGCGCTCGATCTGGTCGCGGCGCTGGCGCAGCTGCGCGTCGATCGAGGAGCGGCTCAGCTTGCCGGCCTTGTCCAGGGCGTCGTCGACGCCCACGTCGAACCAGCTGTCGACGCCGGTGGACAGCAGCCAGATCGAGAAGCCGAACACCATGGAGGTCGGCACCAGGGTGAAGCCGGCGAACATCACCGCCATGCGCAGCGACAGCCGGGAGCCGGTCTCGCGGCGGCGCAGCTGGCGCGCCAGGCGGGCCACGGCGAGGCCGATCAGCACCAGCAGGACGCCGCCGAGCGCGCCGTTGAGGCCGATCGTCCACCACTGCCAGCGGTGGAAGTGCCCGGAGCTCTGGGTCGCCTCGGCCATCGCGCCGAGCGAGGCGCACAGCAGCAGGAACACGCCCAGCACCGGCAGCGGGCCGGCGAGGAAGCGCTTCAGGGCAGCCGCCATCGCACCGCGCCGCTGCGCCAGTCGAGCGGCGCCTCGCGTTCCGGGTCGAGCGCCAGCTCCATCGGCGCCGGGTTGGCGTGCAGGCGCGCGCGCGCCTCGCCGCGGAACTCCGCCGGCGCGCCGGGCAGCCGGTCGAGGCGCGCCGCCGGCACCGCGCGCAGGCGGAGCAGGCGCGCCAGCGCGGCGCCGAGGTCGTCGAAGTCGGTGCGCTCGCCGCGGTTGACGTCGTGCACCCGGTAGGCCTGCCGCAGCGGCTCGTAGGCGAGCCGCCGCAGCAGCCGCAGCCGGCCGACCGGGCGCGCCTCCTGCCACCACCGGCCGGTGCGGTGCAGGACGAGGTCCACCGTCAGCCAGACGTCGCCGCGCAGCAGGGCGCGGGCGACGCGCCCGCCCGGGTCCCGCAGCTCCAGCTCCAGGCTGAGCGCGACCGTCTGCGCGGTCCGTTCGGCGCGCACCGCGCTCAGCTCCAGCGCCGCCGGCGCCGCCGGCGCGCACAGCAGGAGGCCGATTGCCAGACCGAGACGCGCCGCCGCGCGCATGCTCGCGCTCCGGGTGGTTCGAGACGCGTGCATTCTACTCAGGCGAAGCGCCGCCCGACCCAGTCCCCGCCGCGGCAGAACGCCGCCGCCGGCAGCCGCCGCCGGCCCGGGCGCTGCAGTTCGGTGACGCGGACCTGGCCGTCGCCCGCCGCCACGCGCAGGCCGTCCGCGCCGCAGCCGACGACGGTCCCCGGCGGGCCGCCGGGCGCGGCCGCGCCGGCGTCCGCCCGCCACAGCCGCAGGGTCTCGCTCCCGCAGCGGGCGGCGGCGCCCGGGCGCGGGTTGAAGGCGCGGATCCGGCGCGCGATTTCGGCCGCCGGCCGGCGCCAGTCGACGGCGGCCTCGGCCTTGCGCAGCAGCGGCGCGGCGGTGGCGCGCGCGCCGTCCTGCGGGCGCCGCCCCGGGTGCGCGGGGTCGAAGTCCTCCAGATACCGCAGCAGCAGCGCGGCGCCCAGCGGCGCCAGCGCCGCCGCGGCCTCGCCGGCGGTCTCGCCGGCGGCGAACGGCCGCGCCCGCTGCAGCAGGATGTCGCCGGTGTCGAGCCCCGCGTCCATCAGCATCAGGGTGCAGCCGCCCTCGGCGTCGCCGGCCTCGATGGCGCGCGCGACCGGCGCCGCGCCGCGCCAGCGCGGCAGCAGCGAGGCGTGCACGTTGAGGCAGCCGCCGGGGCAGAGGCCGAGCCAGTCCGCGGGGAGCAGGCGGCCGTAGTCGGCCACCGCCAGGACGTCGGCGCCGAGCGCGGCCAGTTCGGCGCGCGCGGCGCCGTCCAGGCGCTCGGGGCGCAGCAGCGGCAATCCGGCCGCCGCCGCGCGCTCGCTGACCGGGGTCGGGCGCAGCCGGCGGCCGCGGCCGGCCGGGCGGTCCGGGCGGGAGAGGACCGCGGCCACCTCGCGCGGGCCGCGCAGCAGGGCGTCCAGCACGGCGGCGCCGAACGGCCCGCTGCCGGCGAAGATCAGGCGCAACGCGGGGGCGGGCGGGCGCCGCTCAGAGGTGGCGTTCGTAGGCGGCCGGGCGTTCGGTGCGCTTAGGGAGCGTGCCGAGGCGCGCCTGCTTGCGCAGCTGGTCCGCGATCCGCTCGCGCTTGAGCGGCGACAGGTAGTCGACGAACAGCTTGCCGTTCAGGTGGTCGATCTCGTGCTGGACGCACACCGCCAGCAGGCCGTCCGCGTCCAGCTCGAACGGCGCGCCGGCGCGGTCGAGGGCGCGCAGGCGCACCCGCTCGCGGCGCCGCACCGGCGCGGTGAAGCCCGGCACCGAGAGGCAGCCCTCGTCCATCTCCTCCTCGCCGCCGGCGTCCAGGATCTCGGGGTTGATCAGCACCAGCGGCCGGTCGCGCTCCTCGCTCAGGTCGATGACCACGATGCGCTGCGCGATGTTGACCTGCACCGCGGCCAGGCCGATGCCGTGCTCGGCGTACATGGTCTCCAGCATGTCGTCGGCGATGCGGCGGGTCTCGTCGGTGACCGACGCCACCGGCCGCGCCTTGCGCCGCAGCCGCGGGTCGGGGAAGTGCAGGACTTTCAGCAGGGCCATGGCTTCGCGTCTCCAACGGTTAAGTATAGGCCAGCCGCGGCGCGCGGCGCCGCATCTCCGGGGCCAGCGGCGTCTCGCCGGGCGGCGGGCTTTTCGTGTTAAGGTGCGACGGGATTCCACGGAGGCGAAGATTCCGGGCCTGAAGCCGGGAGAAGAAGACATGGGTTTCGCAACGCTGCGCGGAAGCATCGCCGGAGTCGCGGCGGCGGCGGCCGCGGGCGGCCGGGCCTTGCTCCGAAAAGTCTCTCCGCGGCTGCAGGACGCGCCGGAAAACCGGCCGGAGCCCGGCTTGCCGGGCCGCGAAGCGATGCGCGCCTCCCTGAACGGCTACCTCGCGAATGGAGCCAGGCTTCGCCGCCGCTTGGAAGGCAAGGCCGCCGACCGGACGGCGCCGTTGTCGCAGGCTCTCCAGGAAGAACTCTACGACGACCGGGGCTTGCCCAAGTGACAACCGCCGGTCCCGGCGCCCGGCGGCGGAACCGGTCGCGCGGACCTTGAGCCGGCGCGCGGGCGCCGCTACCCGCCCCAGAACAATCCCAGGTAGCGGTCGACCAGCAGCGCCAGGAACAGTCCCATCAGGTACACGATCGAGTAGACGAAGGTCGGCATGGCGAGCCGGTTGCCGCGCTCCCGCTGCATCGCCAGCGCGTAGCCCAGGAACACGGCGTCGAGCGCGACCGCCGCGGCGAGGTAGGGCGGGCCCGACAGGCCGATGGCGAACGGCAGCAGGCTGGCCGCGGTCAGCAGCAGCGTGTACAGCGTGATCTGCAGCCGCGTGTAGTCGTCGCCGTGGGTGACCGGCAGCATCGGCACGCCGGTCTCGGCGTAGTCCTCCTTGCGGTGCAGGGCCAGCGCCCAGAAGTGCGGCGGGGTCCAGGCGAAGATGATCAGGAACAGCGCGATCGCGCCCGGGTCGACGCTGCCGGCGACGGCGGTCCAGCCGAGCAGCGGCGGCGCCGCGCCGGCGGCGCCGCCGATGACGATGTTCTGCGGCGTGGCGTGCTTCAGGTAGCGGGTGTAGACGAAGGCGTAGCCGAGCAGCGAGCCGAGCGTCAGCCAGGCGGTGAGCATGTTGACCCGCAGCGCCAGCGCGGCGAAGCCGAGGACGCCGAGCGCCGCGGCGAAGCGCGTCGCCTGGCGCGGCGCCAGCGCGCCGCGCGGCAGCGGGCGGGCGCGGGTGCGCTCCATGCGCGCGTCCAGCGCGCGGTCCGCCAGCTGGTTGACGGCGGCGGCCGCCGCCGCCATCAGGGTGATGCCGGCGGCGCCCCACAGCATCCGCGCCGGCGCCTGCATCCACGGGTCGGCCAGCACCATCCCGATCAGGGCGGTGAACACCATCAGCGCGACGACGCGCGGCTTGGTCAGCTCCAGGTAGTCGCGCCAGCGGGCGGCGGGGGGCGCGCTCACAGCCGCGGCGGGGGGCGCGCGCGGCGCCACAGGGACAGCGCCGCCAGCAGCAGCAGCGCGGCCGTGAGGTTGTGCGCGACCGCGACCGGCAGCGGCAGCCGCAGCAGCACGTTGCCGGCGCCGAGGCCCAGCTGCGCGGCCAGCAGCAGGACGAGGACCAAGGCGCCGCGGCGCAGCCGGGTGTCGTCGCTGCGCCAGCCGGCGACGGCCAGCGCCAGCAGCAGCGCCGCCGCGACCGCGGCGCCCGCCCGGTGCGCCATGTGGACGGCGGTGCGCGCGGGACTGTCCAGCACGCCGTATTCGTAGTCGATCCCGGCGCCGCGCCAGAGCACGAACGCTTCCCGGAAATCCATCCCGTCCGGCCACCACCGGCCCTGGCAGGTCGGGAAGTCGAGGCAGGCGAGCGCCGCGTAGTTGGCGCTGGTCCAGCCGCCCAGCGCGATCTGCGCGAGCAGCGCCGCCAGCGCCGCGGCGGCCCAACGCCGCAGCGAGCGGGGCACCGCGGGCCGGTGCTCGGCGGCCGGCGCCGGCAGCCACAGCAGCCACAGCAGGGCCAGGGTGGCGAAGCCGCCCAGCAGGTGCGCGACCACCACCAGCGGCTGCAGCTGCAAGGTGACGGTCCACATGCCCAGCAGGGCCTGCGCCGCGACCAGCAGCAGCAGGGCGTTCAGGCCCGGGCGCAGCCGCCGCGGCGCGCGCCCGCTCCAGCCGAGCGCGGCCAGCAGCAGGACCAGCAGGCCGAGCCCGCCGGCCGCGTAGCGGTGCAGCATCTCGCGCGCCGCCTTGCCCGCGTCGTAGGCGCCGCGCGGATCCTGGGCGCGGGCGGCGGCGATCTCCGCGTCGGTTTCCGGCAGCGAGCCGAAGTGCCCGTAGCAGCCCGGCCAGTCGGGGCAGCCGAGGCCGGCGTCGGTCAGCCGCACGTAGGCGCCGAGCGCGATCACCCCGAGCGCCGCGGCGACGGCGAGCAGCAGCAGGCCGCGGAAGCGGATCACGGCTCAGCCGATGCGCGAGGCCGCGAGCAGGCGCTTGAGGTCGCGCAGCAGGCCGCGGGCGGAAGCGCCGTCCCCGTACTGCATCAGCAGGTTGCCGAGCGGGTCGACCAGGAACAGGGCGTCGCGCGGGCGGTCCGCGAACGGCGCCGGATCGAAGTCCGCCGGCAGGAGCCGCGCCGCGCCGGGCGGCAGGCGGCGCAGCGCGGCCGCGTACGCGGGGCGGTATTCCGCCCGCTCGAGCCAGACCCGCACCTGCGCGCGGCCGGCGCGCGCGCCGAGCGAGGCGCGCGCCTGGCGCGCCATGAACAGCAGCGCCTCGCACTCGAGGCCGCAGGCGGGCGACTGCGCGCGGTACAGCAGGGTCCAGCGCGGCGGCTCGCCCGCGGCGCGGAACCAGGCCCGCTCCAGCGGCCGCGGCGGCAGGATCAGTTCGCCGTGGCTGCGGCCGCCGAGGCCAGCGCGCAGCTCCGGGCTGGTGTACACCAGCGCCGCCGCCAGCAGCGGGCCGAGGAAGGCCAGCGCCAGCGCCAGCAGGTACAGCCGCGAGCGCAGCAGCTTGCGGTCGGCCGGGTGCGCGCCCAGGTGGAACACGCCTCAGTCCTCCGCGCCGGCGCGGCGCGCGCGCAGCCAGTACAGCCCGAACAGCAGCGCCAGCAGGCCCGCCAGCGCGAACCACTGCACCGCGTAGCCGGCGTGGCGCGCGGGCGTCATCGGCGGCGCCGGCCAGTCGCGGGCGTAGCCGTGCGGCTCGGCCGGGTCCAGGCGCAGCACCGCCGGCACCAGCTCCAGCTCGCCCAGCCGCGCCGCCATCCGCGGGTAGTCGAGGTCCTGCGCCACCTGCGGCCAGCCCGCGCCCTCGAACAGGTGCGCGGGGTCGGTCAGCGGGTTGGGCGCCGGGCGATGCAGCATGCCCGCCACCTGCAGCAGTTCCCCGGCCGGGGCCGGCGCGGCCGGCGGCCGGTCGCGCCGCGCGCCGCGCGCGAGCCAGCCGCGGTCGACCAGGATCACCTGCATGTGGTCGGCCAGCTCGAACGGCGTCAGCACCTGGTAGCCGGGGCGCCGGCCGCGGGTGCGGTTGTCGAGCAGGAACTGCCGCTCGCGGTAGCGCCCGCGCAGGCGCACGCGCCGGCCGTCGAGCTCCGCCAGGCGCGCCGCGGGGAAGTGTGCTATATACACCGGCGTCAACTGCCGGCGCGCCTCGCGCTCGGCGTCCTGCCCGCGGCGCTGCTCGGCCCGCTCCAGCTGCCAGAAGCCGAGCGACAGCAGCACGGCGACGCCCGCGAGGGCGGCGAAGGCGGGCAGGAGCACGGGCCGCGGAGCGCGCATCAGACCGCCGCCATGAAGTCCGTCGTCATTCTGCTGCTGCTGCTGATCCTGGCCAGCCTGTTCTCGGCGCTGGCGTACCTGGTGCGCGACCGCGGCGCCAGCCGGCGCACCGTGCGCGCGCTGACCTGGCGGATCGGCCTGTCGCTGGCGCTGTTCGCGCTGCTGCTGTTCGCCGGCTGGATGGGCTGGATCCAGCCGCATGGCCTGCGGCCCTGAAGCGGGGGCGGCTTACAGCCAGTAGACGAACACGAACAGGCCGAGCCACACCACGTCGACGAAGTGCCAGTACCAGGCGGCCGCCTCGAACGCGAAGTGGCGGTCGGGGCTGAAGTGCCCGGCGATGCAGCGGAACAGCACCACGGTGAGGATCAGCGCGCCGATGGTGACGTGCAGGCCGTGGAAGCCGGTCAGCAGGAAGAAGGTGGAGCCGTACACGCCGGAGCCGAGGGTCAGGTTGAGCTCGGTGAAGGCGTGCATGTACTCGACCGCCTGGAAAGCGATGAACAGGAAGCCCAGGGCGACGGTCAGGAGCAGGCCGACGATCAGCTGCCCGCGGTGGCCGGCCTTGAGCGCGTGGTGGGCCCAGGTGACGGTGGCGCCGCTGGTGAGCAGGATCAGGGTGTTGAGCGCGGGCAGGCCCCAGGCCCCCATGTGCCGGAACTCGCCGCCGATTCCGCCCGGGCCGTTGGCGGTGTGCGGCCACAGCGCCTCGTAGCCCGGCCACAGGTAGGCGTTGGTCATCACGCCCGCGCCCTCGCCGCCGAGCCAGGGCAGCGAGTACTGGCGGGCGTAGTACAGCGCGCCGAAGAACGCCGCGAAGAACATCACCTCCGAGAGGATGAACCAGAACATGCCCCAGCGGAACGACAGGTCGACCTGGTCGTTGTAGGCCGCGCCCTCGCTCTCGTGGATGACGGTGCCGAACCAGCCGAACATCATCAGCAGCACCACCAGCACGCCGAGCGCCAGCAGCCAGAAGCCGGGCGCGGAGCCCAGCATCATCAGCGACGCGCCGACCAGGGTGGCGGTCAGGCCCAGGGTGCCGACGATCGGCCAGTGGCTGGGGTTCGGGATGTAGTACGCGGATTCGGACACGGGCGCCTCCTCAGCCGGGGCGGGCGCGGCCGGCCGGCCGCGCCGCTTCGGTGACGTCGAAGAACGTGTATGCCAGGGTCAGGGTGTCGACCGCCGCCGGCAGCCGCTCGCTGACCCGGAACACCACTGGCATGGTGATCCGCTCGCCGGCCGCGAGCCGCTGGCTCTGGAAGCAGAAACACTCCTGCTTGACCAGGTGCGTGGCGGCGGCGATCGGGGCGACGCTCGGCACGGCGCGGCCGGTCATCGCGCGTCCGCTGCGGTTGCGGGCGTGGAACACGGTGCGGTAGCTGACCCCCGGGCGCACCTCCATCTCGAAGCGGTCGGGGCGGAAGTCCCAGGGCATGCCGCGGTTGAGGGCGGCGGCGAACTGCACCGTGACCGTGCGCCCGGCGGCCGCCGGCGCCGCGGCGGGGGCGGCGGCCCGGGTCAGGTTGGACGGCGCGCCGGACAGCCCGGTCAGGTCGCACAGGACGTCGTACAGCGGCACCAGCGCGTAGCCGAAGCCCAGCATCAGGACGCCGGCGGCGGCGAGGCGGACGGCGGTGCGGCGCGGCCCCGGCTTCATCGGGCGCCCACCAGCAGGTAGAAGCCGACGTACACCGCCAGCGCCGCCAGGCCGACCAGCCAGGCGGTGCGCAGCGCGGCGCGGCGGCGCGGGGACGGCGCGGCGCTCACCGGACCGCCGGCGGGGTGGTGAAGCTGTGGTACGGCGGCGGCGACGGCAGGGTCCACTCCAGGCCCTCGGCGCCCTCCCAGCACTGGGCGGTCGCCTTCTCGCCGCCGCGCACCGCCTGCAGCACGACGTACACGAACAGCAGCTGCGCGAAGCCGAAGCCGAACGCGCCGACCGTGGCCAGCATGTTGTAGTCGGCGAACTGCAGCGCGTAGTCCGGGATGCGCCGCGGCATGCCGGCGAGGCCGACGAAGTGCATCGGGAAGAAGGTCAGGTTGACGAACAGCGTCGACAGCCAGAAGTGCCACTTGCCGAGGCGCTCGGAGTAGCGGTTGCCGGTCCACTTCGGCAGCCAGTAGTAGACCGCCGCCATGATGGCGAAGATCGAGCCCGGCACCAGCACGTAGTGGAAGTGCGCGACCACGAAGTAGGTGTCGTGGTACTGGAAGTCGGCCGGCACGATGGCCAGCATCAGGCCGGAGAAGCCGCCGATGGTGAACATGACGATGAAGCCGATGGCGAACAGCATCGGCGTCTCGAAGGTCATCGAGCCGCGCCACATGGTGGCCACCCAGTTGAACACCTTGACCCCGGTCGGCACCGCGATCAGCATGGTGGCGAACATGAAGAACAGCTCGCCGGCCAGCGGCATGCCGACGGTGAACATGTGGTGCGCCCAGACGATGAACGACAGGAAGGCGATGGACACGGTGGCGTACACCATCGAGCTGTAGCCGAACAGCGGCTTGCGGGCGAAGGTCGGCAGGATGCTGGAGACCACGCCGAACGACGGCAGGATGAGGATGTACACCTCGGGGTGGCCGAAGAACCAGAAGATGTGCTGGAACAGCACCGGGTCGCCGCCGCCGGCGGCGTTGAAGAAGCTGGTGCCGAAGAACTTGTCGGTCAGCAGCATGGTGACGCCGCCGGCCAGCACCGGCATCACCGCGATCAGCAGGAAGGCGGTGATCAGCCAGGTCCAGACGAACAGCGGCATCTTCATCAGGGTCATGCCCGGCGCGCGCATGTTGAGGATGGTGGTGATCACGTTGATCGCGCCCATGATCGAGGACATGCCCATCAGGTGGATGGAGAAGATCACGAACGGCAGGGCGTCGCCGGTCTGCAGCGTCAGCGGCGGGTACAGGGTCCAGCCGCCGGCCGGGCCGCCGCCGTCCATGAACATGGTCGACAGCAGCATGGCGAAGGCGAACGGCAGGATCCAGAAGCTCCAGTTGTTCATGCGCGGCAGCGCCATGTCGGTGGCGCCGATCATCAGCGGCACCTGCCAGTTGGCCAGGCCGGTGAACGCCGGCATGACCACGCCGAAGATCATCACCAGCGCGTGCAGCGTGGTCATGGAGTTGAAGAACTGCGGGTCGACGAACTGCAGCCCCGGCGCGAACAACTCGGTGCGGATCACCAGCGCCATGGCGCCGCCGATGAAGAACATCGCCAGCGCCAGCCACAGGTACAGCGTGCCGATGTCCTTGTGGTTGGTGGTGGTCACCCAGCGCCACAGGCCACCCGAGTGGTGGTCGTCGTGCGCGTGGGCGCCGGGCGCGGCGGTCTCGCTCATCGGGATGCTCCGGCGGAATCGGCGCCGCGCCCGGCCTGCTCCTCGGCCCAGGCGCGGTATTCGGCGGGCGGCAGGGCGCGCACCACGATCGGCATGAAGCCGTGGTCGCGCCCGCACAGCTCGGCGCACTGGCCGCGGTAGACGCCCGGGGTCTCGATGCGGGTCCAGAGCTCGTTGACGAAGCCCGGGATGGCGTCCTTCTTCACCGCCAGGTCCGGCACCCACCAGGCGTGCAGCACGTCGCTGGCGGTGATCAGCATGCGGATCTTGGTCTCGGTCGGCAGCACCAGCGGGCGGTCGACCTCCAGCAGGTAGTGCTCGCCCTTGGGGGCCTGGTCCTGGATCTGCGCGCGCGGCGTCGCCAGGTAGGAGTAGAAGCCGAAGTCCTCGTCCAGGTACTCGTAGTGCCACAGCCACTGGTAGCCGGTGACCTTGAGGGTCATCTCGGGGTTGCTGGAATCCTCCATCTCGATCAGCGTCGCGGTGGCCGGCACCGCCATGGCCACCAGGATGACGAACGGCACCACGGTCCACAGCACCTCGACGGTGGTGCTCTCGTGGAACGGCGCGGCGACCGCGCCGCGCGACTTGCGGTGCATCAGGATCGAGTAGAACATGGCGCCGAACACCACCACGCCGATGGCCACGCAGATCCAGAAGATCAGCATGTGCAGGTCGTAGACGTCGCGGCTGATCGCGGTCACCCCGACCGGCATGTTCAGGGTGTCCCAGGCGGCCGGCGCGGCCGGGCTGGCGAGCAGGAGGAGGAGGGCGCTCAGGCGGCGCACGGGACTTCCCGGGCGAGGGCGGCGTTGAGCGCGCGGGCCAGTCCGGCGCGCTCGGCGTCGGTCAGGCAGGCGCCGATGGCGAGGCTGCGGCCGTGCGAGCGCAGCAGCAGGCGGCTGGGGCGCCCGGCGACCGCGGCGCGCTCCAGGCAGGCCCGCGCCCACGGGCGGGGGCAGCGCCAGAGGACCGGCGCGCGCCGGGGGCGCTCGATGCGCACGTCGACGGTGCGCGCGGCGATGCGGACGATCTCCCGCGCCGCGGCGCGGCGGCCGCACAGGACCAGCGCCGCGCCGAGCGCCAGCATCTCGAGGCCCGCGAACGGCAGCACCAGCCACGCGCCGAACGCGGCGAACGCGCCCGCGATGGAGAACGAGACGGCGGCCATGAGCAGGAAGAACAGGCGGTTCCCGGCGGGCGACAGGGACTGGTTGGAGCGGATCACGAATTCGGCGTCGCCGGCGGGGCCGGGAGCGGTCCTGCGTCCGTGCATGGCGGTGCGGGTGCGGTCTGGGGTCGTGGCGCGGCGCGTGCCTTATTAATATACACCATGGGCCGCCTTTAGCCCGGCTTTCGAGGGCGAGGCGGGCGCTGCGGCGGCCCGGCGCGCAAGGCGTCGCCGGCGCGGTATGATCGGAGTTTCCGGCGGTTCCGGAGCCGGAGCGGTTCGACTGCGAATTTCCACCGGCCCTCATGCGCCCCGCCCGCACCGACCCTGCCGCCGATTCCCCGCGGCCGTTCCTGAAATGGGCGGGCGGGAAGCGCCAGTTGCTGGAAGTCCTGCGGAAACGCTTCCCGCCGGCGGGCAGCTGGAACAATTATTTCGAAGTTTTCGGGGGGGGGGGGGGCATTATTGTTTTCTCTCCATCGGCAGGCGGCGCGGGGCGAGATTCATCTCAGCGATATCAACGCGGAACTGATTAATGCGTACCAGGTGGTGCGGAATGATGTAGAGAATCTGATCCGGCACTTGCGGCGGCATGAAAATACGGCCGAGTACTTCTATCGGATCCGGGACTGGGACCGGTCCGTCGGCTATGCGCGGCGGACGGCCCTGAGCCGCGCCAGCCGGTTCCTGTACCTGAATAAAACGGCCTACAACGGCCTGTACCGGGTGAATTCCCGCGGCGAGTTCAACGTCCCTTTCGGCCGTTACCGCAACCCGCAGATCATCGACGCGGGCAACTTGCGCAACTGCTCCCGCTTTCTGCAGCGCGTGAATCTTTCCCGGATTGATTCTTTTGAGGAGACTTCGACGCGGATTGGCCGCGCGGATTTTGTTTATCTGGATCCGCCGTACGAGCCGGTTTCCGATACTTCGAGTTTCACGTCCTACGCCAGCGCCAATTTTGACGAACTGGAGCAGGTCCGGCTGTTTCAGTTTTGCCGGCGATTGTCCCGGCGGGGAGCGTATTTCATGCTGTCCAATTCATCGGCGCCTTGGATCGTGGAGCTCTACCGGAAAGAGAAAGCATTTCGCGTCGAGAAAGTCCCGGCAACCCGGGCGATCAACTGCAAGGCCGAGCGGCGCGGAAAGATTTGGGAAATCATCGTGAGGAATTACCCATGAGCCGACCTAAGAACGATGTGGCGTGGGAGCGGATCCTGGAAGAGTTTCCGGATTTGGAGGAGGAAATTTCCAGCCGCGGATTTCTCGATGTGGAAAGCAGCGTCATCCGGAACCATCGAGAACCCCGCTTGGCCTGCAAGATCGATTACAAAAGACAGCTTCCGCTGCCGCTCAAGCAGCAAGGATTTTCGGTGTTGGCGGTCGACAACGGGACGTATCGGATTGCGCGAACCGATCCGTTCGTCAACATTGACCAGTCGGTTCTTGGTCAGCGGATGACGCCGCAGGCTTTTCCGCTGCCGCAGCATATTCAGGCGCTTGCGCCCCGCAGCATCAGCAGCGAATCCAAGGCGCTGGATGCCGCGTTGGCTTCGGGCATGCTCGATGCCGCGCTGGACGACAAGGTGGCGCTGGTCTTGCGCGGGCGGGAATTCTGCAAGCCGATAAAATTTTCCCTGCCGGACATGGGCCGGGAAGGGCGCCGGGTGCCGTATCAAGCCAAGGGCGTGCAGATCGAAGTGGACGGCGGCTACGAGGGCCAGAAGGCCATTCATTTGATTGAAGCCAAAATGGCGGTCAGCGACAACTTGAATTTGAGGCAGTTGCTGTATCCGCAACTGCATTATCAACAGTTGCACCGAAAAGAAGTCCGCACGCATGTCCTGCTGTACGAGCACGGCAAGGGCTATTTCCACTTCCTCCGTTTTTCGGGGACAGGCGGCCGCTATCGATTCTCGAATTATGCGCGGTATGCGCTGGAGGGTTACTCTTGTTCGTATCGGTGGCAGAACCTGACTGAGACGAGTGTCGACCGGGAGCAGACGAGCGCTGCCGTGCCGTTTCCTCAGGCAGACGATTTCGCTAAGGTTTTTGCGGGGCTGCGCGAGTTGAATAAATCAGGGTCCTTAACCAAAGAGGAGATATTTCACGGATACGACATCACCCCAAGGCAGTTTGATTACTACTTGAACGCGTTGTGCTGGATGAAGTTGGCGGAAGAAGCTCCGGACGAAGCCAGGGCGACCGGAAGTGCTTGCCGCTACCGGCTGACAAGAAAAGGGCAAAGGATTTGCGCCGAGCCCGATTTGGAAGCTTTGTTCGACATGGCGCAAATTGCTTTTTCCAATGATTTGTTCAATTTGTTTCTGCGTAGTGACGCGCCCGATATTCCCGCCAAGATTCGGCACCGGAACGTTCTGAAAGCGGACAGCACGTTCACAAGAAGGCTGCAAACAGTCAAAAGCTGGAAAAGATATTTCCGGGAGATTTTCCCTGATTAGCGCTGTTCGCGGAAGTTTTCTGGATATCGATTGACCAATATAAGGGCGTGCCGTTCTAGTTGTGGCGGAAAACACGTTGGGGCATGATCCGGCCAGCGGAAAGCGCAAGTTCGCGTTTCTGCACATTCGCGTGTCTGCACAGAGTTGTGCAGGGGCAGAAACCGGCAGCCACGCTGGGGGGGGGGCCAAGTTAAATCCATCTATCTATTCATTTGAAATCATTGATATTAATCGCTTCTCGTCAAAGACATTCCTTCCTAGCATCATTTTCATATCTTGTTGAAATAAAACGAGAATTATTTTTTCATGCACAAAAGGGGGGGCCAAGTAGGGGGGCCAAGTTACGGTGGCGGCATGATAAATCCATGATAAATAGTGAAAGGATGAGATCTGAACCGGGGGGCCAAGCTGGGGCCAAGTCCGGCGTCCGCGCCGGCTTGCCGCGGGACGGCATCAGGCCGCTTTCCGCTTCGATTCCCGGCCGGCCCCGGCCGCAGAGGACGCGGTCCTCCGGCCGGCCGGACTCGCCCGTTGCCGGAGGAGCGGCGGCCGGGCGAGGACCGAATAGTGGTATTCTTAAGAGAGCCGCAGCGGCTCCGCCCATGTCTCCGACCTCCGTCCGCGTCCTTTGCCGCCGTCCGAGCGGGCGCCGGGCGCGCCTGCTGCTGCCGCGTCAGGCGGCATAAGAACTCCCACTGTCACACCAGCGAACGGCGCTTTAAGACACGCCGACCTTTTTCGACACTCACCGGGCGGCCCCGCGGCGGCCCGGCAGCGGGAGCACCGCAATGGACAAGCTGATCATTTTCGACACCACGCTGCGCGACGGGGAGCAGAGCCCCGGCGCGTCGATGACGCGCGCGCAGAAACTGAAGATCGCGCGCGCTCTGCAGCAGCTGCGGGTGGACGTGATCGAGGCCGGCTTCCCGATCGCCAGCCCGGACGAATTCGCGGCGGTGCGGGAGATCGGCGCGGCGGTCGCCGACTGCGCGGTGTGCGGCCTGGCGCGCGCGCTGGAGCAGGACATCGACCGGGCGGCGGAGGCGCTGGCGGGCGCGGCGCGGCCGCGCATCCACACCTTCATCGCCACCTCGCCGATCCACATGCGGCAGAAGCTGCGCATGAGCGAGGAGCAGGTGCTGGAGCACGCCGCGGGCGCGGTGCGGCGCGCGCGCCGGCACACCGACGACGTGGAGTTCTCGCCGGAGGACGCCGGGCGCTCGGACCGGGACTTCCTGTGCCGCGTGGTCGAGGCGGCGATCGCGGCCGGCGCGGGCACCATCAACGTCCCGGACACGGTCGGCTACAGCATGCCGTTCCAGTTCGGCGACCTGATCGGCGAGCTGCTCGAGCGCGTGCCGAACGCCGGCCGGGCGGTGTTCTCGGTGCACTGCCACAACGACCTGGGGCTGGCGGTGGCCAACTCGCTGGACGCGGTGCGCCGCGGCGCGCGGCAGGTGGAGTGCACCCTCAACGGCCTGGGCGAGCGGGCCGGCAACGCGGCGCTCGAGGAGGTGGTGATGGCGGTGCGCACGCGCCGCGACGTGTTCGACTGCGACTCCGGCGTCGACGCCACCCAGATCGTGCCGACCTCGCGCCTGGTGTCCAGCGTCACCGGCTTCCCGGTGCAGCCCAACAAGGCGATCGTCGGCGCCAACGCCTTCGCCCACGAGTCCGGCATCCACCAGGACGGCGTGCTCAAGTACCGCGAGACCTACGAGATCATGCGCGCCCAAGACGTCGGCTGGGCGAGCAACCGCATCGTGCTCGGCAAGCACTCCGGGCGGCGCGCGGTGCGCGAGGCGCTGGAGACGCTGGGGCTGGAGGTGCCGGCGGAGGAGCTGGACGGCGTGTTCGCGCGCTTCAAGGAGCTGGCCGACCGCAAGCACGAGATCGTCGACGACGACCTGGTGATGCTGGCGCTGGAGAGCGGCGGCGCGGCGCCGGCGGACGCCGAGTACCAGCTGGCGGACCTGGAGGTGCGCTCCAAGCTCGGCGCGACCCCGGTGGCGCAGGTGGTGCTGCGCCGCGACGGCCGGGAGTACCGCGGCGAGGCGGCCGGCAGCGGCCCGGTGGACGCCTCGTTCCGGGCCATCGAGGAGATCGTCGGCACGGAGTCCGAGCTGCAGCTGTATTCGGTCAACAACATCACCTCCGGCACCGACGCGCAGGGCGAGGTGACCGTGCGCCTGCGCCGCGGCGACGCGATCGTCAACGGCCAGGGCGCGCACACCGACATCGTCATCGCCTCGGCCCGGGCCTACCTGAACGCGGTGGGCAAGCTGGCCGGCGAGGCGGCCCGCATGCACCCGCAGCTGGACCACATCTGAGCGGGGCCATGGCCGCGCCGCCGGACGCCGAACACCTGCGGGAACTGGGCCTGACGCGCTGGAGGCGGCGGATGGACGAAGACGGACGCGCGGGGGCGGGCGGCGCGGCGCCGGAGGCGGCGGCGCCGGCGGCGGACGACCGGCCGGCCGACAGCCGCACGCTGACGCTGGACCCGGCGGCGGCGAAGAAGCACGACTGGCGCAAGGCGCGGCGGCAGGCGGAGGAGTGCACGCGCTGCGAGCTGCACGCCACCCGCCGCAACGCGGTGTTCGGCGCCGGCAGCGAGACCGCGGACCTGATGCTCGTCGGCGAGGCGCCGGGCGCGGACGAGGACGCGCAGGGCGAGCCGTTCGTCGGCCCGGCCGGGCTGCTGCTGAACCGCATGCTGGCCGCGATCGGGCTGGCGCGCGAGGACGTGTTCATCGCCAACATCCTCAAGTGCCGCCCGCCCGGCAACACCAACCCGACCCCGGAGCAGGCCGAGCAGTGCCGCGGCCACCTGGAGCGGCAGCTGGAGCTGCTCGAGCCGAAGGTGATCCTGGCGCTCGGCGCGGTGGCGGCGCGCAACCTGCTGCAGGTGGACGCGCCCATCGGCGCGCTGCGCGGGAAGGAGTTCCCGCTGCCGGAGCGCGCCGGCATCGTCGTCCTGCCGACCTACCACCCGGCCTACCTGCTGCGCCGGCCGCAGGGCAAGGCGCAGGCGTTCGAGGACCTACTGGCGCTGCGCGCCCTCCTCGACCGCGGCTGAATCCGCCCACGCCGCCCGCCGGCAGACGCCGGCGGCGGCGCAGGTGCGGCAGGTCGCGGCGTCGCCGTGGGCGGGCAGCGCCGCGCCCGCGCGCAGCCGGCCGTAGAGTTCGCCCAGGCGCGCCCCGACCCGGTCGCGCAGCTGCCGCAGCTCCGCGTCCTCGAGCGCGGTCGCGTCCAGCGCCTCGCCGCGGTCGTCCGGCGCCAGCCACCAGTACTCCGCCGCGGCGACGTCGTCGCGCAGCAGGGCGTAGCTCGGCAGCTGCACGCGCTCGCCGTCGCGCAGTTCGCGCGGGCTGATCTTCGCGCCGGTCTTGTAGTCCAGCACCACGCCGCCGGCCTCGCCGCGGTCCAGCCGGTCGATGCGCCCGCGCAGCGTCGGGCCGCCCGGCAACCGGCGCTCGCAGTCCAGCTCCAGCGCCTCGATCCGGCGCCCGGCCTCGACCTCGCGCTGGCGCGCCACGTACCGCGCCAGGGTCTGCTCCCAGCGCGCCCGGAAGGCGCCGGCGCCGCGGCCGGCGCCGGCGCGCTCCAGCTGCCGCTCGCCGATTTCGCGCAGCAGCTCCCGGGCCTCGTCCTCGCGCCCCCGCAGCGGGCCCTCCCAAGGCCCCGGCAGTTCCGGGACGTCGGCGTGGAAAGCCTCCAGGCAGCGGTGGACGTACAGCCCGAAGTGGCGCGCGTCCGGATCGTCGGCGATGGCCTCGGCCTCGCGCAGCCGCAGGCAGCGGTGGACGAAGAAGCGGTACGGGCAGTCGATCAGGTCCTGGTGGCCGCCGGCGGAGAGCCGCTCGGGCAGCAGTTCCGGCGGCAGTTCCGGCCGCGGGCGGGCGCGGTCGAAATCGCCGGGCGCGGGCCGTTCGCGCGCGGTCACCGCCGCCCGCTCGTCGAGCGCCAGCGCCGCCAGCCCGGCGTCCTCCAGCGGCTCCCGCCAGGCCAGCTCGTGGAAGATGCGCAGCTGCTCCAGCCAGGGGCTCGGCAGCAGCGGCTCGTCCTGCTCCAGCGTCTGGTGGGTGAGCAGCGCCTCGTCGGCGGCCAGCAGCAGCGCGCGGAAGCGCTGCAGGTCGAGCGCGCGCCGGGCGGCGCGGCCGGGCAGGCCCAGGCTCTCGCGCACGGCATCGTTGAACAGGCAGGACTGGCGGCTCGGGCGGCGCGGGTAGTGGCGGCGGTCCATGCCGGCCACGATCAGCCGGGAGAAGGCGCACAGGTGCGCCTGGCCGAGGGTGAGCAGGGTGACGGCCGCGGCGCCGCGCGCCGGCGGCGCGTAATGCTGCTCCTCCAGCAGCTGGCGCAGCAGCAGCAGGTTCCACTGCGCGCGCGGCAGCCGCACTTCGCTGCCGCGGAGCTCGCCGGCCGCCTGCTCCAGCAGGTCGAGGATCTTCTGCCCGGCCCCGTCCGCCGCCAGCAGGCGCGCGCAGCCGAGCCGCTCGAGGGCGCCGCCGAGCGCGCCGAAGTACTCGCGCGCGTCGGGCTCATCCGGCAGCCGCTCCCAGGACTCCGCCGCCGCCGCCACCGCGTCCAGCAGGGCGAGGCCGTCCGCGTCCGGCTCGCCGGCGGCGAGCGCGCCGCGGCAGCGCGCCAGCGACGAGACGGCGAGGCCGCGGCGGCGCAGGCGCGTCTCCAGCCGGGCGACCGCGGCCTCGTGGTCGAGCCCGGGGCAGGGGCGCGCGAACGGCGACTTCAGCAGGTCGAGCAGGTCCTGGTGCCGGAAGCCCCCGGTCAGGCAGGCCAGCCACTTCTCGAGCACGGTCGCGGCGCTGGTGGTGGACAGGTCCCAGCCGGAGTGGTCCCGCACCGCCACGCCGGCGCGCTCCAGCAGCGCGCGCACCCGCCGCGCCAGCTTGCGGTCCTCGGTGACCAGGCCGATGTCCCGATGGCCGTCCCGCAGCCAGCGGCGGAGCTGGATGTCGATGCCGCGCGCGTGCAGCTCGGCCTGCCCGGAGCGGAACAGCCGCAGCCGCCCGGCCAGCGGGCTGCGCGGGAAGCGCCGCGCGCAGTCCGCCGCGCGGGCCTGCAGGTGCGTTTCGCCGCGCGCGAACGCCGCCTCGAGCGCCTCCGCCCAAGGCCCGGCCGCGGCGGGGGCCGCGGCCGGCTCCGGCATCGCCGCCGCCGGCAGCAGGTGGCCGGGGCGCGCCGCGATGCATACCGGCGCCTGCGCGTCCAGGCGCCGCAGGCAGGCCGCCTCCAGCCGCGCCAGCTGCTCGTAGCCGCAGACGTACACCGCCGCCGCGCCCGGCGGCGCGGCGAAGCGCAGCAGCGCCGCGCGGTAGCGCCCGGTGGCGCCCGGGCCGCCGCGCGTCCAGGCCCGCCACAGGCGGTGCGCGATGTCGGCCTCGGCGCGCAGCTGCGCCGGCGCGTCGGCGTCGATGCCGTAGCGCTGCCGCAGCTCCTCGACCAGCCCCTCGGGGTCGTCCGGCAGCGGCGCGTCGTCGAGCGACAGGCGCTCGAACAGCCCCAGCAGCTCGTCCGCCACCGACCAGGGGTTGGCCTGGCTCGCGGTCAGCGGGGTCTCGCGGTTGAGGCGGCCGGCCAGCTCCAGCAGTTCGGCGCGGCGGCCGGCGCCGGCGCCGCCGTCCGCGCCCTCCAGCACCCAGGGCCGCAGCGAAGCGATCCGGGGCAGCAGCAGTCCCGGGCGTCCGCGCGCGGCGGCGCGCTCCAGCAGGGCGTCGCGCAGGGCCAGCCGGCCGCAGCGGTCCGGCGCCAGCGCCGCCACCGCGCTCAGGTCGGGCAGGTCGGCGGCGTGCCGCTCCAGGATCAGTTCGGCGCAGGCCCGGCCGAGCGGGACCGACGGCGGATAGACGCGCAGCTCCATCTACAGCAGCCGGCGCTTGCCGGGGCGGCCGCGCCACTCGCCGGCGTCGGGCGGCGGCGGCTTGCGGCGCGCGATGACCGGCCACTCGCGGGCCAGCCGGGCGTTGATCTCGAGGAACTCGCGCTGGTCCTCGGGCGCGTCGGCCGCGGCGGCGATCGCGTCCAGCGGGCACTCCGGCGCGCACAGGCCGCAGTCGATGCACTCCTCCGGGTCGATCACCAGGAAGTGGGGGCCCTCGTGGAAGCACTCGACCGGGCAGACCTCGACGCAGTCGGTGTGCTTGCACCGGATGCAGTCTTCGAGGACGAGGAACGTCACGGGCCGCAGGCGGCGGCCGCCGCGCCGGGCGGGGCGGGACGCCCCGGGGGTGGTGGAGGTGGCGGGAATCGAACCCGCGTCCGATGGCTCTTCCTCTTCGGCACTACATGCTTAGCCTCGCCTTCATTCTCGCGGCCGCCGTCCGGCGGGCAGGGCGCCGCGGCCGCCAGCCCGGATTGGATTTTGACGCCGCCGCTCCGGACGGACGGCGGCGCGAGCTTGCGTTTAGGACATCCGGTTCGGAAGGCACAAGCACCTTCCGGAGGATGACTGGCTGGGTTTAGGCAGCCAGCGCGTAGTTGTCGTCGTTGGCAACTATATTTTTCGCGACTTTTTTACGAGGCGGTCGCATCCTCGGCATGCGCCTGGGAGTCGGAAACCATCGTCGAAACCAAGGTCACCCCCCATATCACGCGCCCATTATACACCCGCGCCGCGCCGGGGCGGGCTACAATCCGCGCCGTCCCCGCCCCGGACCGGAGGCCGCGCCCGTGGGATTCTGGAGTCTGCCGGCCGGCCTGTGGGGCGGCGCGCCCTACGACTGGAGCTGGCCGTGGCTGGGGCTCGCCTGCGGCGCCCTGCTGGCGGCGGGCGCGCTGCGCGCGCCGCGCCTCTCCGGCCTGCTGCTGCTGCTGGCGGGCCTGCTGGGCACGGCGCTGTTCGCGGCGGCGCACGCCGACGGCGCGCGCCCGGGCTGGCGGGCGGCGCTGTTCGCCGCCGAGTTCGCGGCCGCGGCGCTGCTCGTCGCCCTCGGCCGCCGCCGCCTGGCGGGGCGCCTCGAGCGCCTGCGCGAGCGCTTCACCCGGCGCAGCGCCCTGGCGGGCGACGCGCGCACCGACATCCGCACGGTGGCGGCGCTGCTGCCGGCGGCGCGGGAACGCTACGACCCGCGGCCGCACCTGGACGACCCCGGCAGCCTGTTCGCGGGCCTCGACGAGCGCGGGCGGCCGGTGCGCGTCGCCCGGGAGCTGTGGCGGCGCTCGCACGTCGACATCGTCGGCATGACCGGCAGCGGCAAGGGCGTGCTGGCCGGGGTGCTGCTGAGCCAGGCGGCGCGCCAGGGCGAGGCGGTGTTCGCGGTCGACCCGAAGCGCGACCGCTACGCGCCGCTGGTGCTGGCGCAGGCGGCGCGCGACGCGGGGGTCGAGTACCTCGAGCTCGACCTGGCGGCGGGCTGGAACCCGCTGGCGGGCAAGACCGCCGACGAGCTCGACGAGCTGTTCGTCTCCGGCTTCGGCCTGGAGGAGCGCGGCGGCGACGCCGACTTCTACCGCCTGCAGGACCGGCGGGCGGCGCGCGAATGCGCGCGCATGGCGGCGGAGCAGGGGCTGGACCCGGCGGCGCTGCTGGCGGAGTTCCGCGCGCTGCCCGCGGCGCGCGACGCGAAGATGTTCGTCGCCGCGCTGGAGGAGCTGGCGGGGCCCGGCGGCGCGGCGCCCGCGGCGCCGGACCTGGCGGCCGCGCTGGAGGCGGGCGCGGTGGTGTACGTCCGCGGCGCGCTGCGCCACCCGCGCGTCGCCCGGCTGCAGCGCATGTTCGTGCTGTCGGCGATCCAGCACTGCGAGCGGCGCGGCGCCGGGCGCGGCCGCCACGCCTGCCTGTTCCTCGACGAGTTCCGCTACCTGGTCAGCGCGCCGGTGCTGGAGGCGCTGGCCTCGCTGCGCGACCGCCGCGCCCACCTGGTGCTGGCGCACCAGACCCTGCACGACCTGCGCCGCGCCGTCGCCGGGCTGGAGCCGGAGCAGGCGGCGGGCTCGGTGGCCGAGAACTGCGGACTGAAGTTCGCCTACCGGGTGCACGACCCGGACACCGCGCTGTGGCTGGCGCGCATGAGCGGCAGCATCCGCGCCGACGACGAGCTGCGGAGCCTGGAGACCGGCCCGCTGCTGACCGAGCGCGGGCGCGGCGAGCGCGCCCTGCGCCAGACCGAGCGCCACCTGGTGGACAGCAACATGCTGCAGTCGCTGCCGCCGCGCTGCGCGGTGCTGTACGGCGACGGCCTGGCGAAGTTCGCGTTCACGTCGCCGGTGCCGGTGGCGGAGCCGGCCGCCGAAAGATAATTCAGGCGTTGTCCATTTCCCGCAGGAAGTCTTCCCAGCTGGCGTGCTTGGGCAGATCTTTCCGCTCGCGCACTTCGCGGAGCGCGGCGAGGGTTTCCCGGTTCGGGGTCCTGTTCGGATACAGCACCCAGCGGTACAGGAGTACGCCGAGCACGTGGACGATCACGCCGGACGTTTCGGCCACCGACCGGAAGAACTTTCCGAAGACGCTTTTCGTCTCGGGTTCGGCCCGGTCGCGGGACGTTGCCGTCTTGGCCATTTCAAACTCCTCGGACAGGGGCCGAGGTTTGCGCTGAGTTTTGCAGTCTAGCGCAAACGGAGCGCCCGCGAGCCGGGCGCTTCAGCCCGCCGCCAGCCGCCGCGCCGTCTGCGCCAGCCGCCGCCCCAGCGCGCGCGCCAGCGCGCCCTCGTCCTCGGTCAGCGCCCGCGGCTCGCCCTCGCCGCTCCAGCGGCTCGCGCCGTACGGCGTGCCGCCGCTTTCGGTGGTGGACAGGCGCGGCTCCGTGTACGGCAGGCCGAGCAGCAGGCAGCCGTGGTGCAGCAGCGGCAGCATCATCGACAGCAGGGTGGTCTCCTGGCCGCCGTGCAGGCTGGCGGTGGAGGTGAACGCCGCGGCCGGCTTGCCGGCCAGCGCGCCCGCGTGCCACTGCGCGGCGGTGCCGTCCCAGAAGTGCTTCATCGGCGCCGCCATGTTGCCGAAGCGGGTCGGCGAGCCGAGCGCCAGCGCGTCGCAGCGCTCGAGGTCTTCCAAGGTCGCGTAGGGCGGGCCCGCGTCCGGGACGGCCGGCGCGCCGGCGCCGCCGGGCGCCACCGGCGGCACGGTGCGCAGCACCGCGCGCGCGTCCGCGACCTCCTCCGCGCCGCGGGCGACCAGGTTCGCCAGTTCGGCGGTGGCGCCGTTGCGGCTGTAGTACAGCACCAGGACGGCGACGCCGCTCACAGCAGTTCCAGCACCCGCTCCGGCGGCCGCCCGACCACGGCGCGCCCGCGCCCGGCGTCGACCGCGATCGGCCGCTCGATCAGGATCGGGTGCGCCGCCAGCGCGCGCAGCACGGCGGCCGGCGCGGCGCCGGCGAGGCCGAGCTCGCGCCAGGTCTTCTCGCCGGTGCGCGCCAGCTCCGCCGGCTTCATGCCGAGCCAGCCCAGCAGCCGCTTCAGCTCGGCCGCGGACGGCGGGCGCTTCAGGTACTCGACGATTTCGGGCTCGGCGCCGCGCGCGCGCAGCAGCGCCAGCGCCTGCCGCGACTTGCTGCAGCGCGGGTTGTGGTAGAGGGCGAGCGCCGCCGCCATCGCGCCGCTCAGGGCACCGGCAGCAGGATCACCGCGCCCATGGTCTGCACCGCGCGCCGCTCGGCGCGCGCCTGCCAGCCGTCGATGACGCGCGCCAGCACGCGCTGGTGGCCGGCCGCCTGGTCGAGGATCGCGCGCGCGTCGGCGGGCCCGTCCTCGCCGCCGCCGCCGTCCCGGTGGCGCAGCAGCGGCGCGCCGTCGAGGCCGGCGCGCTCGGGCAGGATGCGGCGGACGATCTCCAGGTTGGCGGCGAAGTTGCGCAAGTTCGCCGCGTCCAGCCGGTCGGGGGCGAAGAACTCGTCCTGGTCGCCGTAGGCGACCCGCATCTGGCTGGCCAGGCCGACCATCAGCGCGAACACCCGGTCGCCGGGGAACGCCGGCTCGAAGGCCAGCAGCAGGGCCTCGTTGTCGCGCTTGCCGCCGAGCTCGCCGAACTGCATCTCGGCGTAGGCGCGCTTCGGCAGCAGCAGCGCGACGCGCTCCTCGGCGGCGGCGCCCGGGCGCTTCGCCAGCTGCTCGGGGTTGAGCCGGTACAGCAGCCGCATCAGCCGCGCCAGCCCCTCGCGGGTCTCCGCCAGGTGCGCGTCGAGCGCGAAGTCCAGGTCGGACTTGGCCAGGTCCTTCACCTCCGCCGGCAGCATGTCGCGCTCGCCGAGGAAGTCGCCGAGGCAGCCCGCCAGCAGCAGCGCGGCGGCGGCCGGCGCGGCGCGGGCGGGGCGGGGGGCGCGGCGGGGCGTCATGCGGTGAGGCGGCGGTAGATGTCGGAGACCCGGCGCGGCAGCCGCTCGATGCGGTCGACCACCGCGAAGTTGGCGGCGCCGTACATGTGGGGCAGGTACGCCATGGCCTCGTCGTCTATGGTAATGCAATACGGGTGGATGCCCAAGTGCCGGGCCTCGTGCAGGGCCTGGCGGGTGTCCTCGATGCCGTAGGCGCCGCGGTAGCCGTCCTGGTCGTCCGGCTTGCCGTCGGACAGGGCGATCAGCAGCCGGGTGCGCGCCTCGGCGCCCTTGAGCAGCTGCGTCAGGTGGCGGATCATCACGCCCATGCGGGTGTAGTCCTGCGGCGCGATGCCGCCGATGCGGCGGCGCACCTCCGCGCCGTAGGCCTCGTCCAGGCGCTTGATCGGGTACAGCTCGCAGTTGCGGTGGGTGCGCCCGGAGAAGCCGTAGATGGCGTAGCGGTCGCCCAGGGTCTCGAGCGCGCCGCACAGCAGCACCAGCGACTCGCGCACCAGCTCGTTGACCCAGCCGCGGGTGGAGCCGCTCATGTCGACCAGGAACATCGCCGCGACGTCGCGCTCCTGCCGCCGCCGCCGCGAGAACAGCCGCGCGTCCAGCTCCGCGCCGCGCACGAAGTCGCCGTAGGCGGCGACCGCGGCGTCGAGGTCCAGCTCGTCGCCGTGCGGCTCGCGGCGGACGCGCCGCTCCTCGTCGCGCAGCGCCTCGAAGGTCGCGCGCAGGGAGCGCAGCAGCCGGCGGCGCCGGACGAGCGTGTCGAGCGCGAAGCTTTCGCTGCCGCCGGCGATGGGGCGCTCGCGCAGCCGGCACCAGTCGGGGCGGTGGCGCTGCCGGGAATGGTCCCACTCGGGGTACAGCAGCGCGTCGCCGTCCGTCCCGGCCGCGGCCGCGGCCGCGCTTTCGCCGGCTTCCGCGTCGGCGTCGTAGGCGCCGGCGCCGGCCGGCTGCAGGTACTCGTCCGGCACCGCGCCGAAGTCCTGCACGATCGATTCCAGCAGCCGCCGCACCTCCGGCGTCGGCGCGACGGCCGCTTCGCCGAGCCGCAGGTCGAAGGCGAACTCGTCGCCGACCCGGTCCGGGTCGGCGCGCACCGCGAACGGCTCGGCGTCCGCGCGGCCGGCCTGCAGCGGCGACAGGTCGCGGCGCAGCCCGGCCAGGGCCCGCGCCAGCGCCCGGCGCTCGGCGGCGGCGCGCGCGTCGACGGCGGCGGCGGCGAGCTCGGGCCGCAGCGCGCCGCGCAGGGGGTCCTCCGGCCAGGCCGCGCGCTGCGGGTAGAGGGTCCCGACCAGGCGCAGCGCATCGGCGGCGGTCGCCCCGGGCGCGGCCAGCGCGGCCGCGGCCGCGGCCCATTCCGCGGACAGCGCGGCCCAGGCCGCCGGCGGGTTGCGGCGCGCCAGCACGCGGCCGACGCCGGGCAGCTCGCGGCCGATGCGGGCATCCAGGCGCAGCGTCTCCAGCGCCAGGAACAGCCGCCGCGCGCGGCCGCGGTCGGGGTAGGCGCCGAGCGCGGCGAGGTCGGCGCGGTAGGTGCCGTGGCGGGCCTGCGCCCACAGGCGCGCGGCGGCCGCCTTCAGCAGCGCGAAGTTCTCCGCCCGGTCGGCGCCGTCCTGCATGCGCTCGGGCAGGAAGACGGTGTCGGTGTCGGTGTGCGGCTCGGCGCCGGCGGCGACCTTCAGCGGCCGCCCGCCGAAGCCGGCGAGGATCGCTTCCAGCAGCTCCGCGACCTGCTCCAGGCGCACGCCGCGCGGGTCGCCGCGCAGCTCCCGCGCGTAGTCCCCGGCGCGCTGCATGGCGGCCGTCGCGGCGGTGACGCCGCGGCGGTCGTAGCGGTCCAGCAGGCGCTGCAGCCAGCCGTCCCAGTCCTTCTCCTCCAGCAGCCGCAGCGACGGCAGCCCGAAATGGAAGAAGCGGTAGGCGAGCTCGGCGTTGGCGGCCGCGAGCGTCTCGCCGGCCGCGAGGAAGCGGCGCTGCTCGAAGTGGTTGCACGCGGCGAGCTCGCGCGCCGGCTCGAGCAGGCTGTGGCGGCTCGACAGGATGCGGTCGACGATCCGCTCCATGCGCAGCTGCAGCTCGCGCTCGCCCATGCCGCCGTAGCGGGCGCTGGCCCGCAGGCGCGGGCCGTGCTCGAGCAATTCCGCCGGCGGCGGCGCGCCGCCGGCGCGGACGTTGCGCCACAGCCGCCGCCCGGGCGCGGCCAGCGCGCTCAGGAATCGCCGGGCGCGCACAGCCGCCTCAGCTCGTACAGCAGCGCCAGCGCCTCGCGCGGCGACAGCCGGTCCGGATCGGCGGCGCGCAGCCGCTCCTCCGCGGCGGACGGCTCCGGCTCCGGCGGCGCCGGCGGCGGCGCGAACAAGTCCTGCTGCGGGCGGTCCCGGCGCCAGGCGCGCAGGCTGTGGTCCTCGAGCGTCTCCAGGTGGGCGCGGGCGCGCTCCAGCACCGCCGGCAGGATGCCGGCCAGGCGCGCCACCTGCAGGCCGTAGCTCTGGCTCGCCGGCCCCTCGCGCACCGCGTGCAGGAACACGATGCGCTGCCCGTGCAGGTCGGCGTCCAGGTGCAGGTTGACGATGCCGGGGTGCTGCCCGGCCAGCTGGGTCAGCTCGAAGTAGTGCGTCGCGAACAGGGTCAGGGCGCGGTTCTCGGCGGCCAGCCGCTCGGCGCAGGCCAGCGCCAGCGCCAGGCCGTCGAAGGTGCTGGTGCCGCGCCCGACCTCGTCCATCAGCACCAGGCTGTGCTCGGTGGCGTGATGCAGGATGCTGGCGGTCTCGGTCATCTCGACCATGAAGGTGGAGCGGCCGGAGCCCAGGTCGTCGGCGGCGCCGATGCGCGTGAAGATGCGGTCGACCGGGCCGATGCGGGCGCGCCGCGCCGGCACGTAGCTGCCGATGCAGGCCAGCAGCACGATCAGCGCGGTCTGGCGCATGTAGGTGGACTTGCCGCCCATGTTGGGGCCGGTGATGATCTGCAGCCGGCGCTCGCCGGCGAGGCGCGTGTCGTTGGGCACGAACGGCTCGGCGCGGGCGCGCTCGAGCACCGGGTGGCGGCCGGCCTCGATCTCGATGCCGGGCTCGGCGCTCAGCTCCGGCGCGCAGTAGCCGCGCGCGGCGGCCGCCTCGGCGAAGCCCGCCAGCACGTCCAGCTCGGCCAGCGCCGCCGCGCTGCGCTGGAAGCCGCCGAGCGCCGGCGCCAGCGTCTCCAGCAGTTCCCGGTAGAGCCGCTTCTCGCGCTCCAGCGCCCGCGCCCGCGCGCCGAGGATGCGGTCCTCGAACTCCTTCAGCTCCGGGGTCAGGTAGCGCTCGGCGTGCTTCAGCGTCTGGCGGCGGCGGTAATGCTCCGGCGCGCGCGCCGCCTGGCTGCGCGGCAGCTCGATGTAGTAGCCGTGCACGCGGTTGTAGGCGACCTTGAGCTGGGCGATGCCGGTGCGCTCGCGCTCGCGCGCCTCCAGCTCCCGCAGGTGCCGGCCGGCGTGCTCCGACAGCCCGCGCAGCTCGTCCAGCTCGGCGTCGTAGCCGGCCGCGATCACGCCGCCGTCGCGCGCCGTGGCCGGCGGCCCGTCGACGATCGCGCGCGCCAGCGTCGCCGCCAGCTCCGGCTCGTCGCGCAGTTCGGCCGCGGCGGCCGCGAGCTCCGGGCTGCCGGCCGCCTCCAGCGGGCGGCGCAGCGCCGGCAGGCGGGCGAGGGCGTCGCCGAGCCCGGCCAGGTCGCGCGGCGCGGCGGTGCGCAGCGCCACCCGCGCCGCGATGCGCTCGACGTCGGCGAGGCCGCGCAGCCGGCCGCGCAGTTCCGCGCGCAGCGCCTCGTCGAGCAGCGCCGCCACCGCGCGGTGGCGCCGGCCGAGGACCTCCCGGTCGCGCAGCGGCGCGCGCAGGAAGCGGTTCAGGCAGCGCCGGCCCATGGCGGTGACGGTCTCGTCCAGCGCCCCCTGCAGGCTGCCGCGGACCTCGCCCGCGAGGGTGGTCTCGAGCTCCAGGTTGCGGCGGGTGGCGGCGTCCAGGAACAGCTGCGCCTCGCGCCGCTCGCGGCGCAGCGCGGCGACGTGCGGCAGCGCCGCCTGCTGGGTCTCGCGGGCGTAGTGCAGCAGCGCGCCGGCGGCGCCGAGCGCGCCGTCCAGGTCCTCGCAGTCGAAGCCCGACAGGTCGTGCACGCCGAACTGCTCGCACAGCGTCCGGCGCGCGGTCTCCGGGTCGAAGTGCCAGTCCGCCAGGGCGCGCGGGCGGGCCGCGCCGGCGGCGGGCGCGGCGCCCGACTCCGGGTGCAGGAGCTCGGCCGGGCGCAGGCGCTCGAGCTCGGCGCGCAGCTCCTCCTCGCCGTCGAGCTCCGCCACCGTCATCCGCCCGGCGCTGAGGTCGAGGCTGGCGACGCCGATCGGCGCGCCCGGGCGCACCGCCAGCAGCAGCGTGTCGCGGTGCTCGTCGAGCAGCGCGTCCTCGGTCAGGGTGCCGGGGGTGACGATGCGCGCCAGCCGCCGGTCCATCGGCCCGCGGCCGTCGGGGCTCTCGCCGACCTGCTCGCAGACCGCGACCGATTCGCCCAGCCGCGTGAGGCGGGCGAGGTAGGCGTCGAGCGACACCGCCGGCACGCCGGCCATCGGGATCGGCGCGCCGGCCGAGCGGCCGCGCTCGGTCAGGGTCAGGTCGAGCAGCTCCGCGGCGCGCCGGGCGTCGTCGAAGAACAGCTCGTAGAAGTCGCCCATGCGGTAGAACAGCAGGGTGTCCGGGTGCTGCGCCTTGAGCTCCAGATACTGGCGCATGACCGGAGTGTGCGGGGCCTGCGCGGACGGCATAATGGAGGCGCTATGGAAAACGGGCCGGAACTGAAGGTAAATATAGCAACCGCCGAAGACCTGCGGCGGGCGGCGGCGGAACTGGCCGCGCGCTGCCGGGAGCGCGGCCTGCGGGTGGCGGCGGCGGAGTCCTGCACCGGCGGCTGGATCGCCAAGTGCTGCACCGACCTGCCCGGGAGCTCGGCGTGGTTCGAGTGCGGCGTGGCGGCCTACAGCGACGCCGCCAAGACCGCGCTACTGGGGGTGGCGCCGGCGCTGCTGGCGCGCGCCGGCGCGGTGTCGCGGGAGGTGGCGGAGGCGATGGCGGCGGGGCTGGCGGCGCGCGCCGCGGGGGCGCGGGTCTGCGCCGTCACCGGAGTGGCCGGGCCGGGCGGCGGCACGGCGCGGACGCCGGTCGGGCGCGTGTGGTTCGCGTTCGCGGGGGCCGGGCCGGCCGGCAGCGAGCGGCGGGATTTCGCCGGCGGCCGCGACGCGGTGCGGGCGGCGGCGGCGCTGCATGCGCTGCGGGGGCTGGCGCGAACCGGCTGAGGCCGGGCGGCGGGCGCGCCAGTTCCCGGGGGCAAGGTTTTCATTAACAAGCGCATATAAATGAGAAATTGCAACTCTTTAATGGACATAAAAATGTAAAACCTCACGCTTTTCTGCTCTCTGCTACAATGTTTCCCGACATTTCTCATCCTTGAGGAGCGCGGACGCATGCTGGAGCGTCTCTTTCTGGAACGGCTGCTGGACTGGAAAAACCGGCCCGAGCGCAAGCCCGTCCTGCTGGACGGCGCCCGGCAGGTCGGCAAGACGTACCTGCTCGAGACGCTGTTCGGGTCGCGCCATTTCCGGCGGGTGCACAAGCTGGACCTGGACGAGCGGCCGGAACTGCACGACCTGTTCGCGGGCAACCTGAACCCGGGCGAGCTGCTGCCCAAGATCGAAGCGGCACTGCGCACGGACATCAACCTGCGCGCCGACCTGCTACTGCTGGACGAAATCGGCGAATGCCAGCGGGCGGTCGACTCGCTGAAATATTTCGCCGAGCAGCGGCCGGACGGCTTCGTCGCCGCGACCGGCTCCAACGTCGGGTTGCTGGAATCGTTCCCGGTCGGGCGGGTGGAGAGTCTGGAGATGTTCCCGCTGACGTTCGAGGAGTTCCTGATGGCCGCGGGGAACGTTCCGCTGGCGCGGCAGTATCAAGAAATGGCGCGCGACAAGTTCCTGCACGGCATGCTGTGGCGGCAACTGCTGGATTACTACTACGTCGGCGGGATGCCCGAAGCGGTGGCGGCGTGGTTCCGCGAGCCCGGCGCGGGCATGAACGCGCGTCTGCAGGAAGTGCGCGAGATTCAGCGGAGAGTGCTCAGGGGCTACGAGCAGGATTTCGGCAAATACTCCGGCCGGCGGAATTCCCTGGACCTGCAGCGGGTGTTCCGCAGCGTGCCGCGGCAACTGTCCCGCAGCATGGACGGCTCGGCGCGCCGGTACTATTTCAAAGACGTTCTGGACCGGGGCAACCGCTACGCCGACCTGCGCGGCCCGATCGACTGGCTGGAGCACGCGCGGCTGGTCTCCAAGTGTTACGTGCTGGACTGCCGGCCGACGGCGCCGCTGCAAGGCTTGATCCGGGAGAACATCTTCAAGCTGTATTTTCCGGATGTCGGGCTGCTCGGATGCCGGCTGGAGCTGGACTACGCGGACCAGGTCGCGCAGGAATTCTCCTACAAGGGCTTCATCGCCGAGAACTTCGTGCAGAACGAACTGCTCGCGCGGGGCATGCCGACCAGTTATTCCTGGAGCGAGGGGCGATCGGAGATCGAATTCCTGTACCGGGCCGGGCGGGGCGACATCGTGCCGGTCGAGGTCAAGAGCGGGACGCGCACGCGGTCGAGGAGCCTGCGGGCGTACCGGGACCGATACCGGCCCGCGCGCACCCTGAAGTTGATCGGCGGGGCGGGCGGCGGCGACCGGCAGGACCTGGTGTGGCCGCTGTATTACGCGAAATGCCTGACGGCGTTGTGACCGGCCGGCGCGAATCGGCGGCGGCCGCTGCCGGCCATGCGGGATCATTCCCGGATAATTTCTTCCCGCCGGCGAAATCCGGAATCTGGTAGGCGCGATCGGATTCGAACCAACGACCTCTACCATGTCAAGGTAGCGCTCTAACCAACTGAGCTACGCGCCTACGGCCGCGCCGAATCCTAGCACGCGCTAGCCGCCGCCCTCCACCATCTCCAGCAGGCTGGCGAGGTCGTCGGCGTGCTCCTCCTCCATCTTCAGGATGTCCTCGATGATGCGCCGGGTGGTGGGGTCGTTGTCCTTCAGCCAGCGCACGATCTCCGAGTAGGTCTCGATGGCGATGCGCTCGGCGACCAGGTCCTCGCGGATCATCGCGGCCAGGGTGTCGCCCTCGGCGTACTCCGCGTGCGCCCGCGTCGCCAGGCCCTCGGGGTCGAAGTTCGGCGACCCGCCCAGCTGCGTGATGCGCTCGGCCACCCAGTCGGCGTGCTGCTGCTCCTCGTTGGCGTGCTCCAGGAACTCCGCCGCCACCGGCTGCGCGTTGATGCCGCTCGCCATGTAGTAGTGGTTGCGGTAGCGCAGCACGCAGACGATCTCGGTCGCCAGCACCTCGTTGAGCACCCCCACCACCTGCTCGCGGTCCGCCAGGTAGGCGCCGGTCACCGCGCCGTCCGCCATCTTCTCGCGCGCCCGCGCGCGGATGGTCTGCAGGTCCATCGTGAATGCCTGGGCCATGGTCTCCTCCGGCGCCGTCGCTCCCCGCCGCCATTCTACTCCCGCCGCCCGCGCTCCCGTATACTGGCCGCCCATGCGGGTTCCCGCCGCCCTCGCGCTCGCCCTGGCGGCCGGCCTCGCGCCCGCCGCCGCGCCCGCCGACGCCATGCCCGAACTGACCCTCGACGGCCCGCTGGTGCAGGGCGGACTGGCGCTGGGCCGGGCGCCCGCGGGCTGGGCCGTGACCCTGGACGGCGCGCCGGTGCCGGCGCGCCCCGACGGCCGCTTCGCGGTCGGCTTCGGCCGCGACCACCCCGGCGCCGCGGTGCTGCGCGCCGCGGGCCCGGACGGCGCCGTCGAGCGCGCGCTGCGGGTGGCGGCCAGGGAGTACCGCACCCAGCGCCTGGACGGCCTGCCGCCGCGCCTGGTCTCGCCCGGCGCCGAAGACCTCGCGCGCATCCGCCGCGAGCAGGCGGCGATCGACGCCGCGCGCGCCGCGGTCAGCGACCTGGACGGCTTCCTCGGGCCGTTCCGCTGGCCGGCCGTCGGCCCCATCACCGGCGTCTACGGCAGCCGCCGGGTGCTCAACGGCGAGCCGCGCCAGCCGCACTACGGGGTCGACATCGCCGCCCCCGCGGGCGCGCCGGTGGCCGCGCCGGCCGCCGGCCGCGTGGTGCTCGCCGAGCCGGACCTGTTCTTCTCCGGCGGCACCGTGATCCTCGACCACGGCCAGGGCGTGTCGTCGAGCTTCCTGCACCTGCAAAGCATCGAGGTCGAGGTCGGCCGGCTGCTCGCCGCCGGCGAGCGCTTCGCCGCGGTCGGCTCCACCGGGCGCTCCACCGGCCCGCACCTGGACTGGCGCATGAACTGGGGCGCGGCGCGCCTCGACCCGCAGCTGCTGGCCGGCCCGATGCCGGCGGCGGACGAGGCGCCGTGAGCTCCCGCCGCGCGTTCGCCTTAGGGCTCGCGCTGCTCGCGGCGGCCGCGGCCGCGCCCGCGGCTTCGCCGGTCGACCGCGTGGTGGTGCGCAAGGCCGAGCGCGCGCTGACCCTGATGAGCGGCCGCAGCCCGGTGCGCCGCTTCCCCGTCTACCTCGGTCGCGCGCCGCGCGGGCACAAGCAGCGCCAGGGCGACTTCCGCACGCCGGAGGGCGTCTACCGGGTCGACGCCCGCAACCCCGCCAGCCGCTACTACCGCGCGCTGCGCCTGTCCTACCCGAACGAGGCCGACCGCGCCGCCGCCGCCGCCCGCGGCCAGCCGCCCGGCGGCGACATCATGATCCACGGCATGCCGCCCGCGCCGGCGCGGCGCGGCCTGCTGCTGTACGACGGGCGCGACTGGACCGACGGCTGCATCGCGCTCAGCAACGCGCACATGCAGGAAGTCTGGGAGCTGGTCGAGACCGGCACCCCGGTGGAGATACTCCCCTGATCGGGGAGAATCCGCCCCTCCCGATTTCCGCCATTTAAATCATGGGCTTGTCCATGCCCCGCATTTCGCGTTTCCGTTATATGTCAAAAAATTCCGGCAGTTATTCCACCGCCGGAACGGGCTTGTTATAGTCGCCTCGCCCGCCGCTCCCCGCCGGTCGCCGGCGCCGGGGGAGCGCACCACAACAACGACAAGCGAGGGCGCGTCACCGTGGCGATTTGGAACGACTGCATCCAGTACCTGGGCTCGGTGCTGCCGGAACACGACGTCCACACCTACGTCGATCCGCTGGAGGCCACCGAGACCGCGACCTCCCTGTTGCTGTTCGCGCCCAACCAAGTGTTCCTGCAGCAGGTGCGCCGCCGCGTCCTCGACCACATCCAGGAATTCCTCGCCGCCGTCGACGGCCGCGGGCTGGACGTGCAGCTGCACGTGCACGCGCCGGACGAAGCGGCCGCGGCCGCTCCCGCCGCGGCGCCGGCGCGCGCCGCCGCGCCGGGCGCCGGCAACATCCGCCTGATCCCGAACTTCACGTTCGAGCAGTTCGTCACCGGGCCCTCCAACATGCTCGCGCAGAGCAAAGCGCTGCAGGTGGCGGAGAGTCCCGGCGGCTTCGCCGACAACCCGTACCTGATCTACGGCGGCGTCGGCCTCGGCAAGACGCACCTGCTGCACGCCATCGGCCACGGCGTGCTGGCGGCGCATCCGGAGCTGCGCGTGGTCTACGTCAACTCCGGGCAATTCGTGGAGAACTTCATCGCCGCGTCCAAGGCCGGCCGCCTGCCGGAGTTCCAGCGCCTGTACCGCGAGCCGGACGTGCTGCTGATCGACGACATCCACTTCCTCGCCGGCAAGCCCGGCTCCCAGGAGCAGCTGCTGCACGTCTACCACGTCCTCGCCGGCCGCGGCGCGCAGCTGGCGGTGGCCTGCGACCGGCACCCGCAGGACATGGACGGCCTCGAGCAGCGGCTGCAGACGCGCCTGGCCGGCGGCATGCAGTGCGAGGTCAAGCCGCCCGACATGGCGACCCGCATCGGCATCCTGCAGCGCAAGGCCGCGCAGCGCGGCCTCGGCCTGCCCGGCGGCGTGGCGGAGTTCATCGCCGAGAACACCGTCGGCAGCGTCCGCGACCTGGAGAGCGCGCTCGCCCGCGTGCACATGCAGGCCCACTGCAGCGGCGCCCCGGTCTCCCTCGCGTGCGCTCGGGAGGCCCTGCACGACTTCCTGCCGCTGCGCGGCCGCCGGCTCAGCCTCGAGCGCATCCGCGAGGCCGTGTGCGAGCACTACGCGGTCGCCGCCGCCGACATCGACTCGCCGCGGCGGGTGAAGCAGATCGTGCTGCCGCGGCAGATGGCCATGACGCTGGCGCACCGGCTGACCTCGCTGAGCCTCGCCAGCATCGGCGAAGTCTTCGGCGGCCGCGACCATTCCACCGTGCTGTACGCCAAGCGCCGCATCGACCGCCTGCGGCAGGACGACCCCGGCATCGACCGGGACTGGCAGGACCTGCAGCACAAACTGCTAAACTGAACACGCCGCCCGCCGCCAAGGAATGTCCGCAGCCTGTGAACAAGCCGCCAGCAACTCCGGGGAACTCCGTTTCCGCCGGAGTTGTGCGCCGCGGCTCCGTGGTTTTCCACCGGGACCTATCCGGGCAAACCATTGATTAATAAGGCTGAACTCCGGATATCCCCGGCTCGACGGCGCTTAATAATAATAACTTTAAAACCGCTATGAAATTTACTATAGAACGTGACAAACTCGTCGACCCGCTGCGCAAGCTCACCGGGGTCGTCGCCACGTCGGACTTGGTCAACGCGCTGGCTTACGTGCGGCTCGACCCGACCGACACCGGCGTGATGTTCACCGCCACCAACCAGAACCTGTCGCTCACCTACCCGGTGGCGATCGAGGGCGAGAACCTCAAGCCCTGCACCGTGCCGGCGGAGAAGCTGGCGCAGATCTGCGCGAAGTTCCCGGGCGGCGCCGACATCCGCTTCGAGCTGTCCGAGGACGGCAGCGAGATGCGCTTCAAGCACAAGAGCAGCCGCTACCAGCTGAAGACCATCGACCCGGACGAGGTGCCGGGGATGGAATCCCAGGAAGAGGAATTCCAGCTGACCCTGCCCGAGGACGCGTTCGCGGCGATGGTGCGCCGCGCCAGCTACGCGATGGCCCGCAACGACGTGCGCTACTACCTGCTCGGCATGCTGCTGGACGTGGCGCCGGACAAGGTGACCACGGTGGCGACCGACGGCCACCGGATGGCGCTGGCGGAGCACGCCGCGGACACCGGCGCCGAGGAGCCGCGGCGGCTGATCATCCCGGAGAAAGGCATCGACGAGCTGCTGAAGAACCTGAACGACAGCGGCGACCCGGTGACGCTGCACTTGGCGAGCAACCACCTGGAGGTCGGCCTCCCGGGCGACCGGACCGCGTTCAAAACCACGCTGGTGGACGGAAAATACCCGGATTATCAAGCAGTTGTGCCGAAATCGCGGGAGAACAACGTGATCCTGCCGCGGGCCGACATGGCCACCGCGGTGGAGCGGCTGCTGCCGATCGCCACGGACCGGAAGAAGAAAGACGCGAGCAGCCTCACCCTGGCGCTCGGCAAGGAGGTGGCGCTGAAGGCGGCGAACACGGTCGGCGACGAGGGCGAGGAGCAGTTCGACGTCGAGCACAAGGGCGAGAAGCTCAGCGTGTCGCTGAACATCGGCTACCTGCTGGACGCGCTCACGCACATCGACGGCAAGGAGGTGCAGATCGGCGTCAAGGACGACGCGAGCAGCGTGCTGCTCACCGACCCGGAAGAGCCCGGAGCCAAGCACATCATCATGCCGATGCGGAACTGAGCCGGGCCGGTTTCCGGTGCGGCTCACCCGCTTGGAGATCCGGGGCCTGCGCCGCCTCTGCGAGGTTCCGGAACTCGAGTTCCACCCCGAGCTCAACCTGATCTCCGGCGCCAACGCGGCCGGCAAGACGACGCTGCTCGAGGCGGTCGACCTGCTGGCGCGGACGCGCAGCTTCCGCGCCCGCAACCCGCGCGAACTGATCGCCCACGGCGAAAAGGAATACCTGCTCCGGGGCGAGGTCGAGAGCCCGGGCCCGGACGGCGTGCGGACGGTGCGGCTGAGCCAGCGGCGCGATGCGGACGCGGTCGAGCTGCGCATCGACGCCGAGCCGGCCGGGGGCTTAGCGCAGCTGGCGGCCCGGCTGGCGGTGCAGACGGTGCACCCCCTGAGCCACCGCCTGGTCGGCGGCGCGCCGCGCCTGCGGCGGGCCTGGCTGGACTGGGGGGTGTTCCACGTGGAACCGGAGTATTTCCCGGCCTGGACCGCCTACCGGCGGGCGCTGCGCCAGCGCAACGCGGCGCTGCGGAGCCGGCAGGACCCGCGGCCGTGGGACGCGCCGCTGGCGCAGGCCGGGGAAGTTCTGGGCGCGTGCCGGCGGCGCTACCTGGCGGCGGCGCGCGACGCCATCGAGGGTTTCGCCCAGATCCTGCTGCCCGGGCACGAGGTCGGGCTCGAGTACCTGCCCGGCTTCGACGCGGAGGCGGGGCTGGCGCGGGCGCTGGCGGACGGCGCCGAGGCCGCCCGCGAGGCGGGACACACCGCGGTGGGGCCGCACCGGGCGGACGTGGCGCTGCGGCTGGACGGGCGGGCGGCCGCGCCGTTCGTCTCCGGCGGGCAGGCCAAACTGCTGTCCTGCTGCCTGCTGCTGGGGCAGGCGGCGCTGTTCCAGGAATTGCGCGGCGAGAGCTGCGTGCTGCTGTTCGACGAGCTGACGGCGGACCTGGACGGGACGCGCCAGGCGCGGCTGATGGAGGCGCTGGCGGGCTGCGAGGCGCAGCTGTTCATCACCCGCACCGGGAGCGCCCCGGCGGACTTTCCGGGGGGTTCGGCGGGGCGCGCGTTCCACGTGGAACAGGGCCGGGTTTCCTTGACTTCCGGCGGCGATTCGGGGTAAAATGCGGGGTCTGCCCGACGCGCTGAAATCATGGCATACGACGCTTCCTCCATCAAGGTCCTGAAGAACCTCGAGGCCGTGCGGAAACGGCCCGGAATGTACATCGGGGACACCGACGACGGCACCGGCCTGCACCGCTTGGTGTTCGAGGCGGTGGACAACTCCATCGACGAGGCGCTGGAGGGCTTCTGCTCCGAAATCCGCGTGGTGCTGAACGAGGACGGCTCGGTCACGGTGACCGACGACGGGCGCGGGATTCCGACCGAAATGCACGAGGAGGGGCAGTCCGCGGCGGAGGTGGTGATGACCACGCTGCACGCCGGCGGCAAGTTCGACAAGAACTCCTACAAGGTCTCCGGCGGCCTGCACGGGGTCGGCATCTCGGTGGTGAACGCGCTGTCCGAGCGCCTGGATCTGACCATTTTCCGGGACGGCCGGCGCTGGCGGCAGGAATACGCCATGGGCGTGCCGAAGACCAAGTTCGAGGCCGCCGGCGAGACCGACCGCACCGGCACCGCCATCCGCTTCTGGCCCTCGCCCAAGGTCTTCGGCGACACCGCCATGCAGTACGAGACGCTGGCCTCGCGGCTGCGCGAGCTGTCGTTCCTGAACTCGGGCGTCCGCATCCTGCTGGAGGACCACCGCAGCGGCAAGAAAGGCGAATTCCACTACGAGGGCGGCATCGTCGCGTTCGTCAAGCACAGCCAGTCCGGCACCGAGCCGCTGCACCCGGACGTGATCGCGGTCGGCGGCGAGCAGGGTGCGGTGGAGATCGAGGCGGCGCTGCAGTGGAACAGCGGCTACCACGAGAAAATCCTCTGTTACACCAACAACATACCGCAACGCGACGGGGGCACGCACCTGGCCGGCTTCCGCGCCGCGCTGACCCGCACCATCAACCACTACATCGAGAAAGAGGGCCGCAACCGCTGGCGCTCGGTGGCGCTGGCCGGCGAGGACGCCCGCGAGGGCCTGACCGCGGTGCTGTCGGTGAAGGTGCCGGAGCCGAAGTTCTCCTCCCAGACCAAGGAGAAGCTGGTGTCGTCGGAGGTCAAGGGCGCGGTCGAGGGGCTGCTCGGCGACCGCCTGCGCGAGTTCCTGCTGGAGCACCCGCCCCAAGCGCGGGCCATCGTCGACAAGATCGTGAACGCGGCGCAGGCGCGCGAGGCGGCGCGGCGGGTGCGCGAGACGGCGCGGCGCAAGACCGCGTTCGACGGCGGCGGCCTGCCGGGCAAGCTGGCCGACTGCCAGGAGCGCGACCCGGCGCGCTCGGAGCTGTTCCTGGTCGAGGGCGATTCCGCCGGCGGCTCGGCCAAGCAGGGCCGCGACCGCGCCACCCAGGCGATCCTGCCGCTCAAGGGCAAGATCCTCAACGTCGAGCGCGCCCGGCTCGACCGCATGCTGGCGTCGGAGGAGATCGGCGCGCTGATCACCGCGCTCGGCACCGGCATCAAGGAGGAGTTCGACATCGACAAGCTCCGCTACCACCGCATCATCATCATGACCGACGCCGACATCGACGGCGCCCACATCCGCACCCTGCTGCTGACGTTCCTGTTCCGCGAGATGAAGGCGCTGATCGAGCGCGGCCACGTGCACATCGCGCAGCCGCCGCTGTACAAGGTCAAGAAAGGCAAGCAGGAGCGCTACCTGCGCGACGACGAGGAGCTCAGCGCCTACCTGCAGGAAGAGGCGGCCGCCGGCGCGAAGCTCCACCCGGGCGCCGGAGCGGAGCCGCTTCCGGACGCGCAACTCATTGATTTAATGGATAAATGCAGGGTCGCGCTGGCCGGCGCCGCGCGCCTGCGGGCGCGCCACGACGAGGACTTCCTGGAGCAGCTGCTGCGGGTGCCGGGACCGGCCGCGGCGGAGCCGGACGCGGGCGCGCTGGAGGCCTGGGGGACGGCGCTGATGGCGCGCGCCCGCGCCCGCGCGCCGGCCGGGCGCGAGCATCGGCACCGGGTCGAGGAGGATCCGGCGACCGGGGCGCGGCTGGTGCTGGAGCGCGTCGTCGACGGCCTGGCGGCGACCGACATCTACTACCAGGACTTCTTCGCCGCCGGCGAGTACCGGGCCATCCAGACGTTCGCGCGGGCGCAGGACGGGCTGCTCGGCGCGGGCGCGCGCGTCGAGCGCGGCGACCGCGCGCTGGCGACCGCGGACCTGGTCGAGGCCTACGAGTGGCTGCTGGCCGAGGCGCGGCGCGGGCAGACGCTGCAGCGCTACAAGGGCCTGGGCGAGATGAACCCGGACCAGCTGTGGGAGACCACCATGCAGCCGGACATGCGGCGCCTGCTGCGGGTGGACATCGGCGACGCCGAGGCGGCCGACGCGCTGTTCTCCACGCTCATGGGCGACGGGGTCGACGAGCGGCGCTCGTTCATCCAGGCCAACGCCCTGCAGGCGGACAACATCGACGTCTGAGGCCGGCCGTGGCCGCGCCGAACCCGCTGCTCGAGGACCGGCCGCTGCCGGCGTTCGACCGCATCCGGCCCGCGCACGCGGCGCCGGCGGTCGACGCGATCCTGGCCGACAACCGCGCCCGCGTCCGGGCGCTCGCGCCGGAATGCCCGGACGAGGCTTCGCTGCTGCGGCCGCTGGAGGCGATGGAGGCCCGCCTGGCCGAGGCGTTTTCCCCGGTGCGGCACCTGCGGGCGGTGCGGAACAGCCCCGAATGGCGCGAGGCGTATCAGGAATGTTATCAGAAGATAGTGGATTATGAGTCGGAATTGGCGCATGATAATAGATTATGCGGTCTTTTCAAGGATCTGAGGCAGGGCGGTTCCTGGGCCGGCCTGGGATCGGCGCGGCAGGCCGAGGTCGAGCACGCGCTGCGGGACTTCCGGCTGGGCGGGGTGGACCTGCCGGCGGCGAAGAAGAAGATCTTCGCCGCCAACGAGCGCGAGCTGGCCAAGCGCCAGGCGCGCTTCAGCGACCGGGTGATGGACGCCACCGCGGCCTGGACGCTGCCGCTGCCGGACGAGGCCCGGCTCGACGGCCTGACGCCGACCGACCGGGAGCTGCTGCGCGCGCCGGACGGCGCGGGCTTCCGGGCCAGCCTGCAGCCGCCGGCGGTGGACGCGGTGCTGCGCCGCGCCGCCGACCGCGAGCTGCGCCGCGAGGTCTACGCGGCCCACCAGACGCGCGCCTCGGACCGGGGGCCGCACGCCGGGAAGTTCGACAACACCGAGGAGATCGAGGGCATCCTGCGCCTGAGCCGGGAGCAGGCGCGGCTGCTCGGCTTCGGCACGATCGCGGAGCATGCGCTGGCCACCCGCATGGCGGAGAGTCCGGAGGAGGTGCTGGAGTTCCTGCGCGGCCTGCTGGAGCGCGCCCGCCCGCGCGCCCGGGAGGAGCTGGCGGAGCTGCGCGACTACGCCCGCGCCGAGTGCGGCATTGACGAGCTCGAGCGCTGGGACGCGGCGTTCGTGTCCGAGCGCCTGCGCGGCGAGAAGCACCGCGTGCGCGACGCCGAACTGCGGCCGTACTTCCCGGCCGACGCGGTCATCGCGGGGATGCTGGAGCTGGCCGGCGAGTTGTTCCGGCTGCGCATCGAGCGCCGGGAAGACGTCGCGGCGTGGCACCCGGACGTGCGCTTCTACGAGCTCCGCGGCGCGGACGGCGAAATGCGCGGGCGGTTCTACCTCGATCCGTATGCGCGCGCCGACAAGCGCGGCGGCGCCTGGATGGACAGCTGCGCCTCAAGGCGGCGGACCGCGGACGGCGCGCGCCCGGCGGCGGCCTACCTGAGCTGCAACGGCGCGCCGCCGGCGGCCGGCGGCCCGGCACTGTTCAGCCACGACGACGTGCTGACGCTGTTCCACGAGTTCGGCCACGGCCTGCATCACATGCTGACCCGGGTCGAGTGCCCGAGCGTCGGCGGCATCGACGGCGTGGAGTGGGACGCGGTCGAGTGGCCGAGCCAGTGGCTGGAGAACTGGTGCTGGGAGCCGGCGGTGCTGGCGCGCTTCGCGCGCCACCACGAGACCGGCGCGCCGCTGCCGGCGGAGCTGGCCGGGCGGCTGCGCGACTCGCGGCGCTTCAACGCCGGGCTGGCGCTGCTGCGGCAGCTGGAGCTCGCGCTGTTCGACTTCCGGCTGCACCTCGAGTACGCGCCGGAGCGCGGCGCCCGCACCGAGGAGTTGCTGGCGGAGGTCCGCGCCGAGGTCGGCGGGCTGCCGGCGCCGGAGTTCGTGCGCACCGCGCACAGCTTCGAGCACATCTTCGGCGGCGGCTACGCGGCCGGGTACTACAGCTACAAGTGGGCCGAGGTGCTGGCGGCCGACACGTTCGCCGCGTTCGCGGAGGAGGGCCTGCTGAACCAGGCGACGGCGGCGCGCTTCGAGCGCTGCATGCTGTCCGCCGGCGGCGTGCGCCCGGCGCGGGAGATGTTCGAGGCGTTCCGCGGGCGGCCGCCGGACCCGGACGCGCTGCTGCGGCAGGACGGGCTGCTGGCGGAGGCGGCGTGAAGATCGCCACCTGGAACGTCAACTCGCTGCGCGCCCGGCTGGCGCACGTGCTGGCCTGGCTCGAGGCCAACCCGGTCGACGCGCTGTGCCTGCAGGAGACCAAGGTGGTCGACGAGCTGTTCCCGGCCGCGGAGCTGGCGGAAGCGGGCTGGCGCGCGGCGTACTCCGGGCAGAAGAGTTACAACGGCGTCGCCATCCTGGCGCGGGCGGAGCCGGCCGACGCGGCCGCGGGCGCGCCGGGCTTCGACGATCCCGAGCGCCGGGTGCTGGCCGCGACCGTGGGCGGCGCGCGCGTGCTCAACCTGTACGTGGTCAACGGCCGCGCGGTGGACGACCCGAAGTACGCGCACAAGCTCGAGTGGCTGGAGCGGGTGACGGCATACGCGGCGGACTTGGCGCGGGAACACGAGCGGCTGGTGGTGGTCGGCGACTTCAACGTGGCGCCGGCCGACGAAGACGTGCACGACCCGGGGGCCTGGCGCGGGCGCATCCTGTGCTCGGACCCCGAGCGCGCCGCGCTGGCGAAGCTGAAGGCGGCGGCGGGACTCGAGGACTGCTTCCGGATGTTCGAGCAGGAGGCGGAGTCGTTCAGCTGGTGGGACTACCGCCAGGGCGGCTTCCGCCGCAACCATGGGCTGCGCATCGACCTGATCTTGGCGAGCAAGGCGATGGACTGCGCGGGCTGCGTCATCGACCGCACGCCGAGGGGCTGGGAGAAGCCCTCCGACCACGCGCCGGTGGTGGCGGAGTTCCGTTGACGGCGCTTGACTTTTTCGGCGTTTTTTAGTAGAATTGCCGCCATCAAATCGAGAAACAGACCGCACGGAAAGCATTCGGCAGACACGATTCGGAAGAGGATGTTAACGGCAGCAGCGGCGCACTTTTTTCCCGACGGCACGGCCGCGGAAAACTTCTCGCAGGGCGCGTTCCGTTGTTCTGCTGCGCGCGAATTTCCTCGCTGGCGGAATCCGGAGACTTGAGCCGGCGGTCACGGCAACGTTGCCCTCGCTGTCCGCCGCTGCAGCAAAAGCGGCCGCAAGAGAAACCCATCACACCGGAGGTTGAAACATGAACATGCAGGCGAATATGAACAAGCTGGTCGAACAGCTCACCCGCGTGGCGGACGCGCTGGAGAAGTACAACGACCTGACGGTCGAGTTTGAGGAGCGGATGCGCCGGGAGCAGGCGGCTGAGGATCAGCGCCGGCGAGACGAGGAAGAACGGATGCAGGGCTTGCCGGAGATCGACAGCGGCTTCCTGCCGCACTGAGGCGGAGCGGCGGCGACCGCGGGGGCGGCCCTTCGGGGCCGCCCTTTTTCGTTACTCCAAGATCTCGCAGCCGTCCGCGGCGCAGCGGAACACCACGTGCCGCACGCCGGTCAGGCACTCGACCTCGTACAGTTCCTCGCCCGGCGCCGATTTCAGCAGCGCCATCTTGCTGCGCTCCAGGCAGCCGCCCTGCTCCAGCGCAGTGCGGGCCTGGCCGTGGTAGCGGCCCTGGCGGTACTCGGGCGCCAGCGGCAGCTCGGCCAGTTCGCCGCCGTCCGCGGCGGGCGGGCGCCCGGGCTCCGGGCGCGGCAATTCCGGCTCCTCGTAGTCGGCCAGGTCGATCACGCCCTCGGCCAGCCCGCGCTTGTGGTTGCGCAGGTACTCGTTGAGCTTGTACACCTGCTCCACCGCGGTCTCCTCGCAGGCTTCCTGGTCGGCGCAGAACGCCTCGACCTTGAGCAGCGCGGTGCCGCCCGGGTGCGGCACCAGGGTGACGCGGTACTGGAACTCGGCGCGGTGGCGGTCCGGATCCGGGCTGTAGGCGGTGAGGGTGGTCTCGTTGCGCGGCACGGCGGCGAAGCGGGCGTTCTCGTCCAGCCACGTCCGCGCCTGGCCCCACAGGTAATTGCACTCGCGGCCCTGGTTGCAGGACACGAAGTCCTTGGCGCCGGCCGCGATCTGGTTGTCGCCCAGGTCGTCGTCGAGCCCCAAGTCGAACGGCATCAGGTCGACGCCGCCGAAGTCGCAGCCGCCGGCGAGCGCCGCGCCGAGCAGCAGCGGGAGGAGGCGGGAGCGCATGGAAGAAATCGGAGAGGCGGGCGGCGGGCGGGCGTATTCTGCCCGAAGCGGGCGGCGCTGGCAAACCGCGCGCCGCGTCAGCCCTCCAGCAGGCTCGGCAGCGGCATCCCGGCCGGGCGCTCGAGCCCCATCAGCTCGAGCACGGTCGGCGCGATGTTGCCGAGGCCGCCGCCGGCGCGCAGGCGGCGCGGCTCCCGGTCGACCACCACGCAGGGCACCGGGTGGGCGGTGTGCTGGGTGTGCGGGCGGCCCGCGGCGTCCACCATCAGGTCGCAGTTGCCGTGGTCGGCGGTCAGCAGCAGCGCGTGGCCGTGCTCGCGCGCGGCGGCGACCACGCGCCCGACCTCGGCGTCCAGGCACTCGACCGCCTCGATCACCGCCGCCGGGCGCGCCGTGTGGCCGACCATGTCGCCGTTGGCGAAGTTCACCAGGATGAAGCCGTACTGCCCGCTGCGGATGCCGTCGATCACCGCGTCGGCGACCGCGGCCGCGTTCATCCGCGGCGCCTGGTCGTAGGTCTCGACGTCCGGCGACGGCAGCATCGCCCGCCGCTCGCCCGGCCAGGGCTCCTCGCGCCCGCCGTTGAAGAAGAACGTCACGTGCGGGTACTTCTCGGTCTCGGCGCAGCGCAGCTGCGCGATGCCGCGGCGGCTCACGGCCTCCGCCAGGGTGGCGGCGGGCGCGGCCTCGCCGAACGCCGCCCGCGCCTCGAGCGCCGGGTCGAACTCGGTCATGGTGGTCAGCTGCGGCGGCCGGTAGGCGCCGCGCCCGAAGTGCGGGAAGTCGCGCGCCGCCAGCGCCGCGGCCAGCTGCCGCGGGCGGTCGTTGCGGAAGTTGAAGAACACCACCGTGTCCTCCGCGTCCAGCGGCCGCGCGCCGGGGCACAGCGCGGGCTCGAGGAACTCGTCGTCCTCGCCGCGGGCGTAGGCGGCCTCGACCGCTTCGCGCGCGTTTGCCGCCCGGCGCCCGGCGCGGGCCAGCGCGACCGCCTCGAAGGCGCGCCGGGTGCGCTCCCAGCGGCGGTCGCGGTCCATGGCGTAGAAGCGCCCGCACACGGACGCCGCCGCGCCGCCGGCGGCGGCCAGCGCGGCCTCGACCGGCGCCAGGTCCTCGAGCGCCGAGCGCGGCGGCACGTCGCGGCCGTCGGCGATCAGGTGCAGGCGCGGCTCGGCGCCCTCGCGCCCGGCCAGCTCGATCAGCGCCAGCAGGTGCCGGAGGTGCGAATGCACGCCGCCGCTCGAGGCGAGCCCGAGCAGGTGCAGCGGCCGGTCGGCGCCGACCGCGCGCCGCGCCGCGTCGCGCAGCGCCGGGAGCTGGAAGAACGAGCCGTCGGCGACGCTGCGGTCGATGCGCACCAGGTCCTGGACGACGATGTCGCCGCAGCCCATGATGACGTGGCCGACCTCGGAGTTGCCCATCTGCCCGTCCGGCAGGCCGACCGCGGGGCCGCTCGCCTCGAGGGTGGTGTACGGGTGCTCGGCGAACAGCCGGTCGAGGTTGGGCGTGCGCGCCTGGGCCAGGGCGTTGTGCTCGGGCGAGGGGTTGACGCCGACGCCGTCGAGGACGACGAGCACGGTGGGGCGGCAGTCGGGCATGGCGGGCGCGCCGCCGCGCGGCGCGGCGGCATTTTAAGGCATGGGCGGCGGGCTCAGGCGCCAAGGCCCCGGTGCCGGCGCACGTGGCGGCACTTCCAGGCGAGCATCGGCATGGCGGCGATGCGCTCCCGGACCTCCGGCTCGATGTCCAGCAGGCCGGCGTCGACCTCGCCGCGCTCGAGCACGCCGTCGAGGAACGCCCGTTCGGCGGCCGAGCATGCGTACAGCGGCGCGAGCCGCTCCTGGCACAGCGCGACGGTTTCCGCGGTCCATGCGCGCGCGCCGGCGCGCTCGCCGAAGTAGCCGCGCGGGAGGCAGGACACGAGCGCCGGCAGCGTTTCCGGCGGGAACGGCCGGATCTTCCCGGCCGCCGCCTCGCGCCAGTCGCTGCGGGAGCTCGCGCCGAGCGCGAGCAGCCCGGCCTTGAGCCGGCGGCGGTCGAGCCCGTTCATGCCCAGGATGCTGCGGGCGTCGAACAGGTCGCGGGGAACGCTGCGGTCCATCAGCGCGACGAGTTTGCCGGCGGCGACTTCGTGCGCGTCGACGACCGGGATTCCGCGCGCCTGCATGTCGCCGAGCATCGCGGAATCCATTTCAGCCGCGCCGAACAGCGGTTGCCGCGCCATGTAGCCGACATCGATCTGGAGGGCGGCGTTGCCGCCCAGGGCGGAGGCGAAGCGCGCCCGCCACTTGCCGCCGGCGTGCTCGGTCGGCTGGCGGGCGAGGACGTAGCCGCGCTCGGCGAGGAGGCGCCGCAGGCCGGCCTCGACCGCCGGCTTCTCGTCCAGCATCGTCTCCCGCGCCAGCGCGCCGACGTAGTTGAGGTCGATGTCGACCGAGAGGCGCGGGACATCCAGGTGGAAGACGTTGAGCGCGGTGCCGCCTTTCAGCGCGAGCCGGGGACCGAGGAACGGATCGCCCGCGATGTCCTGCAGCAGGCCGAGCAGGCGCGCGACCTGTTCCAGCACGCGCGGTTCGTACCCGGTTTCCCCGGAGAGCTCGTCCAGCCGCGGGAGCGTCGGCGCGGGGATCACAGTTGCTCCCCGTAGCCGGGCCCCACCGCATCGGCGGGCAGGATCACGTTCCAGTCGCGGATCAGCCGGCCTTCGCCGACGCGCGCCCCCAAGGCGTAGCGCGTCTGCCTGGGCGCCAGTTCCCGCAGCTCCTCCAGCGCGGCGTCCAGGCCGCGGGCGTCGATGAAGCCCCGCGCGCTCTCCATCCAGAAGCCGAGCGCGCCGGCCGCCGCCGCGTTGCCGAGGGAGCGCATGTGCCGCGCCGCCTCCACGCAGTCCAGCTGGTGGACCAGCTCCAGCGACCGGAGCAGCTCCTCCCAGCCGCCGGCGAGCCGCGGGCGCGCGAAGACGTCGGCGACGGTGCGCGCCACCGTCGTCACGCGGACGTCCACGCCCCGGCAGGGCACGGTGGTGATGCCGTCGGCGGGGCCGAAGCCGCGCGGCGGGCGGACGAACCAGCAGTGGAACTGGGGCAGCGACGCGAACTCCGGGCGCCCGGGCGCGATCACCTGCAGGGTGCTCTGCCACAGCGAGTGCGCGTAGCCATGCAGCTCCAGCGCCGAATGGTAGGCGACCACGCAGCGGCGCTGGCGCAGGACGGCTGCCGCCAGGAAACGGTCCGAGCGCCATTTCGTGCCGATGGCGGGCGCCGGGACGGACGCGAAGACGCCGCGGGCGAGGCGCTGGATGTTGCCGGCGCGCAGATGGTGCGCCAGCATGGCGCTGACGGTCGGGTCGCCGGTCCGGCGGCCCACGGCCGCCGCGTACTCGCCGCGGTCGAACACCGGGTGGGTGCAGAAGAACGGCGCGGAGATGAGGCGCGGCATGGCGAGATTTCGGTTTTTTGAAAGACAAGGGAATTATATATAATTTATTGTTTTCACGCAATACAGAAATCTTCGCTGGAACGGATCCCTTGAGTTTCGGCCCTGATTGGGGACTTACAATGGGCGCATGAAAGTGACGGTGAAGTTCTTCGCCAGCCTGCGCGAGCGGGCCGGGAAAGATCAAGCGGAAGTCGAGGTCGCCGACGCGAGCTGCGTGCGCGACGTCTGGCAAGCGCTGATGGCGCAGGAGCCGGACGCGCGGGTGCTGGCGGCGGTCAACGCCCGGCACGCGCCGCTCGACGCGGCGGTCGCGGACGGCGACGAGGTGGCGTTCTTCCCGCCGGTGACCGGCGGCTGACGGCGGCTCCCGCGGGCCGGCGCGGGCCGCTTCCGGCCGTTCCGTCCCGCATGTGCTGGCACCGGCCGCTCCGAGGAATGGGCGGAATCCGTTATGTTACGGAACGGAACTGCGGGCGCAGGGGAAGCCTGTTCGCGGAGGACGCTCCGCCGGCCCGCGCAATTGAATACCAAGGAGAAAAAACATGAACATGTTTGAAGATGTGGGGGCGGATCTGCTCGGCCAGTATTCCGACGCCCTGCAGACGATGGCCAACGACTGCCGCGACGACGCGGAGCTCCGGGCCAAGGTCGATTCGGAGCCGCGCGCGGTGTTCGCCGATCGGGACCTGCCGTTTCCGGACCAGTCGGACGTCCGGGTGGTCCGGAACACGGCGGACGTGTTCTACATGGCGATCCCGCCGGACCCCAACGCCGCGGTTTCGGACGCGTCGCTGGAGCAGACGGCCGGCGGCAGCCGGGGGGTCGGGCATCCGAACAACTGCGCCAGCACGTCCAGCACGATCCCGTCGTGCCTCGGCACGTACGGCTCCGCGACCGGCATGGATTAAAGCGGGGACGGCGCGGCGGCCGCCGGCCGCCGGGTTGGTCGCTGTAGAAGTTTGAGCGGGCGGAGCCTGGCGGCTCCGCCCGTTGCCGTTTCCAGGCATGGCGTTCGCCGCCGGCGGGCGGCGGGCGTTTCCGTATGCCGGCGCGCGAACGATTTCGCCGCGCCGGTTTCCGGTTTCCCGGCGTTCCGCGATCAGCCGCGTGCTGGTCATAAGCGCTCCTGTTCGGAGTACTATGTCAGTCCGTTCCGTTTTGACTTACTATGAAGTCGGCTAGAGAATGGGGCGGGTCGCCTCCTTATTCCTCACTGGACAAGTTCAAATCGGGAAGAACAGATCATGACCGGCCTGCCGCAAGAAATCATGGAGCACGCCGAGGCGCGCCCCGAGGGCGCGCCGGTCTTTCCGCGCGAGCTGCTGCACCTAGGCAATCGGGCGGCGGTCGGCCGGGCGCTGGCGCGCTTGATCCTCGCGGAAAGAATCATGCGGGTTTGCCGGGGCATTTACGTTCGGACGTTTCCGACTTCTTTCGGGTTCATGCGGTCGCCCGACACCTGGAAGACGGTCAAGGCGCTGGCGGACCGCAGGGGAGAAATCGTCGTCCCGCACAGCGCGTCGCTCGCCAACGGTTACCGCTTCACCGCGCAGGTGCAGCTGGACGAGTGTTACTGGACGTCCGGGCCCGACCGCGAGCTGCGCTTCGGCAAGCGTCCGGTGTTCCTGCTTCGCGCGCCGCGCTGGCGGCTGGTCGCCCCCGGCGCCTTGGCGGGCGACGCGGTGCGGATTCTGGACGGCTTGGGCTCCGTCGGCTTCGAGGAGAAGGTCGACCGGGTCGTGTCGTGGCTGCCGCCGGAAGACCGCGCCGAGCTCGGCGAGCTCTGCGCCGTCCTGCCGGCCCGGATGGCCGGGCCGCTCGGCGCGCGGCTGGCGCGGGAGCGGCCCGCGCCCGCCGCCTGAGGCCGCCCATCCGGTATAGTGGCGGCGCCGGATCCCGGCGCATCCCGTCCCGCTTCCCGGAGTCCGCGTGCACCCGACCCTGACCTATCTGCCGGCCGCGTTCGGCGCCGCCGGCCTGCTCGCGGCGTTCGCGCTGTACCGCGTCATCCTGCGCTATCCCGCCGGCCGCGGCCGCGTGGCCGAGGTCGCGCTCGCCATCCAGCAGGGCGCGCTGGCGTTCCTGCGCCGCGAGTACGCGGTGATGGCGCTGTTCACCGCCGTCGTCGCCGTCGCGATCGCGCTGTCCGACTTAGGGGTGCACACCATGGCGGCGTTCCTGACCGGCGCGGTGTGCTCGGCCGGCGCCGGCCTGATCGGCATGCACGCCGCGACCCGCGCCAACGTCCGCACCGCGGTGGCGGCGAACATGGCGGGCGCGCCGACCGCGCTGTCGATCGCGTTCTTCGGCGGCTCGGTGATGGGCCTGACGGTGGCGGCGGTGGGCCTGCTCGGGCTCGGCGCGCTGTACCTCGCCTACGGCCAGGACCCGGCCACCGCGCACGTCATCCACGGCTTCGGCATGGGCGCCTCCTCGGTGGCGCTGTTCGCCCGCGTCGGCGGCGGCATCTACACCAAGTGCGCGGACGTGGGCTCCGACCTGGTCGGCAAGCTCGAGGCCGGCATCCCCGAGGACGACCCGCGCAACCCCGGCGTGATCGCGGACAACGTCGGCGACAACGTCGGCGACGTCGCCGGCATGGGCTCGGACATCTTCGAGTCCTACTGCGGCTCGATCATCGCCACCATCGCCCTGGCCTCGGCGCTGCCGGCGGCCGCGGTCGCCGGGCTGGGCCCGCGCGAGGTGCTGATGTTCCTGCCGCTGGCGCTGGCCTCGCTCGGCATCCTGTGCTCGCTGGGCGGCATCCTGCTGGTGCGCGCCCGGGTGCGCGCCCGCCCGGACGCGGCGCTGCGCGCCGGCACGTTCGGCGCGGCGGTGCTGTTCATCCTGCTGGCCTGGGCCGCGGTGCGCGAGTTCGCGCTGGCGCCCGGCATCTGGACCGCGGTGCTGGCGGGGGCCCTGGGCGGCGTGGTCATCGGCCTGACCACCGAGCACTTCACCGCCGGGCGCCCGGTGCGGCGCATCGCCGCCGCGGCCGAGACCGGCACCGCCACGGTGATGATCCGCGGCCTGTCCGCCGGCATGCTGTCGGTGGCGGTGCCGGTGCTGTCGATCGCCGCCATCATCTTCTTCGCGCACCTGGCGGCCGGCCTGTACGGGGTCGGCATCGCCGCGGTCGGCATGCTGGCCACGGTCGGCATCACCATGGCCATCGACGCCTACGGCCCGGTGGCCGACAACGCCGGCGGCATCGCCGAGATGGCCGAGCTCGGCGAGGAGACCCGGCGCGTCACCGATACCCTGGACGAGGTCGGCAACACCACCGCCGCGATCGGCAAGGGCTTCGCCATCGGCGCCGCGGCGCTCGCCGCGCTGGCCATCATCACCGCCTTCCTGGCCGAGGTCGGCCGCGGCGGCGCCGGCGTCGAGCTGCGCCTGAACGACCCGCGGGTGCTGACCGGGCTGTTCATCGGCGGCACCTTCCCGTTCCTGGTCGCGGCCCTGACCATGACCGCGGTCGGCGACGCGGCGTTCGACATGATCCGCGAGATCCGCCGCCAGTTCAAGGAGATCCCCGGCCTGCTCGCGGGCGAGGCGCGGCCGGACCACGTGCGCTGCATCGACATCGCCACCCGCGCGGCGCTGCGGCGCATGGTGCCGCCGGGCGCGCTCGCGGTGCTGGCCCCGGTGGCGGTCGGCTTCGGCCTGGGCGCCGAGGCGCTCGGCGGCATGCTCGGCGGCGCGCTGCTCGGCTGCGTGCTGCTGGCGCTGATGATGGCCAACGCCGGCGGCGCCTGGGACAACGCCAAGAAGTACATCGAGCGCGGCCACTACGGCGGCAAGGGCTCCGACGCGCACCACGCCTGCGTGGTCGGCGACACTGTCGGCGACCCGTTCAAGGACACCTCCGGGCCGTCGATGAACATCCTCATCAACGTGATGGCGATCGTCAGCCTGGTGATCGCGCCGCTGCTGTAGAGGGCTTCAGGCGGTCTCGTCGATCATGGCGAGCGCTTTCCGATAACGCTTCACCAAACCATCAGGAATTGCGGCGGTGTCGCGCAGGTGGTCGAGCAGGTCCGCCCGCTTGACCGCCCGCGCGGTGCGGTCGCCGGACGCGGCGATGCGCCGGATGTAGTCGAAGTACGTCTCGCCGTCCCGGCGCGTGAGGATCTCCACCGGCCGGACGATCCGAGCCTCGTCGAACCCGAGCCGGACCAGGTGGTCCAGCGTGCAGGGCGTGTCCTCCACGATGTCGTGCAGGTACGCGACCGCGGCCTCCTCCGCATGGCGCCCGACGGACTCCGCGACGCGCTCCAGATGCTCCGTGTACGGCCGGCCGGCCTTGTCGGCATGGCCCGCATGACAGATCTCGGCCAGCGCCTTCGCCCGGGAAACCTCCGGCGGCGTGAGCATTTTTCCCATCATTGCTCCGGCGGCGGCGGGGGCGGCGGCCGGGAACCCGGGCGCGTCACCAGGAAGCGCCACAGCGCCGCCGCCCGCGCCGGGTCCATCGCCAGCGCGGCGTCCAGCGCGTCGAGCATCGCCGCGCAGAACTCCGGCGCGGCCTCCAGCTCCGGGCGCAGCGCCGCGAGCCGCGCCGGCCCCGCGCCGCGCGCCTCCATCGCCGCGCGCAGCCGCGCGAAATCCCCGTCGTCCGCGTCCGCCTGCGGCCGCGGCGCGGCGCGCGCGCGCGCCGCGGCTTCGATGAACGCCGCGGCGTAGGCGTCGACCGGGGCGCGGTACTCGGCGCGCCCGGACCGCGCCAGCGCCGGCGCGCCCTCGAGCTCGTAGGCGCGGCACAGCGCCGCGCCGTCGCGGCGCGCGATCAGCGCGAACAGCTCCCGCCGCCGCTCGAGCAGGCCGCGCCAGTCGGCCGGGTCGCCCCGGCGCACCAGCTCGTTGTAGCGCTCCCAGTGGCGCAGCGCCGCCGCCGCCAGCGCCCGCCGCGACTCTTCCGAGCGCCCGCCGCGCTCGTACGCGACCAGCAGGCCGACCATGGCGTCGTAGTGCTCGGGGAAGTGGCGCTCCTGGGCGGCCAGCGCGGCGTCGCCGGCCTGGGCCAGCGCCAGGCGCACCGCGGCGCGCGCGCGCGGGAAATCGTCCTCGGCGGCCGGCGCCCCCGGCGCCGCCAGCAGCAGCGCCGCCAGGGCCGCGGCGCTCAGGCGGGCTGGCGCCACGGCAGCGGCAGGCGGGCGGCGCGCGCCGCCGTCCAGGCGCGCAGGTCGTCGGCGATCAGGTAGAAGCAGGGCACCACCAGCAGGATGACCGCGGTGGCGAACAGCAGCCCGAAGCCGAGGCTGATGGCCATCGGCATCAGGAAGCGGGTCTGCCCGCTGGCGAAGAAGATCAGCGGCGACACGCCGAGGAAGGTGGTGATGGTGGTCAGGAAGATCGGCCGGAAGCGGGCGCGGCTGCCCTCCAGCAGCGCCTCCATGCGGTCGTGGCCGGCGGCGCGCAGCTGCTTGACGAAGTTGATCAGGATCAGCGAGTCGTTGACCACCACCCCGGACAGCGCCAGCAGGCCGATCAGCGACAGGAACTGCAGGTGGATGCCGGCCGCGGCGTGGCCGACCACCACCCCGATCAGCGCGTACGGGATCGCCGCCATCACCACCAGCGGGTCGAGCAGCGAGCGGAACAGCGCCGCCAGGATGAAGAAGATGATGGCCAGCGCCACCACCACCGCGCGCAGCATGTCGGCCACCGCGGTGCGCGATTCGCGCTTCGCCCCGAGGTGCATCATGCGGTAGCCGGGCAGCCGCTCGAAGCGGTCGCCGAACTCGCGGTCGAGCAGCGCCGCCACCGCGCCGGCCGAGGTCTCGGCGTCGAGGTCGGCGGTGATCGTGGCCATGCGCTCGCCGTCGCGCCGGTGCACCGTGGCCAGGCCGCGGACGGCGCGGATGTCGGCCACCTCGTCCAGGTACACCACCCCGGCGGCGGTGGTCACCGGCAGCCGCGCGAAGCCGGCCGCGTCGCGGCGCAGCGCCGGCGGGTACAGCAGCCGCACCGGCACCCGCTCGTCGCCCTGGCTCACGTACAGCACCTTGTCGCCCTGGTAGCCGGTGCGCACCGCGGCGCCGAGCGCGGTCTGGGTCAGGCCGAGCTCGCGCCCGCGCGCGTTCAGCGCGTACTGGTACTCGACCTTGCCGGGGTCGAGGTCGTGGCGCGCGTCCTCCACCCCGGGCAGCCGCGCCAGGTAGTCGCGCACCGCCTCGGCGTGGGCGCGGATGCCGTCCAGCTCCGGGCCGACCACGCCGACCTCGACGTCGGCCCCGGCCGGGCCCGCCTGCGGGCGCTGCACCGCCAGGCGCCGCACCCCGGGCACCGCCTTCAGCGCCTCGCGCAGCTCGGCCATGATCGCCGCGGTGCCGCGCTCGCGCTCGCCCGCGGCGCGCAGCTCCAGGCGCAGCAGCGGGTTGACGTAGGTCTCGAGGAAGCCGTCCGGCGCGGCCGGGGTCAGGTTGACCGAGAACTGCACGTAGTGGCTGCCGAGGCGGTAGCGCGAGAAGTCGATCAGCGAGACGCCGACGTTGGTCTGCACGCTGTCGAGCTCGTCCGGGCGCACCGTGGCGAAGATGATGCGCTCGATGCGCCGCGCCAGCGCGTGCGCGTCGTCCAGGCCGTAGGTGTTGGGCGCCTCGACGTCGATGATGAACTCGCCCAGCTCGATGTCGCTGAACTGGGTGTAGGGCAGGCGCGTGGCCAGCCAGGCCAGGGTCACCAGCAGCGCGCCGAAGGCCAGCGCGGCGACCAGGTAGCGGCGCTCGGCGCTCCAGGCGAGCACCGCCCGGTAGCGGTCGAGGAACGCCCGCCAGCGCGCCCGGGCGCGGTCGGCCGGGCGCAGGCGCAGCACCTCGGCGGCGTGCGAGGGCAGGATCAGGAACGCCTCCAGCAGCGAGCCGAGCAGCGCCGCCGTGACCACCACCGGGATCACCTCGACGAACTTGCCGATCAGGCCGGTGATGCCGAACATCGGGATGAAGGCGGCGACCGAGGTGCAGATCGAGGCCAGCACCGGCCACATCACCTCGCGCGCGCCGATGTGCGCGGCCTCGTGCGCCTCGCGCCCGGCCTCCATGTGGCGGTAGATGTTCTCGGAGATGATGATGGCGTCGTCCACCACCAGCCCCAGCACCACCAGGAAGGCGAACATGCTCACCAGGTTGATGCTGTAGCCGAGCAGCGCCATGACGATGACCGCGGTGAGCATGGCCACCGGGATGCCGAGCGCGGTGATCAGCGCCATGCGGAAGTTGAGCAGGAAGTACAGCGAGAACAGCAGCAGCACCAGCGCCACCACGCCGGAGGACTGCACCGTGTTGATGCGGGTCTCGATCGGCGCCGACATGTCGGCGAACAGGCTGGCGGCGACCCCCGGCGGCAGGGCGAAATCGTCGAGCAGCGCGCGCACCCGGTCGCGCACCTCGTAGGTGGAGGCGCGCGCGCTCTTGGACACGCTCAGGTTGACCGACGGCGCGCCGTTGAAGCGGCCCAGGGTCGCGGCCTCCTCCAGCCGCGCCGACACCGTTGCCAGCTCGCCGAGGCGCAGCTGCCCGCCGCGCGCGTTGCTGCGCACCGCGATGGCCTCGATCGCCGCCGCCGTGTCGGCGGCGCGCCCGCGCAGCAGGATGTCGCCCTCGCCGGAGCGGATGGTGCCGCTCGGCGTGTCGCGCAGGTTGCCGCGCAGCGCGGCGCGCACCTCTTCCAGGGTCACGCCGCGCGCCGCCAGCGCATGCGGGTCGACCTCCACCCACAGCTCGCGGTCGCGCTTGCCGACCAGTCCGACCCCGGACACGCCCGGCAGCTGCAGCAGCTCGCGGCGCAGCCGCTCGGCGCGGTCGTACAGCAGCGGCAGCGGCGCGTCGCCGTGCAGCGCCACGCTGATCACCGGGATGTAGTGCTTGCCGCGCGCGATCTGCGGCGTGTCGGCGTCGACCGGGAAGTCGTCGATGGCGTCGACCAGGGTGCGCATCTCGCGCAGCAGCTCGTCCGGGTCGGCGCCCTCGAGCAGCTTGTAGCGCACCGTCGACAGGCCCTCCTGCGAGGTCGAGGTGACCGAATCGATGTCGGCCAGGCCGTCCAGCGCCTCCTCGACCGGGGTGGTGATCTGGCGCTCGATCTCCTCCGGCGAGGCGCCCTCGAAGACGGTGGAGACGGTGATCGCGTCGCGGGCGAAGGTCGGGAACATCTCCTGCGGCATGGCGTGCCAGCCGATCAGGCCGAGCACCACCACCAGCGCCAGCGTCAGGTTGACCAGCAGCGGGTTGTCGAGCGAGAAGCGGATCACGGCGCCTCCGCCTCCGCTTCCGCCTCCGTCCGCACCCGCACCCGCCGGCGCGGGTCCATCGCGGCCGCGTCGGCGGCGACGATGCGGTCGCCCTCGCGCAGCGCGGCCTCGATCACCAGGCGGTCGCCGACCCGCGCCCCGGGCGTCGCCGGCAGCCGCTCCAGGCGCTCGCCGTCGATGCGGAACACCGCCTGGCCGGCGGCGTCCACGCGCACCGCCGTCACCGGCACCGCCCAGACCCCGCGCAGGGTCGGCAGCGGGATGCGGGTGCGCGCCAGCTGCCCGGGCAGCGCGGCGGCGCCGGGGATGCGCACGCGCACCGCGTGGGTGAAGGTGCGCGGGTCGGGGTCGGCCTGCAGCGCCACCAGCCGCCCGGCGTGGTCGCGGCCGCCGGCCGCGACCGGCAGTTCCTGGCCCAGCGCCAGCGCGGCCGCGGCGTCGCCGTCGACCTCGACGTAGAAGTCGAGCGCGGCCACGTCCACCAGCTCGGCCGCCATGCGCGCGTCGGTGATGCGGTCGCCGACCTCGGCGGCGACCGCGTTGACGCGGCCGTCGAACGGCGCGGTCAGGCGGGTGCGCGCCAGGTCGCGCTCGGCGCGGGCGGCGCGCGCCTCGGCCACGGCGATGCGGGCGTCCGCGGCCTCCACCTCGTGCGCCAGCGCGGCGACCGCGGACTCGAGTTCGGCCAGGGCCTGCTCGGCGGCGGCCAGCGCGGACTGCGACAGCAGCGCGCGCTCGCCCAGGGCCAGGGCGCGGCTGCGCTCGACCTCGCGGCGCTGCAGGTCGCGGCGGCGCTCGGCCTGCGCCAGCCGCCGGCGGTCGCGCTCGATGCGGCCGGCCTCCAGTTCGCGCTCGGCGCGGGCGGTGCGCGCGGCGTCGCGGAAGTCCCGGTCGTCGAGCACCAGCAGCACGTCGCCGGCGCGGACCTCCATGCCGGGCTCGGCGCGGCGCTCGGCCAGCCGCCCGCTGACCTCGAAGCGCAGCTCGGCGCGGCGCCGCGGCTGCAGCCGGCCGGTGTACGCGGCCGTCGGCGTCACGTCGCCGCGGCGGACGGTCATCGCCGTCACCGTCAGCGCCGGCAGCTCGCGCAGCTCCGGCTGCGGCATCGGCGCGCTCGCCAGCAGGGCGAACGCGGCCAGCGTCAGGCCCGCGAGGGCCGCGGCCGCGGCGACCGCCTGGCGCGACAGCAGGCGTCGGAGGCGGGCGGCCAGGACGGCGAATTGCGGGGGCATGGCGGGGGCGGGGCGGGCGAATCCGCGCGGCAACTACTTTATACTCTAATGGATGCCGTCCCCGGCGGCCGGGCGCCGCCCGTCCGCCGCTTGGATGCCCGCGACGTGAAGAAGTTCCGAACCGCCCTCTGGCCCGCCGGCCTGCTGCTCGCGGCCGCCGTCCCGCCGGCCGCCGCGGCGGACCTGCCCGCGCCGGCGCCGCTCGAGCCCGCGGCCTGCGGCGCGCCGGCGGAGCCGGCCGCGGCCGCGGCGGGCTCCGGGGAGCTGGAGCTGGAGGCGGCCGCGATGACGCGCGACGGCGACCTGCTGCGGCTCGAGGGCGACGCCCGCCTGCGCCGCGGCGCCTGGCGCGGCGCGGCCGAGCGGGTCAAGATCGACGCCGGGCGCGAGCGCGCCCGGCTCGAGGGCGCGGCGCGGCTGAGCGGCCCCGGCGTGCGCCTGGAGGCGCCCCGGGCCGAAATCGACTACGGCACGGGCGAGGCGGAGCTCGCCGACGCGCGCTACCGCGCCGGCGCCGCCGCCGGGCATGCGGCGCGGCTGGTCCGCCATGCCGACGGCGCGCTCAGCGTCGAGGACGCGACCTACACCACCTGCGCCCCGGCCGACCCGGCCTGGCGGCTGCAGGCCGAGACGATCGCGATCGATCCGGCGGCGGGCGAGGGCGAGGCCCGCGGCGCGGTGCTGCACCTGGGCGGCGCGCCGGTGCTGGCGCTGCCGTGGCTGGCGTTCCCGGTCGGCGACGCCCGCCGCAGCGGCTGGCTCGCGCCCGAGCTCGGGACCTCCGACAACTTGGGCTACTCGCTGGCGCTGCCGTACTACTTCAACCTCGCGCCGCACTACGACCTGACGCTGACGCCGCGCGCCATGCGCCGGCGCGGGCCGATGCTGGAGGCGCGCGCGCGCTACCGCGCGCGCCGCGGCGGCGGCGAACTGCGCGCCGCGGCGGTCGACGACCGCGAGGCCGATGACGAGCGCCACCTGCTGCACTGGCGCCACCGGGCGCGGGCCGCGGACGGCGGCTGGGACGCCCGGGTCCGCTACACCCACCTGTCCGACCGCGACTACCTGAGCGACTTCTCCTCCGGGCTGCACGGGGAATCGGCCACCCGGCTGCGGCAGGCGGCGCGCGTGGCCTGGCGCGGCGCAGACTGGCGCGCGGAGCTCGGGCTGGCGGGTTCCGAGCCGCTCGGCGGGCACGGCGAGACCTGGGACCGGCTGCCGCGCGCGCGGGCGCGCGCCGCGGCGCCCTGGCGCGGGCTGATAGTGACCTCGGAGTACGCCGGCGACGCCTTCCGCGGCGACGCGCCGGAGGTCGCGGTCGAGGGCGAGCGGCACATGCTCGGAGTCGGCGTCGCGCGCCCGCTGCGCGGCGCGGGCTGGGAGCTGACGCCCAAGCTCGGCTTCCGCCACACCCGCTACCGGCTGCGCCCGGCCGGCGCCGGGCCGGGGCCCGCCGAGCGCTCGCCGACCCGCACCGCGCGCACCGCGAGCCTGGACGCGCGCCTGCGCTTCGAGCGCCGCACCGCGGCCGGCGCGCTGCACACCCTGGAGCCGCGCCTGTTCTACCTGAACCGCCAGCGCCGCGACGAGTCGGCGCTGCCGCGCTTCGACAGCCGCGCGCGCGAGCCGGACTACGACGCGCTGTTCCGCGCCGAGCGCCACGCCGGGCTGGACCGGCGGCCCGGCGCCGACCGGCTGGCCGCCGGCGTCGCCACCCGGCTGCACGACCCGGCCACCGGAGAATTGAAGCTGCAGGCGCAGCTCGGCCGCGTCTGGCACTTCCGCGACCCCGACCCGGAGGAGCCCGGGCGGCCCGCGCGCTCGGCCTGGGCCGGGCAGCTCGACTACCGGCCGGCGCCGGCGTGGCTGCTGCGCGCCGGCCTGCGCCGCGACCCGGACCGCGCCGGCGCCGACACGCCGTGGGCGTCGCACCTGCTGCGCTGGCGCGCCGGCGAGCGCCAGGCGCAGCTGCGCTACCTGCGCCGCGCCGGGGAACTGGAGCAGGCGTCCGCGCATGCGCTCGTGCCGCTCGGCGGCGGCTGGCGGCTGGCGGCGCGCTACCGCCGCGACCTGCGCGCGGAGCGCGATCTGGAATTGCTGGCCGCGCTCGAGTACCGCGGCTGCTGCATGACCGTCGGCATCGGCGCGTGGCGGGTGCGGCGCGGCGACGCGCGCCCGGGCGAGGACCGCGAGACGCGCGTGCTGCTGCAGCTGCGCCTGCACGGCTTGGGCGGCATCGGCGAGAACCCCGCGGCGCGCCTGCGCCGCGAACTGGACGGGCGCTCGGCGTGGCCGCACTGATCCGCGCCCTGCCGCTGCTGCTGGCGGCCGGCGGCGCGTCCGCGCAGGAGCTGCTCGACCGGGTGGTGGCGGTGGTCGACGACGACATCGTCACCGCGCGCGAGCTGGAGCAGCGCGCGCGCATCATCGAGAAGCAGCTGCGCCAAGCGCGCACCGCGCCGCCGCCCCGGGACGAGCTGCTGGCGCAGGTGCTGGACTACATGGTGGCGGGGCGGCTGCAGCTCGGCCAGGCCGAGCGCCGCGGGCTGGAGCTGCCGGCGGCGGAGGTCGACCGCCACCTGGCGGAGCTGGCGGCGCGCAACCGGCTGTCGCCGGAGGCGTTCCGGCGCGAGGTCGAGCGCGGCGGCATCCGCTACCGGAGCTTCCGCGCGTACATCCGCGAGCAGCTGCTGACGCAGCGCCTGCAGCAGCTCGAATCGCGCCGCCTGGTGCAGGTCACCGAGGCCGACATCGACCACTTCCTGCGCCTGCACGGGGACCGGCTGCACGAGGACGTCCGCTACCGGCTGCGCCACCTCCTGGTGGCGGTGCCGCGGCAGTCCGGCCCGCGGGGGGTGGAGCGGGCGCGGGCCCGCGCCGAGGCGCTGCGCGCGCGGGCGCTCGCGGGCGAGCCGTTCGCGGGCCTCGCGGTGGCCGAGTCCGACGGCCGCAACGCGCTGTCCGGCGGCGACCTGGGCTGGCGCACCGCGGCCGAGCTGCCGGCGGTCGCGGCGGAGGAGGTGCCGGCGCTGGAGGTGGGCGGCACCACCGGCGCGCTGCGCAGCTCCAGCGGCTTCCACCTGTTCCACCTGGACGCGCGCGAGGGCGGCGCGCGGGTGACGGTGCGGCAGACCCGCGCCCGGCACATCCTGCTGCGCCCCAACGCCATGATCGACGACGACGAGGCGCGCGCCCGGCTGGCCGCGCTGCGCGAGCGCGTCGCGGCCGGGGAGGCGTTCGCGGACCTGGCGCGCTCGCACTCCGACGACACCGCCTCGGCGGTGGACGGCGGCGACCTCGGCTGGCGCTCGCCGGGCGAGCTCGACCCGGCGTTCGAGGAGCAGCTCGGCCGGCTCGCCCCGGGCGCCGTCGGCGCGCCGTTCCGCACCCGCTTCGGCTGGCACCTGGCGCAGGTCGAGGAGCGCCGCGAGGTCGACGAGACCGCGCAGACGCTGCGCCAGCGCGCCCTCAACCACCTGGCGCGCGGGCGCGCCGGCGAGGCCATCGAGCTGTGGCTGCGGCGGCTGCGCGAGAACGCCTACATCCGCATCCTGCTCCATGGCGCCGACGCCTAGGCCGCGGCTGGCGCTGACGCCGGGCGAGCCGGGCGGCATCGGCCCGGACCTGGCGGCGCTGCTGGCCGGGCGCGCGCGGCCCGGGCGCTGCGTGCTGTTCGCCGACCCGGACCTGCTGCGCGCGCGCGCGGCGGAACTGGGGCTCGAGCTGCGCCTGGCCGCGCACGACCCGGCCGCGCCGGAGCCGGCGGACGCGCTGGAGGTGCGCGCGGTGCCGCTGCCGCAAGGCGCGCCCGTCCGCGCCGGCGTCGCCGATCCCGCCCACGCGCGCTACGTGCTCGACTGCCTCGAGGCCGCCGGGCGCGCCTGCCTGGACGGCGAATGCGACGCGCTGGCGACCGGGCCGGTGCAGAAGCGTTCGCTGCTCGACGCCGGCTTCGACTTCCGCGGCCACACCGAATACCTGGCGCGGCAGGCCGGCGCCTGGCCGGTGATGCTGCTCGCGGCGCCCGGGCTGCGGGTGGCGCTCGCCACCACCCACCTGCCGCTGGCCGCGGTGCCGGCGGCGCTGACCCGCGAGCGGCTCGAGCGGACGCTGGCGGTGCTGTGCGACGGCCTGCGGACGCGCTTCGGCCTGGCGCGGCCGCGGGTGCGGGTGCTGGGCCTCAACCCGCACGCGGGCGAGGGCGGGCACCTGGGCCGGGAGGAGCTCGACGTCATCGCGCCCGCGGCGGCGGCCTGCCGCGCCCGCGGCGAGCGGATCGAGGGGCCGGTTCCGGCGGACACCGCGTTCGCCGACCGCGGCGGCGTCGACGCCGTGCTCGCCATGTACCACGACCAGGGCCTGCCGGCGCTGAAGGCGCTGGGCTTCGGGCGGGCGGTCAACACCACCCTGGGGCTGCCCTACCCGCGCACTTCGGTCGACCACGGCACCGCGCTGGCGCTGGCGGGCACCGGCCGCGCCGACCCGGGCAGCTGGTTCGCGGCGGTCGAGGAGGCCGCGGCGCAGGCGCGCCGCGCGGCGCCGCGGGCGCGGGCGGCCTGATGGGCATGCCGCCGCTGCCGGCGGAGTTCCTGGCGGCGTGGCGCGAGCGCCAGCCGCTGGCGGCGTTCGCCACCGCCGGCGCGGACGGCCGGCCGAACGTGATCTGGGCGCTGTGCCTGCACCTGGACGAGGCGGCGGCGCGGGTGGTGGTGGCCGACAACGCCATGCAGCGCACGCGCGCCAACATCGACGCCGGCTCCGCCGGCGCGCTGGTGGTGCTGGCGCCGCCGCGGCGCGCTTGGCAGCTGCAGGGCGCGCTCGCCTACCACGCCGCCGGGCCGGTGTACGAGGCGATGAAGCGCGGCTGGCTGGACGCCTCCTTCCCCGGCCGCGGCGCGGTCGAGATGACGCTCGAGGAGCTGCGCTGCGGCGCCGAGACGCGCTGGCGCCGCGCGCCGTGAGCCGGCCGCCGCTCGGGCAGCACTTCCTGGTCGACGCGGAGCGCGCCGCGGCGATGATCGCGGCGCTGGGGGCGCGGCCCGGCATGGTGGTCGAGATCGGGCCCGGGCGCGGCGCGCTGACGCGCGGCCTCGCGGCCGCGGCGGAGCGGCTGCTCGCGCTCGAGAAGGATCCGCGGCTGGCGGCGGCGCTGCGGCGGGAGTTCGCGGACCGGGCGCACGTCGAGATCCGCTGCGCCGACGCGCTCGCGGAGGACCTGTCCGATTGCCCCGCGGGCTTCCGCCTGATCGGCAACCTGCCGTACGCGGTGGCGACTCCGCTGCTGCTGCGCTGGATGCGGCTCGGCGCGCGGGTCGCCGACCTCACGGTGATGGTGCAGCGCGAGGTGGCCCGGCGCCTCGCGGCGCCGCCCGGCGACCCGGCGCGCGGGCGGCTGTCGGTGCTGGCGCAGCTGCTGCTGACCGCGGAGCCGCTGTTCGACCTGGGGCCGGAATGCTTCGACCCGCCGCCGAAAGTGACCTCGAGCGTGTTGCGGCTCGCGCCGCGGCCGCGGCCCGCGCTCGGCGCGGCCGAGCTGCCCGGCTTCGAGCGGCTGGTGGCGCGCGCGTTCGCTTCCCGGCGCAAGACCCTGCGCAACAACCTGCCGGAGTTGCCGGCCGCGGCCTGGGACGCGGCCGGGGTCGACCCGGGGCGGCGCGCCGAGACGCTGTCGGTGGCGGAGTTCCTGCGCCTGCGGGCGGCCGCCGGCGGCGAAGTATAATTGCCGCACCGCGCCGCGTTCCCATTCCGAATCCCCATGTCCGGCTACAGCATCGAGGTCCAGGTGGAGACCCAGTACCTGCCGGGGCAGTCCGAGCCGGAGGACGGGCGCTACGTGTTCGCCTACACCATCACCATCACCAACACCGGCAAGTTGCCGGCGCGCCTGATCAGCCGCCACTGGATCATCCACGACGCCACCGAGAACCGGCAGGAGGTGCACGGCGAGGGCGTGGTCGGGCAGCAGCCGCACCTGGCGCCGGGCGAGGTGTTCCGCTACACCTCCGGCACCGTGCTGCAGACCCCGGTCGGCTCGATGCAGGGCACCTACCACATGCTGGGCGACGACGGCACCGCCTTCGACGCCGAGATCCCCGCCTTCACCCTGTCGACGCCGCACTCCCTGCACTGAGCCGCCGATGACGGTGTACGCCGTGGGCGACGTCCAGGGCTGCCTGGACGAGCTGCAGGCGTTGCTGGAGCGGGTCGGCTTCGACCGCGGCCGCGACGCGCTGTGGTGCGTCGGCGACCTGGTCAACCGCGGCCCGCGGTCGCTCGAGACGCTGCGCTTCTTCCGCGGCCTGGGCGATCGCGCGGTGTGCACGCTCGGCAACCACGACGTCACCCTGCTGGCGCTGGCGGCCGGCGCGCCGGTGCGTTCCGAGCACCAGCTGCACGCGGTGCTGGCCGCGCCCGACCGCGGCGAATTGATCGAGTGGCTGCGGCATCGCCCGGTGCTGCATCACGACCCGGAACTGGGCTACGCGATGGTGCACGCGGGGCTGCTGCCGCCGTGGTCGCTGCCGCGCGCGCTGGAGCTCGCGGGCGAACTGGAGGCGTTCCTGCGCGGCGACGCCTGGGCGCGGGAGATCCACAAGCTGTACGGCCCCAAGCCGCGGCGCTGGCGCGAGTCGCTGGCGGGCCATAAGCGGCTGCGCTTCCTGGTCAACGCGTTCACGCGCATGCGCTACCTGGACGCGGCGGGGCGGCTGGAGCTGGACTGCAAGAGCGCCCCGGGCCGACAGCCGGACGGCCTGCGGCCGTGGTTCGAGGCGCCGGAGCGGCGCGCCCGCGATGTGCGCATCGTGTTCGGCCACTGGTCGACGCTGGGCTACCACGCGGGCACCAACGCGTGGGGCATCGACACCGGCTGCGTGTGGGGGGGCGGGCTGACCGCGCTGCGGCTGGACCCGGAGGCGCCGCAGGCGTTCCGGGTGCCGTGTCAGCAGCGGTCGCGGCCGAGCTCGAATTCCTGATACTTGAACGCGTAGGCGTGCCGGCCGTCGGCCGGGTGGAGCTCCTCGCGCACCGGCGCGTTCTGCGGCAGGACACAGGAGTCCGGCAGGAACGCGTCGCCGTCGACCTCGGCCTCGATGGAAGTCAGGCACAGCCGCCGCGCGCGCGGCCACAGCGCTTCGAACACGCGCGCGCCGCCGATCGCCATGACCTCCGGCGCGCCGGCGCACAGCGCGAGCGCCGCGTCGGGGTCGGGCGCGGTTTCGCAGTCGCCGTCCAGCGGCCGGCCGGACAGCACGATGCAATGGCGGCCGTCGAGCTTGCGCGGCAGCGATTCCCAGGTGCGCCGGCCCATGAGCACCGGCTTGCCCATGGTGAGGCGGCGGAAGTTCTTCAGGTCGTCCGGCAGCCGCCAAGGCAGGCTGCCGCCGCGGCCGATGACGCGGTTGCGGGCGACGGCGAGGACGAGGGTGACGATCACGGCAGGCGCGGGCGTATTCGTCCGCGCACTTTAACCGATGCGCCTTCTCGCCCGGCGCGATCAAAAATTCATGCGCAGATTGACGTTGCCGCTGAAGTCGTTGCTCGAGCCGGTCAGGCTGACGGCGTAGTTGAGCGCGCCGGACAGTTCGTAGCGCCCGCTTCCCCACTCGTATTTGCCGCCGACCGCAGCCCGCCCCCAGGTGTCTCGGGGCTTCCGCTTCAGCACGTTGCCTTCTCCGGCCACTTCGGTATCACCGTCGAATTCGTGATCCAGATCCAGCGAAGCATAGATGCCGTCGGAGCGCCGCAGCACCAGCCCCGCGCCGACCTTGAAACTGTCCGCGTCGCTCGAGTTCATCTGCGTTAGGCTTGTCCGGTCTGCGAACGCGTCGATGTCGACATTTGCGTAAGAAGCTCGCGCCCGTACCGTCAGAGTCCTGCCACTCCATTCTTGTAGCGCCAGCCCGGTTTCCGCCGCGAACGAATACGCGTCGGCATCCAAGTTCTCAATGGACGGGCCCGCATCCGAAAAATCGAGATCGCTCTCGAAGCGCGTGAAGCGCAACTGCGCGTTCGCGTACAGGTCGCTCTCCGAGCGGAAAGCGGCGTACAGCCCGACGCCCTGGCCCTGAGTTTCGATGTTGCCGGATCCGGTCAACGAAGAAACATCGGCATCGCCGTCCAGAACGTGCGCACTCAGTCCGGCGCGCAACATGCCGTTGCCGATCTTCCATTCGGCCAAGTCCGCGCCGGCCTCGAAAACCCAGCGCTTGTGATCGAATTCGGCGGCTGCGCTGGAATGGCCGGCATCCCGCTTGCCGTCCGCATACGCCATTTTGGCCCAGAGACCGCGCTGTGTGCTTGCCGTCGCATGCCGCCGGGGACTAGGAAAGTCTAGCAGCGCCTGCGGCAGCACTTCGTAGACGGCGGAGCGCGCAGTGAATACGTTCTGCAGGCTCCGCATGCTGCCGTCTTGGGCCTCAATGATTATGCCGCTCTTGGGGATGTTCGTTATGTCGCCTTGGAGCCGGGTGTCGAGTGGCGCGCCGGGCTTGAGCACGATGGTCGTGTCCGCCGGCGATGCGGCAGTCGACACGATCGCGGTGCTTTCGGAGTCAAGCGCTTCGATGATGCCGTTCGGGCCGATCACCACGGTGCCGCCATCCGTACGTACACCGTCCGCGCCTGCACTGGCGGCAACTCTGCCGTTCACGATGATCGTCTGCCGGAGTTTTCCGGTGGCAGTGTCGATGGCGCCGCCGCGGGCCAGCACGGCGCTGGCGCCATCGCCGCGGGCTTCAACGTTTGCCTCCTCGGAGATGGTGATGGAGGTTGCATCACTGCCTGCGTAGTGCGCCAGCACGCCGTGCGAGCCAGCGCCGAAAGCTTGTATGGAGCCGCCGCGCACTTGGATATTTATCGGGCCAGCGCCGGCATCGACGCGGGCGTAGATGCCATGCGACCCGGCACCGCGTGTAACGATTTCCGCCGATGAATGGACATTTACGGCGCCGGATGAGCCGTCGTGGCGCGCGTAGATCCCGTGGGACCGGTCACCGGAGGTGGCGATGGTTCCGCCAGCGGCCTGCACGGACAGGGACTGGTTGTTGCCGGCATTGCTGATCCAACTCTCGATGCCGTCGGACTCGATGCCCGCAGTGGCGATGTTGGCGGACGACGTGACGGAAAGCTCCCCCAAGCCCTCCTGCAGGCCCAAGATGCCATTGGAGTTCGTTGGGTCGCCCCGGCCGTCCGGCGGAGCGAGGACCGCGGTGGGTCGAAGACCGAACGCATCAGCGAGCGAGCCCGCGTGCAGGTCGGCGGTAGCGGTGCCGGTCGTCCGTATTGTGCCGCTCGCGCTTATGGTCAGATTTCCAGACGACCGCGCATTGGTGATCGTGCCGCTGACTCCTTGTGCAGTCTGCCCGCTGGTGGTGATGTTGGCATCCGAGGAGAGCGTGACCGTGCCGGTGCCGCTGTGATAGCCCCATACGCCACTGGCAAGATCCCCCTTGGTGGTGATCGCGCCTCCAGCATCGACCGTCAGAGTCGCCGCATTTCGGGCGTTGCTGATATGGCCGACAACTCCTTCCGAACTCGTGCCCGCGGTATGTATGTCGGCTTGCGACCGGACAACAACTGCGCCTAGACCCTGCGTCCAGCCAAGGACGCCCAGAGAGTCGGTGAAGTCGTCGATGCCGTCAGGCCCGCCGCTCCAGCCGTTCCCGGCACTGCCGTATACGTCCGCTCTTGCCGTGCTCGTTGTGCGAATGGTGCCGCCGCTTACGTCGACGGTCACGGTGCCGCGGCTGTTTTCGTTAATGATCCACCCCATCACACCGTGCGCGACTTGGCCGCCTATGGTGATGTCGGCGGCCGAAGTCACAGACACGCCGCCCGTGCCAGTGTGAAAACCGAACACGCCTCTGCCGAATGTGCTCGCGGTGCGGATCGTGCCGCCGGTCGCGGCAACATTCACATCTCCATCGCCGCTGGCCCATCCCGACACGCCGTTACCGGCGTTTCCGCCGTTACCGGCAGTGATGTCGGCCGCTGAAGTGACGCTCACGGTGCCCGCGCCCCTGTGCCAAGCGAGCAGGCCAGACAGAGCGGAGGCGGGTGCTGAGATGGAAGCATCCGCGCTGGCGAAAACTGTCAGATCGCCGGCAAAATTTCCGCCCAGAACGAAGTTCGCGTCGCGTCCGGAGCCATCAACGCCGTCGTTTTGGAGGCGGAAGGACAAGTTGTCGTTGTCGGCAAAAACAGGGAAAGTGAAAGCACCTTCAGTTGCGCCCGAAGTTCTTTCGGCTGCGCCTGGCGACGAACATGCGACAGCAGTTGCGGAACCCGCGCTTCCGCCATCAGGAGTGACGGTCGCCGTGCAGGAGTTGCCGGAAAGGACCGGTGCTGGAATTAACAGCCCAACGACCAACGTTGCTGTTGCTGGAATTCTGGGGAATCCCCCAAATATTCGTCGCTCACCCCTTAAATGGGGGGGGGGGGTAAAAGTCCGCCGCTCTCGGCTTTATTTGGGTCATTTTTGGCATTTATTCGGGCACGGAACGTGGTTGCGAGCGATATTCTACCAGAGCCGAGTCGCCCTCAATGGCGATGAAGCGCACCCACCGCTCATTGCCGGCGGCATCCGTGAGGCGGAGTTCCTCACCTAGAAGAAAATGCACGGGTTGTGCCCGGCCTTGGTTGATGGCGAGGTTGGAGGCGTGCAGATAGGTCCGGTCAAGCGAATCCCGGATCAGATTTAATCGGCCTTTGAGTCCCGGCAGAGCGCCTGCGGTCTCCGAGAAGATTACGGTGTCGCCGTCTGGCAGCGGATTCATTTTCAGGACGAGGGAGTGCTGCTCCGCCGGAATCCAATCGCGTTTGATGCAGGCCGCATAGTTCGGCGCGGCGGCGAAGACGGTCATCGCCAGACGGTCGAAATGAAGGTTCAGGCGGGCATGACCTTGCGCGTCCGTAGTCGCGCGTTGCCAAGTGTGGTCGGGAAACAAGGCGAGCACGTCCACCCCCTCCAGTTCCGCGTCGCCGTCATGAACCATAATGGTGGACTGCACGGGGCGTTGCTTCTGTGGGGCGGACGGGATCACCAGCCACAGGTCGGTGTTGTCGATGAGATCGTAGATAGGCGGCCGACCGCAAAGTTTCCGAGTTTCGTTTCGGATGGTGCGCACTCCGTCGCCGCGCCGCTCCATCAGATGCGCACGCTCTCCGGCGCCCGGGATGTCGCGCGCCCGCATCTGGCCCAACGCGGCGACCAAGGCTCCGTTGCGTTCCGCCTGCCGCACGTCCATATTTTCCACCGTCAGGCTGCCCGGCAGGTTTCCAGGGGATCGTATTTCCAAACGGTTCGAGTACATGGACAGGCGGATGCCATTTTCGCGTATGCTGTAATCGCGGTGGGCCGCCGCGTTGACCAGAGCTTCAAGCACCGCGCGTTCCCTGTACTGGGGGAGGTCGACCCGCGTGGACGACTTGCGCTTCGCCGCGGACATGTTGCGGATCACGAAATCCATTGCCGCGGCGATTTGCCGATCCACGGGGCCGGTGATTTCCTGCGCGTCGAGCAAGTCGGACTCGCGGTTCGGGCCGCGGTGGCGGGTGGCCGTGATGCGGGCGTTGGGCAGATGCTTCTCAGGATGCTCCGAGCATAGGAGAATTCCAGCGACCGTTGCGCGCATGGCGCCGTTCCCGTCCGGCGCCAGCAACGCCTGTCTTTTCAGTGCCGCCTCCGGGTCATCCGCGTCTTCGGCCCTGATATGCATCCTCCACAGACGCTTAGCCAGTGTGCCAAAGTCGGTATTCGGCACGGGTTGTTGGTCGAACCAGCGCGATCCCGCTTGAACGTATCTGCCGCTGTTCATATCTTCGCCTGTCGCCGCTGTTGCGAAAGTCATCCGTAGGTCCGCGGTGGCCGCGGGACCGGTCTGCCAGTGTACTCCCTCAGGCCGCCACCGGCGCCGCGATGTGCGGGTGCGGGTCGTAGCCCTCGAGCGCGAAGTCCTCGTAGGCGAACGCGAACAAATCCGTCACCTCCGGGTTCAGCCGCATCGCTGGCAGCGGGCGCGGCGCCCGCTTCAACTGCTCGCGCGCCTGCTCGAAGTGGTTGCGGTACAGGTGCACGTCGCCGAAGGTGTGCACGAACTCCCCGGGCCGCAGGCCGCAGACCTGCGCCACCATCATGGTCAGCAGCGCGTAGGAGGCGATGTTGAACGGCACGCCCAGGAACAGGTCGGCGCTGCGCTGGTAGAGCTGGCAGGACAGCCGGCCGTCCGCCACGTAGAACTGGAACAGCACGTGGCAGGGCGCCAGCGCCATGCGGTCGAGCTCGGCGACGTTCCAGGCGCACACCAGGTGGCGGCGGGAGTGCGGCTCTTCGCGCAGCCCTTTAAGCAGCGCCGCGATCTGGTCGTGCTTCCGGCCGTCCGCGCCCGGCCAGCTGCGCCATTGCGCGCCGTACACCGGCCCCAGCTCGCCGCGCTCGTCGGCCCATTCGTCCCAGATGGTGACGCCCGCGGCCTGCAGCGGCTGCACCCGGGTCTCGCCGCGCAGGAACCACAGCAGCTCGTGGATGATGGACTTGAGGTGCAGCTTCTTGGTGGTCAGCAGCGGGAAGCCCGCGGCCAGGTCGTAGCGGTTCTGGCGGCCGAACACCGAGCGGGTGCCGACCCCGGTGCGGTCGTCGCGGTCGGCGCCGCGCTCCAGCACGTGCGCCAGCAGGTCGAGGTAGGGGGTCACGGCCGGCGCCGGGCGTGCCAGGCGAAAGCGAGGCCGGCGGCCGCCAGCGGCAGGCACAGCAGCTGGCCCATGGTCAGCCAGCCGAAGGCGAGGTAGCCCAGGTGCGCGTCCGGCAGGCGCACGAACTCGACCGCGAAGCGCACGGCCGCGTAGCCGAGCGCGAACGCCGCGGCGACGGCGCCCGCGGGGCGCGGCTTCGACGCGAACCACCACAGGAAGGCGAACAGCAGCAGGCCCTCGAGCGCGGCTTCGTAGAGCTGCGACGGGTGGCGCGGCTCGGGCCCGGCGGCCGGGAACACCACGCCCCAGGGCAGGTCGGTGCGCGCCCCCCAGAGCTCGCCGTTGATGAAGTTGCCGATGCGGCCGAAGAACAGCCCGACCGGCACCATGGGCGCGGCGAAATCGACGGCCTCGACCCAGCCGGGCCGCCTGCCGCGCTGCCACAGCCAGACCGCGGCGAGCACGCCGAGCAGGCCGCCGTGGAAGCTCATGCCGCCCTCCCAGATGTACAGCGCGCTCAGCGGGTCGGCGAGCAGCCGCCCGGGGTAGTAAAACAGCATCGAGCCGAGCCGGCCGCCGGCGATGGCGCCGAGGGCGCCGTAGAACAGCAGGTCGGCGACCTGCTCGGGCGCGAGCGAGGTGTGCGGGCGGCGGGCGTGGATCAGGCCGAGCCACAGGAAGCCGGCGAAGCCGGCCAGGTACATCAGGCCGTACCAGTGGATCTGCACCGGCCCCAAGGCGAGCGCGACGGGATCCCAGTCAAGCAGCATGGCGGACGGGGCGGATTGGTTGCCGCGGCGGGGAGCGGCGGGCAGGAAGCAGGCGCCGCCGCGCCGAAACGGGCCGCGCCAGAGGTTTTCGTGGAGCAGGCCGAAGACTTCGATCCTTGGGCCGGCCGGAGCCGCGGCCCCCGACGGGGCGGAAAAATGCTCCTATTTCAGGCAGATACCCCCGGAATCCCGAGAATCCGGCGCGTGCGGGCACCAGTTCCTTTTCGGGATTTGCTGCCCATATTTGCTGAAATATGAGCAGCAAATCATTTTGCTGCTCGTACGTGAGCCACAAACGGCGTTGCTGCTCATATTTGCCGAAATATGAGCAGCAAATCATTTTGTTGCTCGTACGTGAGCCACAAACGGGTTTGCCTATCATATTCGGCGAAATATGATAGACAAATGATTTTGTCTATCATACGTGATAGACAAACGGCGTTGCCTATCATATTCGGCGAAATATGATAGACAAATGATTTTGTCTATCACATTGAGGGACAAACGGCGTTGCCTATCATATTTCCCGAAATATGAGGGACAAATGATTTTGTCTATCATATTTCCCGGAATATGAGGGACAAATCCGCCGCCATCCGGCCTGTTTGCAGGGAATAAGCTTTCTTGCCGCACGCTGACAACCCGATGCGGCCAGTTTGGCCGCCGTTCTCCGGCGGATTTCAGCACATCGGGAAACATCGGGGCGGCGGCTCGCCGAAATAGTGTATCAGGGGCGATATTCGCCCGGCTGATCTTCGTCTTCGTCGAACCGGTCGTACAGCGCGTTCCTGTCGTCGATGTCGAGATCGATGCCCGGCTTCAGCCAGCCTTCCTTGACCAGCAGGTTGAGGCCGTCCGGCGCGGGCGCGGCGCGGGCAGGGTCATGCGGGCGCTCCTCGGCGGGCGGCGCGGGCGTGCGGGTTTCGCCGGCCGCCGGGGTCGCGGCTTCGCGCGGGGGTTTTCCGCCGGGGCTCGGGGAAGTCTTCATGGAAGCGGGCCTGCGCCGCCGCGCTGTTCGGCTCTCGTCCTGCGGGGCATTCTATACCGCGCCGCTATAATTCGGCACTCCCGGCCCCGTCCATGCCCAACCGCCTCGCCGATTCCTCCAGCCCGTACCTGCGGCAGCACGCCGGCAATCCGGTCGACTGGCACCCTTGGGACGAGGAGGCGCTGACGCTCGCGCGCGAGTCCGGCCGCCCGATCCTGCTGTCGATCGGCTACGCGGCCTGCCACTGGTGCCACGTGATGGCGCACGAATCGTTCGAGGACGAGGCCACCGCGGCGATCATGAACCGCCGCTACGTCAACGTCAAGGTCGACCGCGAGGAGCGCCCGGACCTCGACAAGATCTACCAGACCGCGCAGATGCTGCTCACCCGCCGCGGCGGCGGCTGGCCGCTGACCATGTTCCTCACCCCGGCGGAGCGCGCGCCGTTCTTCGGCGGCACCTACTTCCCGCCGGAGCCGCGCCACGGCCTGCCGGCGTTCCCGGACCTGCTCGAGCGCCTGGCGGAGTGGTACGCCGGGCATGCCGGCGAGCTCGCCGAGCAGAACGAATCCGTGCGCCGCGCGCTGCAGGACCTGTACGCGCCGCCGGCCGCCGCCGACTGGCCGGCGGACCTCGAGGCCGGCGCGGTCGAGGCGCTGGCGCGGCAGTTCGACCCGCGCCAGGGCGGCTTCGGCGACGCGCCCAAGTTCCCGCGGCCGACGCAGCTGCGCTGGCTGCTCGCGCAGGACGACGCCCGCGCCCGGCACATGGCGGCGCACACCCTCGAGCGCATGGCCGAGGGCGGCCTGCAGGACCACGCCGGCGGCGGCTTCTACCGCTACTCGGTGGACGCGCAGTGGATGATCCCGCACTTCGAGAAGATGCTCTACGACCAGGCGCTGCTGCTGCCGCTGTACGCCGAGGCCGCGGCGGCGCTCGAGCAGCCCGCGCTCGGCGCGGCGGCGGCCGGCATCGCGTCGTTCGTGACCCGCGAGCTGCAGGACGGCTCCGGCGGCTTCTACTCCAGCCTCGACGCCGACTCCGAGGGCGAGGAGGGGCGCTTCTACCTGTGGACCCCGGCCGAGGTCGAGGCGCTGCTGCCGGCGGCCGACTACGCGGCGTTCGCGTTCCGCTACGGCCTCGACCGGGAGGCCAACTTCGAGGGCCGCTGGCACCTGCACGCTTTCCGCAGCCTGGACGAGGCCGCGGCGCGCTTCGGCCGCCCGGCGGAAGAGCTGCGCGCGGCGTTCGACGCCGCCTTGCCGAAGCTGCTGGAGGCGCGCGCGGCGCGCGTCCGGCCGGGCCTCGACGACAAGATGCTCACCGCCTGGAACGCGCTGATGGTCAGCGGCCTGGCGCGGGCCGCCGAGCTGCTCGGCGAGCCGGCGTGGCTGGAGGCGGCGCAGGCCGCGTTCGCGCACCTGCGCGGGCGGCTGTGGGACGGCGGCCGCCTGCACGCCAGCTGCAGCCGGGGCCGCGCCGCGCTCGCCGGCTACCTGGACGACTACGCGTTCGCGCTGGAGGCCGTGCTGCTGCTGCTGGAGGCGCGCTGGGACGCGGCCGACCTGGCGTTCGCCGAGGAGCTGGCGGCGGCGATCCTCGCGCACTTCGAGGACGGCGAAGGCGGGCTGTACTTCACCGCGCACGACCACGAGGAGCTGCTGGCGCGGCCGCGGCTGCTGGCCGACGACGTGACCCCGGCGGGCGCGGCGGTGGCCTGCGAGTGCCTGGCGCGGCTCGGCTTCCTGCTCGGGCGCGGCGAGTGGGTCGCGGCGGCGGAGCGGATCCTGGGCGCGGCGCGCGGCGCCGCGGCGCGCGCGCCGGTCGAGCACGCGCGCTTCCTGCAGGCGCGGCGCGCGGTGGAGGAGCCCGCGCCGCACGCGGTGCTGCGCGGCGCGGGGGAGGAGCTGGCGCGCTGGCGGGCGGAGGTCCGCGGGCGGGCGCCCTGCTTCGCGGCGCCGGCGGACGCCGCCGGCCTGCCCGAGGCGCTGGCCGCGAAGCCCGCGCCCGAGTCCGGCGCCGCCGCCTACGTCTGCACCGGGACCGCCTGCGCCGAGCCGCTGCGCGACTTCGGCGCGTGGCGCGATTGGCTGGAGCGGGCGTGAGGAGCGCGTGGCGCGTCCTGCGCCGCGCCGCCCGATTGCTCGGGCTGCTCGCCTGGGCGCTGCGCCGCGGCGACGCGCGGCACATCGCGGCGCTGACCGCGTCGCCGCCGGACGCGGCGGCGGACGCGCGCGTGCGCGGCTGGTACCGGCGGGTGCTGGACTGCATCGGCGTGCGCGTGGCGGTGCGCGGCGAGTGGCGCGGCGGCCCCTGCCTGGCGGTCGGCAACCACATCTCCTGGCTGGACATCCTGGTGCTGGGCGCGGCGCTGCCGGTGGTGTTCCTGTCGAAGTCCGAGATCGGCCGCTGGCCGGTCGTCGGCCGCCTGGCGCGCGCCGGCGGCACGCTGTTCATCGCGCGCGGGCGCGCCGGCGCGGCGCGGCGCAGCGTCGAGGAGATCGAGCGCGCGCTCGGCCGCGGGCAGAGCGTGCTGGTGTTCCCGGAGGGCACCACCGGCGACGGCCGCCGGGTCGGCCGCTTCTATCCGCGGCTGTTCGCGGCCGCGGTCGAGTCCGGGCGGCCGGTGCGGCCGGTGGCGCTGCGCTACCCGCACCCGGCCGGGGTGCACCCGAAGGTGCACTACACGGGCCGCGACCTGCTGGTGCCGAGCGTGCTGCGGGTGCTGGGCGCGGCCGACCTGACGGCGGAGGTGCGCATCGGCGCGCCGCTGGCGGCGGCCGGGCGGGAGCGCCGGGAGCTGGCGGCGGCGGCGCGGGAGTCCGTCGCGGCCGCGGCGGAGAATTGACGCCGCGCTGAGGAAAGGCGCGCGCGCTTTGAATTCCGGCTCGGCTATGCCCGGCGCCGGCGTGGTTTCCGCTTCGGCTTGCCGTTCCAATTCCCGAATTTCTTGATTGCGCTCCCGTAAACGAGGACGTCCGGCGAATACTCCTTCACCTCGAAGCCGCCGTCGCGCAGCAGGCCGATGACGCCGTCTTTGTGCATGTTGAAGCGCACTTCCCGGTAGTGGGATTCGCTGTCGTTCCTCATTTCCAGCTCGCCCACGTTTTTCCCGTCGCACTTGAACAGCACTTTCTGTTCGGGGAAATCTCCTGATTTTTTGGCGGCGGAGTTTTCGACGGTGAACGCTCGGCCCATGGCTTGAATGACGTCTTGGTTGGCGTAGACGTGAAACTTTCCTTCATGCTTGATGGTCAGGTAGTTCACCTCGCCGCCGTTGAAAATCGCTTTCATGAGAAAGGCCCGCAGCAAAGCCTTGCGCTGGAAGCGGTCTTTGAGCTCCCGCATCGGGGTGCGCAGGCGCTCTTTGGAATCGGCCTCGGTTTTGCGGTGCGCGTCGTAGGTCGCCGGGAAAACGTCGATGCAGTGAATCAGCAGTTCGCCGATCCCGTTCAAGGCCTGGAAGCCGTCGTCGGTCTCGAATCTGGACCGCCGGTACAGGAATATCTGCCACTTCTTCTTGCCGGACTTGACGGAGTGCGCGTCCCCGGAGGGGTCGATGACGTCTTTCTTGGCCTGCCGGTCGTTCCGGTAATCCGCGCTCAGCCCCAAGGACACCGCGAACCCGAGCGCGTCGTCGTGTCCTTGTTGCCGGTATGCGCGGGCTTGCCCCGAGCCCGAGCCGCGGCTTTTGGGGGACATCAGGGGTGTTTCCAGATCAGGAGCTCGTGCGACGCCTTCACGTAGGAGCCGCCGTTGAGGTTTTTCCGGTTTTCCCCGATCCGCGTGTCGCCTTGGCCGAAAGTGTACTGCCAGGTCGGCGTGTCCATCTCGCAATCGGAGTACCAGTCCCGGATGGTTTCGCAGTCGTTGTAGGACAGCACGAAGCCGCCCTTGTGCGCGAGCAGCAGGTCGCGGAGCGCATCGTGCCGAAACCCCTTGTGGTGGATCGGGAAGTTCCGGTGCGGGTACATGCCGACGAAGGTTTTGCCCTCGTCCAGGTAATAGGGGGGGTCGCAATACAGGAAATCCCCGGAATGCCTCGGGATCGACGCCTCGAAGCCGGCGCACTCCACCGCGAGCGTGGGCGCGCGGAAATCGCGGACTTTCTCGATCATCCCCCGGTAGCGGACGTCGTTCAGGTAAATGTCGGACGGCCAGCCGAGGAAATGCGGGCCGTAGGATGTGTTGGAGTTGAAGTAGTAATGCGCGGCCAGATCCAAGTACGACAGGCGGCTCTCGCCGTTCCAATGCGCCGTCAGGCGCTCTTTCACGGCGCGGAACGTCTTGCGCGTCGGCGGGAACTGTTTCAGCCGTTTGTACAGGGCGTGGCGATTCCGCAGCTGGACGCGCCAGTAGTTGCATAGGATGTCGAACACGTCGTAGCCGACGACCTCCATGCCGATTTCGCGGGCGCAGGCGACTTCCACGGAGCCGCCGCCCAGGAACGGGGACACCAGGCGCTCCAGCCCGTCCGGGAGGCGTTCCACGACGTATCCGACCGCGAGGCTTTTCCCGCCGGCGTAGCGGAGCGGGGTGCCCAGATAGCGCTTGTAGTCGAGCTTTCCGGTGCTTTTCTGCGCCTCGAGGAAGCCGCGCTTGCGGTGCCGCTGCTCCTGCTTGAACGCTTCCGTTCCGCCGAGAACCGGAGATTCCAAGGAGGTCTGCAGGTCGGGATTCATGCCGCTGAGGTCATGGCGCCGGCGCCGGCGCCATCCTACCATTCTCCCGGTTTTCGACGCGCCGCCGCGAAGGAACCCCGCGGAGAATCAAGCGGTTGCTTGCCAGCCGCGCGGTTGGCGGCGGGCCGGGGAAACCGGCCTCAGTAGCGGTAACTGGCGCGCAGGCCGAAGCGCCGCTCGCCGTTGGTCAGCGGCGTGAAGGTGGCGCCGGAGCCGCGCATCGCCGCCAGCGGCGCCGCGGGCCCGCCGGGGAAGGCCGCCGGCAGGATGGTCTCGCCGCCCTCGACCGGCTCGTCGAGCAGGTTGCGGGCGTACAGGGCGACGCTGAGGCGCTCGTCGAAGCGGGTGAAGCGGAGGGCGGCGTCGAGCAGGTCGGCCTCGCGCAGGCCGCCGCCCCGGTTGTTGTCGCTGGCCGCCGCGTCGTCGCGGTGGCTGAAGTCGAGCCGGGCGCTCAGCGTCCCGCCCCAGGCGTCCAGCGGCCGCTCGTGGCGCAGGCCCAGGGCGTAGTTCCACTCGGTCAGGCGCGGGATCTTCAGCGCGCGGTCGCGGCGGTCGACGGCGCCGTCGCCGTTCAGGTCCGCGCGCACCCGGTCGTACTCGCCGTCGGTGTAGCCGACCGCCGCGGTCAGCAGCAGGCCGCCGCCCAGCAGCAGCTGCGCGTCGAGCTCGGCGCCGCGGAAGGTGGCGTCGCCGGCGTTCTGGATGAACTGCACCGAGCCGGCCTCGGGGTGGGTGGAGATGACCTCGCGCTGCAGGTTGCGCACCTTGCTGTGGAACAGCGCCAGGTTGGTGCGCGCCCGGCCGCCGAGCCAGTCGATCTTGGCGCCGAGCTCGTAGGCGTTCTGGCGCTCCTCGTCGTGCGCGGCCGGGGCGCGGGTCGGGTCGGCGTGGCGGAAGTTGTAGCCGCCGCTGCGGAAGCCCTTGGTCCACAGCCCGTACAGGTGCACGCCGTCGGCCGGCCGGTACTGCAGGCCGAGCTTCGGCGTCCAGCTGGTCCAGCTGTCCTCGCCGCGGAAGTTCCACTCGCAGACGCCGGTCTCCCAGTCGCAGCGCGAGCGCGATTCGTACACCCCGGGCAGCTGGTAGGACCGGCCGGGGCCGCCGGCCCCGCCGACGAAGGTCTCGGCCCGGAACGTGGCGATGTCGGCCTCTTTCTTCTCGTAGGTGTAGCGCAGCCCGCCGCTCGCCGTGAGCCGCTCGGTGATGTGCACGTCGGCGTGCGCGAAGGCGCCGCGGTTGGTCTGGTCCTGCCGCCCGCCGAGCGTCGTGTCGAACCAGCTGGTGCGGCCGGCGAGCGCGGCGCGCTGCTGCCGCAGCAGGCCGTCGACCTGGGCGAGCTCCGCCGCCGCGCCCGCCAGCGGCGCCGGCAGTTCGAGGCCGAGCGCGGGCAGGGCCTGGGCGACCGCGTGCCATTCCGCCGTCGTCGGCGCCCGCGCGGACGCGGGCGCCGCCAGGTACGCGCCGACCGCGGCCGCGGGGCCCGCCAAGGGGCCGGCCGCCGCCGCGCCGGCCAGGCCGCCCGCCAGCCGCCGCGCCAGCGCGGGGTCCGCCGCGAGCGCTTGCCGCACCGCGGCGCCGGTCTGCGCGGCGGCGCCGGAGTCGACGCCGGCCAGCACCACGTCGCGGGCCGGGTGGTAGTGCGGGTCGCGCATCAGCTCGCGCCGCTCCAGGTAGTCGTAGTCCTGGTCGAACCAGTACAGGCCGGCGGTCACGTCGACGCACCGGTGCAGGAACGTGCCGAAGTAGCGCAGCTCGTTGCTGTACTGCTCCTGCTCGGTGCGGGCGCCGGCGTGGAACACGCTCCAGCGGCTGGCGTCGATGTCCGAGTACGCCTCGCCGCCGAACTCGCGCCAGCCGAAGAGGTTGGTGAGGGTGCCGTCGCCGAGCGCCACCTTGGTGCGGAACTCGGCGAACACCTGCGTCCAGTCGGCGTCGGACTTGCCGGCCTCGTCGACCGCGAAGTCGAAGCCGCCGGGGTCGTACAGGCCGCGGTTCTGCGCGCGCGGGCCGTCGCTGTCGACCACGCCGCGCTCGAAGCGCACGGTCAGCTCCGAATCGCCGCCGGGATACCAGGTCAGCGCCGGGCGCAGGATGGTGACCCGGTACGCGCCGAAGTCGTCGTCGCCGTCGGCGAGGTTGGTGTGGCCGCCCTGGTCGTCGCGGCGGTACATGGTCATGCGGCCGAGGAGCCGGCCCGGGACCAGCGGGCCCGAGACCGCGAGGCCGAGCCGGTTGTCGGGGCCGCGGCCCGCGTCGACGCGCGCCCGCACCTCCGGCTCGGCGGTCGGCTTGCGGGTCTTCAGCAGCACCGCGCCGCCGGTCACGTTGCGCCCGAACAGCAGCCCCTGCGGGCCGCGCAGCACCTCGACCCCCTCGAGGTCGAAGAAGTCGTACACCACGCCGAAGGTGGTGCCCATGTAGACGCCGTCGACGAACACGCCGACGGTGGGGTCGATGGACGGGATCGAGCTGTTGGTGCCGAGGCCGCGGATGGTGAAGTTGGCGACGCCGCGGGTGGTGCCGACGTCCTCGAGGCTCACGTTGGGCGCGGCGAAGCTCAGGTCCTTCAGGTCGTCGGCGAAGCGCGCCTCCAGTTCGGCGCCGGAATAGGCGCTGACCGCGAGCGGCACGTCCTGCTGGGTCTCGCCCCGGTCGTGCTTGCGCGCGGTGACGGTCAGCTCCTCGGGCGCCTCGGGCTCCGCGGCGGCGGCGGGCGCGGCCGCGGCGAGCAGCGCGGCGCAGGCGGCGGCGCTCAGGCGGGCGGCGGATGCGGGCATGGGGGCCTTCCTCTCTGCGGCGGGCGCGCCGCGCTCAGGCGATCAGCAGGTAGCACAGCAGGGCGATCACGGCCACGCCGATGAAGTTCAGCACCACGCCCTCGCGGATCATGGTGGCGACGGTGAAGCGGCGGGTGGAGAACATGATCACGTTGGGCGCGGTCGCCACCGGCAGCATGAACGCGCAGCTGGCGCTCATCGCGGCCGGCACCATGAACAGCTTCGGGTCGATCGCGGCGCCGATGGCGGCCGCCGCCAGCACCGGCATCAGCAGGGTGGTGGTGGCGGTGTTGCTGGTGGTCTCGGTGAGGAAAGTGACCGCGAGGCAGATCGCCGCCATCAGCAGCAGCGGGTGCCAGGCCGCCAGCGCGCCCAGGCTCGCGCCGAGCGCCGTGCTGAGGCCGGTGGCGGCGAACGCGCCGGCGATGGCGATGCCGGAGCCGAACAGCAGCAGCATGCCCCAGGGGATCTGCGACGCGGTCTCCCAGGTGAGCAGCTTGCCGCCGCGGCCGTCCGGGATCAGGAACATCGCCACCACCGCCGCCAGCGCGACCATGTAGTCCTTGGCGGCCGGCAGATCGAGCAGCGCCGACCAGCCGCCGAACGGCTCGCGGCGGGTGACCCAGGCCAGCGCGGTGAGCGCGAACACGAGCATCACGCGCTTCTCGCAGGGGGTCCAGGCGCCGGCCTCGGGCAGCATCGCGTGCGGGTCGTGGCGGCGGATGCGGCGGGTCAGCCACAGCCCGGCCAGCGGCAGCAGCACCAGCACCACCGGCACGCCCCAGCCCATCCACTCGGCGAAGCCCACCTCGGCGCCGGCGGTCTCCTCGTAGATGCCGCGGAAGATCACGTTCGGCGGCGTGCCGATCGGGGTGCCGATGCCGCCGATGCTGGCGGCGTAGGCGATGCCGAGCAGCAGCGGCACGGCCAGGTCCGGGTCGTCGGTCTTCTCCAGCACCGCCAGCGCCACCGGCAGCAGCATCAGCGTGGTGGCGGTGTTGGAGATCCACATCGACAGCAGCGCGGCGGCGGCCATGAAGCCGAACACCAGCCGCCGGCTGCTGGCCTGCCCGAACAGCCGCACCATGCCGAGCGCGACGCGGCGGTGGGCGCCGGAGGCGGCCATCGCGGTGGACAGGATGAAGCCGCCGAGCAGCAGCAGGATCAGCGGGTGGCCGTAGGCGGCCGAGACCTTGGCCACCGGCACCGCGCCGAACAGCGGCAGCAGCGCCAGCGGCAGCAGCGAGGTGGCGGGGATCGGGATCGGCTCGAAGATCCACCAGACCACCACCAGCGCGGTCACCGCGCCGGTGACCGCGGCGCCCGCGCCGAGCTGCGGGTGCAGCGCGAGGCCGACGGCCAGCGCCAGCAGCGGCCCACCGAGCAGGGCCAGGAAGCGGACGCGTTCGCTCATGGGGTCGGGGGAGTGCCGCGCGCGGCGGGACGGGCGCCAAGTATACCGGGAACGGCGGCGGGCTCGCCCCGGAGTCCGCTCACGCGGACGCGCGCCGCGGCGTTGCGGCCGCGGCGATCTTGCCGCCCGCGCGGATTTCGGCCTTGCGCAGTTCGTAACCCGCCTGCAGGTTCCGCCACACCTGCGGCGACGTGCCGAAGAAGCGGGCCAGCCGCAGCGCCGTGTCGGCCGAGACGGCCCGCCGGCCGCGCAGGATGGCAGCGATGCGGCCGGGCGGCGCGTCCAGCGCCCGAGCGAGACCGTTCGCCGACAGGCCGAGCTCCGCAAGCTCCTCGGACAGGATTTCGCCGGGATGGATCGGCGGCATGCCGTTCTTCGCATTCATGGCGCGCCGAGTATAGCCCCGGCGCGAAAGGCGGGCCCGAACAACGCGCGATTCACGCCGCTTTCTGCTTCAGCCGTTCCTGAGCGAGATCGTAGGCGGCCTGCAGGCGCAGCCAGTGGTCGGCGTTGCTCCAGCCGATTCGCTCCAGGGCGAGCGCCATCGCCGGCGAGATGCCGATGCGCTCGTTCAGCAGCCGCGAAAGCGTGTTGCGCGCAACGCCCAGCCGACCGGCGCATTCGGTTATCGTCCAGCCCACGGCCTCGACGCTGTCGCGCACCATGGAGCCAGGATGGATCGGCGGCATGCCGTTCTTTGCGTTCATGGCGCGCCGAGTATAGCCCGCCGGCGCGACCGCGGCGGGGGGCGTCCGCTATGATCCGCGCCGGGTTTGAATCATGAGCGCGCCGCCCGGAAACGTTGTCATCATCGCCGGCCCGAACGGCGCGGGCAAGACCACCCTTGCGCGGGAATACTTGCCGAAGGATCTGCCGTTCGTCAACGCGGACCTGATCGCGGCCGAGTTGGCGGCCGCGGGCGCGCCCGCCTCGGACGCGCGCGCCGGGCGGCTCATGCTGGAGGAACTGGACGCGCATGCGCGCGCCGGGCGGAGTTTCGCGCTCGAAACCACCCTGTCGGGCCGGAGCTATGTCCCGCGCATCCAGCGCTGGCGCGCGCTCGGCTATGTGGTGCAGCTGATTTTCCTGGAGCTGCCGTCGCCGGAAATGGCGGTCCGCAGGGTGCGGCTGCGGGTGCGCCAGGGCGGGCACGACATCCCGGAAGCGGTCGTTCGGCGCCGGTTCCGCGCGGGGCTGCGGAATTTCCGCGAGCTGTACCGCTGGACGGTCGAGTACTGGGAGCACGTCGACAACGGCGGCATTCCGGCCGCGCTGGTCGAATGCGACGGGGACTTGCCGGGGAACCGGGAAGAGCACGAGGCCGTCCTCTCCAAGTTGCTGGCCCCGGGCATGCTGCCGCCGCCGGACGCGTTTGCGCGCGCCGCCCGCCGGGCGCACTTGGTCGCGCATCGGACCGGCACCAAGCTGGTGACGGCCCGGGACGGCGCGGTGGTCGAGATCGACCCCGAGCCGGAGATGTGCGCGGGGCTGGATGAGGAAATCCGCTTCGGGCTCTAGCGCTCCCGCGCTCAGCCGTTCCGGTCGCAGCCGAGGAAGTTCCGGTTCTTCGCCCGGCAGGCCTCCAGCACCGAGAAGCTGCCGGCGGCGGGGTCGATGACGAGGTCGCCCGCATCGGAGACAGCCTCGAGCAGTTCGCCCTGCAGCCCGACCGGCTTGGCGTGCGCGTGGCCGTTCCGCGGCGCCTGCTCCAGCCACACGTCCGGGATGCGGCGGTTCCGCCACACGCCCTTGGCCCGTTTCGGCTTTTTCTGCAGCACCACCAGGTGTTCGGACGTGCGGCGCGTCCGGTAGCCCATGCCGAGCCGATCCTTGTTCCAGGTCAGCATGTCCACCACTTCCAGCGGGGTGTCGTCGAGCCAGCCGGAGAAGCCGGTGCAGAGATGGAACTTGTCCATCCACAGGAACAGGTGGCCGCTCGGCGTCAGCGCGTCCGCGCAGCCGCGCACGAAGCGGCCGATCGTTTCTTCCGGCATCTGTTTCAGCGCGCATCGTGCCCGGCCTCGAGCCTTTCCCTCGTTGCCGTAGGCCAGCTTGTCCAGCACGCCGCGGTACTGTGGGTCGAGGAACGCGACCGGAATCGAATCGGCCGGCAGCATGGAGAGGAATTTCAGCCCGTCCATCTTCAGGCGGACGTTTGGTTTCAGCCCTTTCGGCAACGCGACGCGGGGAGCCTTCCGCTCACGGTCGCCGGCGAACACGCTTGCGGGCGGCATGGGTTCAGCCGGCCGGGCGCGGCCCGCGCCAGAGTCGCTCCGGCTCCCGCGTGTGCCGCGCGAGTTCGCGCGCCAGCACGAACAGCAGGTCCGACAGGCGGTTCAGGTAGACCATCGCCGCTTCGGATGCGCCGTCCAGCGCCGTGACCCGCCGTTCGGCGCGGCGGCACACCGCCCGCGCCACATGACACTGCGCGGCGGCCGCGCCGCCGCCCGGCAGCACGAATTCCCGGAGCGGCGGCAGCTCGGCGTTGCGCGCCTCGGTCTGCGCCTCCAGCCGGGCGGCCGCGGCCGCGTCGGTGCGGGTCGATTTCCCGCCCGCGATTTCCGCGCCCAGGTCGAACAGGTCCTGCTGGACTTCGCCGAGCAGTTCCCGGGCGTCGCCGTCCGCCGGCAGTTGCGCGCGCAGCAGGCCTAAGTGGCTGTTGAGCTCGTCGACCGCGCCGAGCGCCTCGATGCGGGGATGGTGCTTGGGCAGCCGCTGCCCGTCCGCCGCGCCGGTCGTCCCGTCGTCGCCGGAGCCGGTGGTGACGCGGGTGATGCGGTCCGGCATCAGCGCAGGCCGCGCAGCGCCGCGATCACTTCCTTCGCGTGGTCTTTCGGCCGCACCTCGCGCCAGATCCGCCGGATCACGCCGCCGGGATCGATCAGGAACGTGTGGCGGCGCGCCAGGACGAAGCCGAACAAGCCGCCGCGCGCGCCGTAGCGTTCGGCGACCGCGCCGTCCGGGTCGGACAGCAGCGGGAACGGCAGGCCGTACTTGGCGATGAACGCCCGGTGGCTCTCGGCGTCGTCGACGCTGACGCCGACCACCCGGGCGTCGAGCCGGTGGATGATCTCCAGCTCGTCGCGGAACGCGCAAGCTTCCGCGGTGCAGCCCGGCGTGTCGTCCTTGGGGTAGAAGTACAGCACCAGCCACTTGCCGCGGAAGTCGCCGAGCGCGCGCTCGGCGCCCTCGGCGTCGCGCAGGCGGAAGTCCGGCGCGGGCGCGCCCGGGCCCAGGGTCTCGGCCGCGAGCGGCGCGCACAGGCCGAGCAGCAGCAGGGCGTTGCGGAAAGGCGGGAAAGACATGGCGGCGGCGCCGGCGTCCGGCGGACTACTTAGTCATCTGCCGCGAGCGTGAACGAGTCGCCCGCGCACAGCCCGCAGGAGCCCCACTCGCGTTCGAGCCAAGCGATGAATGCGCTGGTTTCGACGTTGCCGTCTTCGTCCGACGGCAACTTGTATACGTCGGGCTGGTCCATGGTGGGGGTTCGGTACAGCAGTTTGACGGCCATCGGATTCTCCGGAGCGTGGGCGGCGGCGAACCCATTATGCCCGCTCACAAGTGCCGCACCGTCCAGCCGTGCGCGTCGGCCAGCGCCTCGCTCAGGCAGCGCCGGTGGCAGTCTTCGGGGCGCGCCTCGAAGCAGGCGAGGGCGACCCGGCGGTGTTCCGCCGCGGCTTGCGCCAGCCGCTCCAGTCCGCCGGCGCGGCGCGGCAGTCCGCGCCGGTAGCGGCGGAACAGGGCCTGCCGCTTTTCCCGGGTGTCCGCCGCGGCGCGCTCGGCGGCGGCGATGCCGAGTTCCGGGAACGGGATGTATTCGATGCCGGCCCGCCGCAGGGCGGCCTCCAGCTTCCGGCGGGAGAAGCCGGGCTTGCGGCTCACGGGATTGCGCCGCACGTCGCACACCGCCGCGACGGCGTGCGCGCGCAGCCGGGCCAGCCAGTCCTCCAGCCGCAGGCCCTCGTAGCCCAGCGTGAACAGCGCGACCGCTGCCGTTGCGGCGTCCGTTTCCGGCGGCGGGCGGAGCCCGGGCATGGGCGCGTTTCCCGGCGGCCGTTCTGCCGCGGCTCAGGCCGCCGTGCCGCCGCGGGCTTTCTTCCGGCCCGCGGCCTTCTCCGGCGCGTGGATGTCCCGGTACACCCGGTTGATGCCTTCCTCGGACAGTTTCTTGTTCCGCGCCAAGAGGTACTCCATGGAGTGGTCCCGCTTGCGGGTGTTGCAGGTCATGCACAGCAGCTGGTAGTTCTCGTAGCTGTTCGCGCCGCCCTTGCTGTACGGCTTGATGTGGTCCAAGTGCATGTCCTGCAGGTCGACATCCCGGGGCGGACTGCATGCCGGGCACATACCCCGCTGCTCCTTGTACAGCCGCGCGCGGATTTCCTGCCGGGTCTTCGGCTTGCCGACGTCGACGACTTCCTCGTCGGTGCGGTGCGGCAGGTACTTCTCGCCGACCCAGTGGTCGAAGTCGTTGAACAGGCCGTTGGCGTCCTCCAGGCGCTCGCGGACCAGGCGGGCGGTCTCCTCCTCGATGTCGATGCCGATCCATTTCCGGTGCAGCTGCTGCGCGGCGACGCAGGTGGTGGCGCAGCCGCAGAACGGATCCAGCACCACGCCGCCCTCGTCGGTGGACGCCGCGATGACGCGGCGCAGCAGGGACAGGGGCTTCTGGGTCTTGAAGCCGGTGCGCTCTTCCTTCAGGCGCCCCACCGGAGTCATTTTGTCGCGCTTCTCCTCCCACCAGTCCTCCGGCACCTTGCCCTTCTCGTCCAGCGTCGCCGCCTGCCGGAAGATGCCGCCCGTCTGGCCGGTGTTCAGCTTCACGTACGGGATGCGCACCGCGTCGGGGTGGAAGACCGCTTTCCGGTCGTCTTTCGCGTAGAACAGCACCGTGTCGTGTTTGCGCGGGAACCACCGCTTGGTGTTGCTGGGGCCGGTGTAGCACCAGACGATCTCGTTGCGGAAGTTGTTCTTGCCGAAGATCCGGTCGAGGATCAGCTTCAGGTAGTGGCTCGCGGTCTGGTCGCAGTGCAGGTACAGGCTGCCGGTGTCCTTCAGCACCCGGTGCATCTCCACGATCCGCATCGCCATGTAGGTGATGTACGACATCATCGGCTTGCCGTGGATGGTGCCGATGGTGGCGATGAACTGCACCATCACCGGATAGGTGCGGAACAGGACCTCCAGACAGCCCTCGTCGACGTCCCGCCAGGTCCAGATGTCCTTGAACTTGGTGCCGCCGGCGCGGCTGCCCATCGGCGCCTCGTAGGTGCGCTTGGAATTGAACGGCGGATCCAGGTAGATCAGGTCCACGCTCTCGCTGTTCATGCCGTTCAGCACGTACAGGTTGTCGGACGTGAACAGCGCGTTCGGCCGCACGTTGACCGGCGGGGCTCTCCTGGCGGCGCGGCGGGGCGGCATGGCGTTGCGGCTCGGCGGGAGAGAATAGCAGACGCCGCGCTCAGGCCCCGGACGCCACGTCCGCCTCGGTGTGGAACCAGCGCAGCCGCTCGCGCAGCCGCACCACCTCGCCGACCACGATCAGCGTCGGCGGCGCCACCTCCTCGCGCCGCACCAGCTCCGGCAGGTCGGCCAGGGTGCCGGCCAGCACCCGCTGCTCCGGCGTGGTGCCGCGGGTGATCAGCGCGGCCGGGGTGGCGGGATCCAGGCCGTGCGCGGCCAGCTCCCGGCAGATGACCGGGCAGCCCGCCAGCCCCATGTAGAACACCAGCGTCTGCCCGGCGTGCGCCAGCATCTCCCAGTTGAGGTCGACGGTGCCGTCCTGCAGGTGGCCGGTGCAGAAGATGCAGGCCTGGGCGCAGTCGCGGTGGGTCAGCGGGATGCCGGCGTAGCTGGCGCAGCCGTTGGCGGCGGTGATGCCGGGCACGATCTGGAACGCCACGCCCTCCTGCATCAGGCTCGCGATCTCCTCGCCGCCGCGGCCGAACACCAGCGGGTCGCCGCCCTTGAGCCGCAGCACCCGCTTGCCCTCCCGCGCCAGCCGCGCCAGCAGCGCGTTGATCGATTCCTGCGGCAGCGCGTGCCGGTCGCGCTCCTTGCCGGCGTAGATCTTCTCGATGTCCTGGCGCAGCAGCGCCAGGATCGGCTTCGACACCAGCCGGTCGTACACCACCGCGTCGGCCTGCTGCATCAGCCGCAGCGCGCGGAACGTGAGCAGGTCCGGGTCGCCGGGCCCCGCGCCCACCAGGTAGACCTCGCCCGCGCCCGGCACATGCCCCGCGTCGAGCTCGGCCGCGAGCGCGGCGCGCGCCTCCGCCTCGCGCCCGGCCAGCGCCTGCTCGGCGATCGGCCCGGCCAGCGCCGCCTCCCAGAAGCGCCGCCGGTCGCGGCGCGCGGGGAAGACCTCCCGCGCCCGGGCGCGGAACTCCTCGACCATCGCCGCCAGGCGCCCGTAGCCCGCCGGCAGGCTGCTCTCCAGGCGGTTGCGCAGCATCCGGCCGAGCACCGGCGAGGCGCCGCCGGTGGCCACCGCCACCTGCACCGGGTCGCGCCGCAGCACCGACGGCAGCAGCACGTCGCCGGCCGCGGCGTCGTGGGCGGCGTTGACCCAGACGCCGCGCGCCTTGGCGGCGGCGGCGATGCGGTCGTTGAGCGCGGCGTCGCCGCTGGCCGCCACCGCCAGCGCGGCGCCGTCCAGGTCCGCCTCCCGGAAGCCCCGCGCGTGGTGCGCGAGGCGCCCGGCCGCGGCGTGCCCGCGCACCCGTTCGCAGGCCTCGGGCGCCACCACCACCACCGCGGCCCCGGCCGCCAGCAGCGCCTCGATCTTGCGCGCCGCCACCGGCCCCGCGCCGGCCACCAGGCAGCGGCGGCCGCGCACGTCGGCGAACAGCGCCAGGTGGCTCACGCGCCGCCGCCCCCGGATAGGCTAGAATTGCCGCCGTTCATTCCACCAGCCTAGGAGACGTCCCGGTCATGCCGTACCGACTGTTCGCCATCCTGATCGGCCTGGCCATTCTGGCCTACGCCGTTTTCGCCGCGGTCCTCGAAGCCTGAGGCGCGGCGCGCTGCAGCGCCCGGGGCAGGCGGAACACCACCCGCTCGGCCTCGCCCGGGAGCTCGCGCACGGCGCGGGCGCCGCGCTCCCGCAGCCGGGCGACCACCGCCCGCACCAGGCTCTCCGGCGCCGAGGCGCCGGCGGTGACGCCGACCGCGTCCGCCGCCTCCAGCCACTCGTCGCGGATCTCCTCCGGGCCGTCGATCAGGTGCGCCGCCGCGCCCGCGGCGCGCGCGATCTCCACCAGCCGGTTGGAGTTGGAGCTGTTCGGCGAGCCGACCACCAGCACCCGGCCGCAGGCCGCGGCCAGCCGCCGCGCCGCGTTCTGCCGGTTCTGCGTGGCGTAGCAGATGTCGCTCTTCGCCGGCCCCTCGAGCCGCGGGTAGCGGCGCGCCAGGACGCCGACGATGCGCCGCGTGTCGTCCAGCGACAGCGTGGTCTGGGTGACGTACGCCAGCGGCGCCGCGGCCGGCACCGCCAGGCGCTCCGCGTCCGCCTCGCTCTCCACCAGGTGCATGGCGCCGCCGGCGGCGCGGCCGCGCCCCAGGGTGCCCGCCACCTCCGGGTGGCCGGCGTGGCCGATCAGCGCCACCGGGCGCCCGGCGCGGACGAAGCGCAGCACCTCCAGGTGCACCTTGGTGACCAGCGGGCAGGTGGCGTCGAGCGCCTGCAGGCCGCGGCGCGCCGCCTCCGCCTCGACCTCCGGCGCGACGCCGTGCGCGCTGAACACCGCCACCGCGCCCGCCGGCACCTCTTCCAGCTCCTCGACGAACACCGCGCCGCGGGCGCGCAGGCCCTCGACCACGGCGCGGTTGTGCACCACCGGGTGGCGCACGTAGACCGGCGCGCCGAACAGCTCCAGCGCGCGCTCGACGATCTCGATGGCGCGGTCGACCCCGGCGCAGAAGCCGCGCGGGTTGGCGAGCAGGACCTCCATCAGGCGCGCCCCGGCCGCAGCAGGCCCAGCCACAGCAGGGCGGCGACGCCGACCGTGATCGCGGCGTCGGCGAGGTTGAAGGTCGGCCAGGCCCAGCGCCCCCAGTGCAGCACCACGAAGTCGACCACCGCGCCGTGCGCGGCGCGGTCGAGCAGGTTGCCGGCGGCGCCGCCGAGCACCAGCCCCAGCGGCCAGGCGAAGACGCGCTCCGCCGGCTCCAGCCGGTGCGTCCACCAGGCGAGCCAGGCCATGATCATGAGCGTCACCGTCAGCAGGAACGGGCGCTGCCAGCCGCCGGCGTCGTGCAGGACGCTGAACGCGGCGCCGCGGTTGTAGGCCAGCTGCAGCGCCAAAAACGGCGCCAGCGCCAGCGTCTCGCCGGGCTCGAGCAGGCGCTCCATCCAGTGCTTGGAGGCCTGGTCGGCGAGCAGCGCCGCGGCCAGCGGCGGCCCCGCCCGGAGCCAGTTCTCAAACATGCCGGCGCGCCTCGGGGCGGTCCGTGAGGTTGCCGTGGCAGCGCGCGCACAGCCGCGGGTGGCCCGGGATCCCGCCGACGCTCGGATGGCGGTGCCAGCAGCGGTCGCACTTGGCGTGCGCGGAGGCGGCCGCCCGCACGTGCAGTTCGCCGCCGCCCGGCAGGCGCTCGACCGCGGCCCCCGGCGGCGGCGCGTCGGCGACGACGGCGGCCGAGGTGATGAACAGGAAGTGCAGCTCGTCGCCGAAGAAGTCCAGCAGCCGCCGGTCGGCGGCGGCCGGGGCGTGCAGGGTCAGCTCGGCGTTGAGCGGCGCGCCGAGGTCGGCGTCGCGCCGCAGGCCCTCGAGCACGCGGGCGGCCGCCGCGCGCAGCTCCAGCAGGCGCGCCCAGTCGGCCGCGCCGAGCGCCGGCGCGGCCGGCTGCAGGGCGGCCAGGTCGTGCCACTCCTCGAGGTGCACCGAGGCCAGGCGCGGCCCCGGGATGCGCTCGTAGATCTCGTCGGCGGTGAACGGGCACAGCGGCGCCAGCCAGCGCGCCAGCGCCTCGGCCAGCGCGTGCATGACGGTCTGCGCGCTGCGCCGCGCCGGGTGCTCGGCCGGCAGCGTGTAGCTGCGGTCCTTGGTGATGTCGAGGTACAGGCTGCCGAGCTCGGCGGCGCAGAACGCATGCAGGCGCTGCGCCGCGCGGTGGAACTCGTACTCGCGGCAGGCGGCGCGCACGGCCGCGTCGACCCGCAGCGCCTCGGCGAGGATCCACTGGTCGAGCGCGGGCATGGCGTCCGGCGCGACCGCGTGCCGCGCCGGGTCGAAGTCGGCGAGGCAGCCGAGCAGGTAGCGCGCGGTGTTGCGGATGCGGCGGTAGGCCTCGGCGGTGCGGTCCAGGATCTCGTCCGACACCGCGAGCTCGGCGCTGGTGTCGGCGCCCGCCACCCACAGCCGCAGCACGTCCGCGCCCAGGCGGTCGACCACCCGCTGCGGCTCGACCACGTTGCCGCGCGACTTGGCCATCTTGCGGCCGTCGGCGTCGACCACGAAGCCGTGCGTCAGCGCCGCCCGGTAGGGGGCGCGGCCGCCGAGCGCGGCGGCGGTCAGCAGCGAGGACTGGAACCAGCCGCGGTGCTGGTCGGAGCCCTCCAGGTAGAGGTCGGCGGGGGGCGGGCCGAGCGCCGGGTCGGCGTCCAGCACGGTGCGGTGGGTGCAGCCGGAATCGAACCACACGTCGAGCGTGTCCGGGGACTTCACGTAGTCGGCGGCGTCGCCGCCCAGCAGCTCCTCCGGGTCGAGGTCGAACCAGGCGTCGATGCCACCTTGCTCGATGCGTTCGGCGACCCGCTCCAGCAGCGCCGGCGTGTCCGGGTGCAGCTCGCCGCCGCCGCGGCGCCAGAACAGCGGGATCGGCGTGCCCCAGGCGCGCTGGCGGCTGACGCACCAGTCCGGGCGCGACTCCAGCATGCCGCGCATGCGCGCGGCGCCCCAGCCGGGGCGCCAGTCGACCGCGGCCGCGGCCGCCAGCGCCCGCTCGCGCAGGCCGTCGTCCAGGCGCACGAACCATTGCGCCGCGGTGCGGAAGAACAGCGGCGTCCGGTGGCGCCAGCAGTGCGGGTAGCTGTGCCGGTGGCCGCGCTTGGCCAGCAGCGCCCCGCCGCGCCCGAGCCGCTCGACCACCGCCGGCGTGGCCGCGTCGAGCGCCAGCCCCGCGACCCAGTCCGGCGCGTCCGCCGCGAAGCGGCCGTCCGCCCCGACCGGGCAGGCGGCCGGCAGGCCGTGCGCCTCGCCCACCGCGAAGTCCTCCGGGCCGTGCGCGGGCGCGGTGTGCACGCAGCCGGTGCCCTCCTCGGCGGTGACGTGGCCGGCGGCGAGCAGCGGCACGCGCCGGTCCAGGAACGGGTGCGCCAGCGCCAGCCCGGCGAGCCGCGCGCCCGGCACGCCCGGGCGGTCCTCGGGCGCGGCCCCGGCGCGCGCGCAGAACGCGCCGCGCAGCGCGGCCGCCGTCACCAGCAGCTGCTCGCCGCGGCGCGCCAGCGCGTACTCGAACTCCGGGTGCAGGCAGACCGCTTCGTTGGCGACCAGGGTCCAGGGAGTGGTGGTCCAGATGGCGACCGCGATCGGCGTCTGCGGGTCCAGCCCGAAGGCCTCCGCCAGGCGCCCGTCGGCGGCGTCGAAGCGGACGTCGACCGCGGTCGAGACGCGCTCCTCGTACTCCACCTCCGCCTCGGCCAGCGCCGAGCCGCAGTCGGCGCACCAGTACACCGGCTTGCGGCCGCGGTAGAGGTGGCCCGCCTCGAGCAGCGCGCCGAGCGCGCGCACGGTGTCGGCCTCGGCGCGGAAGTCCATGGTGCGGTAGGGCTCGTCCCAGCGCCCGCCGACGCCGAGGCGGATGAAGTCTTCGCGCTGGCGCTCGAGCTGCGCCGCGGCGAACGTCCGGCAGGCGGCGCGGAAGGCGCGGCCGTCGGCGCGCTTCGCCGCCGGCAGGGTCTTCTCGATCTGCAGCTCGATCGGCAGGCCGTGGCAGTCCCAGCCCGGGCGGTACGGCGCGTCCATGCCGTCGAGCGTGCGCGAGCGCACGACGATGTCCTTGAGGATCTTGTTGACCGCGTGGCCGATGTGGATGGCGCCGTTGGCGTAGGGCGGGCCGTCGTGCAGCACGAAGCGCGGGCGGCCCTTGCGGGCCTCGCGCAGGCGGGCCTCGAGGCCGATTTCGGCCCAATGCTTCAGGCGCTCCGGCTCGCGCTCGGGCAGCCGGGCGCGCATCGGGAAGTCGGTCCGCGGCAGGTTGAGCGTGGGCCGGTAGCGTTTGGGGTCGTCGGACATGGCGGCGCCCCCGCGCCGCGCGGGCGCCGGGGCCGCGTCATTATCGCCTATGGGCCGGGCCCGCCGCCGCGCGGCGGCGCTCAGGCGGGCGCCGGGATTTCGGCGCGGCGGCGCACGCGCGCGCGGATCGCCTCGCCGCGGGTCGTCAAGGCCTTGGACAGATCGTGGAGCAGCTGGGCGTTGAGCCAGAACACCGCGGTCTGGCCGAAGTACTCGCCGAGCGCGATGGCGGTTTCCGCCGACACGCCGCGGCGCTGGCGCACGATTTCATGCAGTCGCGTCGCGGGTAGTCCGAGGTCCCGTGCTAGGCCATGCACGGACAGACCGAGCTCCTCGATTTGATCGCGCAGGAACACTCCGGGATGCGTGGCGACGCGGCGGGTCGGGATGTACTTCATGGCGGGGTCTCCGGGTTTGCGCGGGCGGCGAAGTTCCCCGGCCGGCACCGCGGCTGCCGGCCGGAGAGGCGACTGACTCGCAACGTGCCGACCGCAAAGGGCCGCACTCGGAAAGCCGCCGCCTTTCGCGTTCCTGCGACGAGCATTAAAAGCTCAAGCGGCCAGTGCAGGGGTTGGGAAAGGCGCTCCCATCATAGCGCAGTTGGCGGCGGGGTCGGCCGGGCCGTCCGCCCGCCATCGGGGCGGCTTGTTTGCCGGGGTTCGGGCGGTTGCGGGGAGTCACAGCGACGGCTGTGTTCCGCGTCCCAGCTAGGGTGGAAACGGCTATGCTGGTGTGCGACTCGGGCTTCGTGCAGGTGCGCGGACACCTTGTGTTACACTGCCGCGCTATTCTTTCTTTGTTCCAGAGGGCTAATACCATGCGTCGCGCACTGTCCGTTGTTGCAGCAGCCATCGTGCTTGGCGGCTGTTCTCAATTGCCTCCCCTTAACTTCAGCGTTCCAAACACCGGACCGTCGAACAGTCCGCTGGACGCCGAAGTTAAATCCCTTACCGTCCAAATTGCCCGGCCTGACGAGCAAACGGGAGATATCGATTGGAGTTTTGTCGACAACGATGGCGGCAGTTCGATCACTTCTACATGGCATACCGCTTTGCAAGAAGCCTTGGACCGCACCTTGATTTTCCGTGATGACGGGTCCAAGAAAGTGTCAATTGCAGTCAAAGTGTTGATGCTGGATGCTCCTAATGCGGGCTTTTCCATGACTACGGATGCTGCTGCTCGTTATGAAGTAATTGATCGATCCAATGGCGACATCATTTACACGAAAGATATTACTTCTGCGGGCACTACGCCCGCTGATTACGCTTTCCTCGGAGTTGTGCGTGCGCTCGAAAGTATTAATCGAGCGGTCCAGAACAACATAACGTTGTTCCTGCAGGAGGCTGAAACCATCGACTTGGGCCGGCCGATGTTTCCGGCGAAGCCGTCATGACTAGGCACTTCAAGAGCCTGTATTTTGCGGTTGCTCTCGTCATCCCGCTAGCGGGATGCGGGAACACTTCGCCAGACAGTTATTCTGTCGGCTCGGTGGGAGAGGCGAAAAGATCTGTAAGCGGCGTAATCGTCAGTGCCGACCTGATTTCTAGCAACACAGCGCTAGCGCTCAAAAAGTACGTGGTTGAGACGACGAATGGGGCACTCATTACTGTGGTGCAAAGAAGCATAAACTTGCTGACGATCGGTGATCGGGTCAGAGTAATCTACGGAAGCCGCATCCGTATTACGCCATCGCAGGGCGCTGAGCGCGACGGCACTTAGGTGTTTTGTTGTTCAGCGGTCCTGATGAGACGGGGCGGGACTGGGGCGAAATGAAAGCCGCGATCCTCTAGTTGGAATGCGGCGTTTTGCCGAAGCTTGATATTGCTTACAAACCGGCCAAGAACGCACGGGCCTCTTCCGTGTCGCGCGCGATCTGCGCGCGCAGTTCGTCGACCGAGGCGAACTTCTGCTCCCCGCGCAGGCGCCGGAGGAAGCGCGTCTCCAGGAACCGGCCGTACAGGTCGCCGTCGAAGCCGAGCAGGTGCACCTCCAGCCGCAGCCGCAGGCCGTCCACCGTCGGGCGGGTGCCGATGTTGGCGACGCCGGGCGTCCAGGCGCCGGCCGGGTCTTCGCCGCCGCGGAGCCGCGCCTCGACCGCGAACACCCCGCGCAGCGCGGGGTGGTGCGGGAAGTCCAGGTTGGCGGTGGGGAAGCCCAGCTCGCGCCCGCGCCGGTCGCCCGCGGCCACTTCGGCGCAGAGGGAGTACGGCCGGCCGAGCAGGCGCTCGGCCAGCGCGAAGTCCCCGGCCGCGAGCGCTGCGCGCGCCCGGGTGCTGCTGACGCGCTCGCCGTCGAGGCGCACCGTCGGCGCGGTCTCGAAGCCGCAGCCCCAGGCGGCGGCCCGCGCGCGGAGCAGGTCCGCGCCGCCCGCGCGGTCCCGGCCGAAGCGGAAGTCCCCGCCGACGATGAGGAAGCGCGCCTGCAGGCCGTCGCGCAGCGCGGCGTCGGCGAAGTCCTCGGCCGCGGTGGCGGCGAGGTGTTGGTCGAACGGCAGCACCAGCAGGTGGTCCAGCGCCGGGAACGCGCGCTCGAGCTCGAGGCTCAGGTCGAGCAGCGCATGGCAGCGCGGCGCTTCCGCCGCGCCGCGGAAGAACTCGCGCGGCGACGGCGCGAAGGTCAGCAGCGCCGACTCCAGGCCGCGCTCGGCGGCGACCGCCAGCGCCCGCTCGAGGATCGCGCGGTGGCCGCGGTGCAGGCCGTCGAAGGCGCCGACCGTCACCGCCGCGGGCCCGCACGCGGGGCCGCCGCCCAAGGCGAGCGCGCGCGCGCGGCCGAAGCGCGCCCAGTCCGGCAGCGGCAGGCTCACGGCGCGGGCTCGGCGGCCGCCAGCCGCAGGTCGCGCGGGCGCGCGCCGAGCAGCCACAGCGCCGCGGCGTACACCGCCGCGCCCAGCGCGATCAGCCCGAGCAGCAGCGCCAGGCGCGCGCCGAAGCCCATGCCGCTCCAGGCGGCGAGCGGCGGGATCAGCGGCCACAGCACCGCCGCCATCAGCGCGGTCGCGGCGGCGGCGCGCAGCAGCAGCCGCCGGGTGCCGGGCCCCGCGGCGTAGTGCCCGCCCGCGGCCAGCCAGCGGTACAGCAGGCCGGCGTTCAAGTAGGCGGCGAGCGCGGTGGCGAGGGCCAGCGCCGCGTGCGGGCCGTCCCAGCCCAAGCCGAGCCAGGCGAGCACGCCGGCGACGGTCAGCGCCATGTTGGCGAGCATGGCGAGCACCCCGGCGCGCACCGGCGCGCGGGTGTCCTGGCGGGCGAAGAAGCCGGGCGCCAGCACCTTGACCGCGACGAACGCCGGCAGGCCGAGCGCGAAGGCGGCCAGCGACAGCCCGGCCATGCGCGCGTCGTGCAGCGAGAACTCGCGGTAGTGCAGCAGGGCGGCGAGCACCGGCTCGGCGAGCAGCGCCAGCCCGGCGGCGGCCGGCAGCGCGACCGCGCCGCCGACGCGCGCGCCCCACTCGAGCGCGTCGCGGAAGCCCGCGCCGTCGGCGCGGGCGCGGCACTCGGACAGCCGCGGCAGCAGCACGGTGCCGACCGAGACGCCGACCAGCGCCAGCGGCAGCTCGACGAAGCGGTCCGACAGGTACAGCCAGCTGACGCTGCCGACCGCGAGGAACGAGGCCACCAGGGTGTCGAACAGCAGGTTGACCTGCACCACCGAGGAGCCGAACAGCGCCGGCAGCATCAGCTTGGCGACGCGGCGCAGCCCGGCCTGCCGCCAGTCGAGGCGCGGGCGCGGCAGCAGTCCCGCGCGCCACAGCCAGGGCAGCTGCAGCGCGAGCTGCAGGACGCCGGCGGCGAGCACGCCCCAGCCGAGCGCGTAGGCCGGCTCGTCGAACAGGGGCGCGCCCCACAGCACGGCCGCGATCAGCGCGAGGTTGAGCAGCGCCGGGGTGACCGCCGGCAGCGCGAAGCGGCCGACGGCGTTGAGCATGCCGCCGGCCATGGCGGTGAGCGAGATGAACAGTACGTACGGGAAGGTCAGGCGCAGCAGGTCGGCGGCGAGCGCGGCGCGGCCGTCGCCGGCGAGGCCGAAGCCCGGCGCGAAGGCCCAGATCAACAGCGGCGCGGCCAGCACGCCGACGGCGGTGACGCCGAGCAGGATCGCGCCGAGCGCGCCGGCGGCGGCGTCGACCAGCGGGCGCAGGTCTTCGGGGCGCCGTTCGCGGGTCTCGACGAACACCGGCACGAAGGCTTGGGAGAAGGCGCCCTCGGCGGACAGCCGGCGCAGGAAGTTGGGGATGCGGAAAGCGACGAAGAAGGCGTCCAGCGCGCCGTGGGCGTTGCTGACGAAGATGAAAATGGCCGCGTCGCGGGCGTAGCCGAGCAGCCGCGACAGCGCGGTCATCGCCGCGGTGGCGGCCAGGGAGCGGAACAGGCGGGGCATGGGGGTGCGGGTATTTTACGGCGCGCCGGGGCGGGCGGGCTTGCGGCAGCGCCGGAAACCGCAATTGACAGGAATCCCTCTCCGGTTATACTTTCCCGCCTCGGAACCATTTGGAACGTTTGGAGGGTCGGATGGATAGCAAAACCGCCAACATCCGCGCTTGCGTCGACCCGGAGCTCAAAAAGGAGGTGGAAAGCATCTTTTCGGGCCTCGGCTTGTCGCCGGAGGAAGCGATCAATATGTTCTATGACCAGGTGTCCCAGTTCCACGGCATGCCGTTTGCGGTCAAGATCCCGAATAAGGAGATGCGCGAAGCCATGCGTCAGGCGGAGACTGGGGAAGGACTGGTGGAGTATGAAAGTCTTGATGACATGGAAGCCGAATGGAACGATTGATGCGCCAGATCGTTCGCACTAGAAGGTATAGAAAGGACTTGAAAAGATGCAAGAAGCGCGGGAAAGACATTCAACGGTTGCGGCGCATTGTGGGCCAACTTGCCCAAGGGGAGCCATTGGATCCGATTCATCGGGTGCATCGCTTGTCGGGAACTCGGATCCCTTACTGGGAATGCCACATAGAGCACGATTGGCTGCTTGTTTGGATCGAGAAAGAACACTCGATCACGTTGGTTGGGATGGGCACGCATTCGGACATGTTTGATGATTCGCGGCTTCATTGAACTGCACGCTTGTTTTTTCCGATAGCAGGGGATTGTCCGTTTTTCAGGGTTTCACTGATAATTCCCTAGGGGAATCGGGCCGAGAGGCTTGCTGCGGTTGCTGCCGGAGCGTCGATCTGGAATTGGCGAGTTTGACTTACGGCAGCGGAAAAACCACAACGCTTGTCTCACGCGGAAAGTTCCCGGTGTTATAGTTCCAAGTGCTGGGATGCCGCGATGAACGCAACTACTTTCGACAGTCTTTCCACAGCGCGCAGGCTCAAGGCCGCGGGCCTCGAGGGAAATCAGGCCGAAGCGATCGCGGAGATTATGTTTGAGGCTATCGTGGCCAACCGGAAAGAATTACCGACGAAAACTGATCTCGATGCTTTCGAGGTGGGGATCAAAGCCGAAATTGCTTCCGCATTCAACAGAATCACATTCACCACGCTGGTCGCCATGGTCGTTTTGTTCGCGGCCTTGAAGTTGTTCTGATTTTTAACAGCGCAGGGGGTTGGTCTCGCGGCCCTTGCGCGACAATCCGCAATGGAGATGGGATCTCCGGGAGGCTGGTCAATGGAGATCGATAAGACCATCACGCCGAGTGATATCGACGAGTTCAGTAAGATGCTCCAAGTTAGTTACCAAAGATGCAGCAGGTTCAGAACCGCGGTCACGGTGAATACTGGAGAGGCTGACGATTTTAGATCCTTGAGTACACCGCCCGTGCACTTGAACGGCATAGAGTTCCCGTCTTGGAGTCGTGTGCCTCACTTCGAGAAAAAGGAGGCGGCGGACGGTTGCGCGAAAGAGGTGGTTCGCTTGGAGAATGATCTCGTCTTGGGCGCCCTCGCTTTGGCCAGCATCCCATTCTCCGTGGGTGCCGCCGACATTGATGTAACCCAAGAGACGTTGGTAGCGGTGGCCCAGGTTCTGATCGATCAAGATGCCAGCCCAATACGGAACGAGGTGTGTATCGCCTGCCCTGGCCAGTGGTATACAACACTGCATTTGGATGAGAGGATTGAATGGGCTGATGGCACCGCCAAGTTCTGCATGGGCGAGATGGAATTCGAGTGGAAGTTCGAGTTTCTGTCGATTTATGCAGCCAATGGGAGTTTCGACCCCGCACAGGGTATCGGTTACGCATTCACTAAGGAGAGCATTGGCGCGGCCTACAAGCGGGAACCCACCGGCTCCATCGACTGGGATCTTCGATCGCTAAGTTGGGCACTGAGCGGTGCCATAGGCGCGGCCGCGGCCGTACGGTTGTCGAAAGGAATCGTCAAAATCTTGGGGCCGAAAGCCTAACGCCGAGTCCTAGTGAGAAGTGAAATTGCGCTCACTAGTTTTGTGATGCTGAGTTGATCCCATCGGCGCGGACGCGCCTCAACTGTCTCCCGCAAGCCTCATGGTCCGGCGCACTTGTGCTCCGATGAACCGCGCGAACGGCCTGATATCGCTCTCGACGCTGGCCGCTTCCAGCGCGGCCAGATAGGCGCCACGGTCGTTGACTCGGATGACGGTCCAAGGATAGCCGCCGGACGCAAGCATCGCGTTCATCAGGAAGCGGGCCACGCGGCCGTTGCCGTCCGGGTAAGGGTGGATGTAGCCGAACAGAAAGTGGCCGAGCACCGCTCGGGCCGCCGGCTCCGGTTCCGAGACCAGCAACTCGAATAGGGTCGGCACGGCGTCGCGCAAAGTTTCCCAGCGCGGCGGGACGTGTTGGGAGCCGCGGAGGTAGACGGCATCGTTGCGGAATCCGGCGAGATCGATTTCCGTGAGAAACCCGGCCGCGACGCAGGGCTGGAACAGTTGCCGATACCAGCCGGCATGTTTGCGCCGCGCGAGTTCGCCCGGCGGCGCGCCGCCGAGGATTTCGGCGATGTCCTGCCGCACTTTCCGGTGCGCCTGCCAGTAGCCGCGCGCGGCCAGCGCGTCGCGGCTCTCGCGATCCGCCGCATCGGTTTCGGACCGCCACAGATCCGAACGCACGCGCTCGACCAGCTCCTCGCTGACGCGGTAGCCCTCGATGGACAGCGAGTGGTAGGAATCGCTCGGGTACAGGCGGTCCACCGCTTGCAGATAGCGGGCGCGGTCGGCCGGCGGCCCGGGCGGCGCCGGGAACGCATCCAGCACGGGTTCCCGATAGTCTTCCCAAAAGGACCGCAGGCGTTGCTCGATGGCGGCGGGCATGACGGCTTCTCCAGTAGCGACGCACAAGTACTTCCAAGAAACAGGCGCAAGTAGGGTCTACCGGGTTTCGTGTGGAATCCGCTAAACTCGGGGCGGTTCTCGATGCCGGAGGAGCGCCATGTTTCCGAGTCACCTCACCCTGGAGGCGTGCCTCCAGCAGGCCCTGGACATTCGTCCGCCGTGGTCGGTCAGCAAGGCGGAGTTCGACCGGTCCGAACAGTTGCTGCGGATCACGCTGCGCCATGCCGGGCCGTATGCCTGCCCGGTCTGCGGCGCGGCGGCGAAGCGGCATGACGCGCGCCGGCGCACGTGGCGGCATCTGGACTTCTTCGAGCACCGGACCCTGCTGACGGCGGAGGTGCCGCGGGTGAAGTGCGCGGCGCACGGCTGCCGCCAGGTCCGGGTGCCGTGGTCGGAGGAGCGCTCGGCCTACACGCGCACGTTCGAGCAACGGGTGCTGACCGAGCTGCGGACGCAGACGGTGCGGGCGACGGCGAGCAAGCTGCGGATGAATTGGGACGCGGTGGCCGGCATTCAGGCGCGCGCGGTGGCGCGGGGCCTGCGTCGGCGCGGCGGATCTGCGTGGACGAGACCGCGTTCCGGCGCTGGCATCGATATGCGACGGTGGTTTCGGACATGGACACGAAGCGGGTGCTGTACCTGGGCCCGGGCCGCAAGCGGGAGACGCTGGAGGCGTATTTCGCCAGCCTGACGGCGGCGGAACGGGCCGCGGTCGAAGTGGTGGCGATGGACATGTGGGAGCCGTACGTGCAGGCGGTGCGGCGCTGGCTGCCGGACGGCGAGTCGAAGATCTGCTTCGACCGGTTCCATGTGTTCCAGACCGTGGGCCGGGGCGTGGACCAGACGCGGCGGGGGGAGCGGAAAGCGCAGTGCGCGGAAACCGGCGCCAGCGCGCTGACGGGCGCCCGGTACTGGTGGCTGCAGGGCGAGGAGCGCCGGGCGGGCTGGAGCGCGGCGCGCGCGCAACGGTTCGAGCAGCTGCTGGCGGAGGCGGAGCGAACCGGCCAGGCGTGGAAGCTCAAGGAGCTGGCGCGGTCGCTGTGGCGGGGCGGCTCGCGGGAGCAGGTCGAGGCGGACTGGAACCGCTGGATCGGCTTGGCTCGGCAGAGCGGGCTGCCAGCCATGGCGCGGGCGGCCGAGACCATCCGCCGGCATCTCTGGGGCGTGCTGAACGCGATTCTCTTCGGGGTCTCCAACGCGCGGAGCGAGAGCATCAACGCCCTCATCCAGCGGGCGAAGAGGAACGCCTGCGGCTACCGCAACTGGGAGCGCTTCCGCACCTCGATTCTGTTCCTGTGCGGCGGCTTGGACCTCAGCCCGGAACCCGCCTTTCCACACGGAATCCGGTAGACCCCGCAAGTATATTCCGTGGAAGAAATTCGGCTTTTTCAGGCGACTTTCGAGGCAGGATCTTTCTCAAAGAGTTGATTTATAGTGGTTTTCATGCCGTATATCTACAAGTATATTCAGCTATGCACTACAAGTGTATTCTGTCGCAGCGGCGGGATTTTCCGCAGATCTTCTCCGACAGGAATTCTATCATAAAAGAGCATAGTTCTCACAATATATTCTTAAATCAATCTTTTTCCGTATAATGTGGGAACAGGGGCTGCTAATGCCGAAAAATTCCTCACCGTTCGCGCTCGGCGAGATGCCGGAGGCGTTCGTCTCCTCCACGGAGATCAGCCGCGCCGTCTCGCGCGCGGCGAAAGCAGGCAAGCTGCGCAAGCTGGCGCCGCGGCTGTACGCCCGGAACCTGACCGATGCGCCCGAGGCGGTCGTCCGCAGGAATCTCTGGAGCATCGTCGCGGGCTACTTCCCCGGCGCGCTGCTGGCCGACCGCACGGCGTTCACGGTCGCGCCGGAGGCGGACGGCTCTTTGTTCCTGGTGGCGCAGTCCGGGCAGGACCTCATCCTGCCCGGGTGCGCGCTGCGTCCCCGGCGCGGCCGGGCGCCGCTGCCGTCGGACCGGCCGTTCCTGGACGAGGGCCTGCACCTGAGTTCGACGGCGCGGGCCTATCTGGAGAACGCGCGGCCGTCGCGGTCGCGCGGCGGCCGGATCGCCCGCACGCTTTCCCGCCGCGAACTGGAGGAGCGCCTGGAGAGTTTGATCCGGCGCTCGGGCGAAGCCGCGGCGGCGCGCCTGCGCGGCGAGCTCCGCGCGACCGGCGCGGAACTGGACCTGCCGGAAGAGGCAGCCGAGCTGGAGGACATCATCGGCGCGCTGCTGGGCGAGCGGCGGGCCCGGCTGAGGGCGCCGGCGGCCGCGGCCCGGCAGCGGGGCCGCCCCTACGACCCGGACCGGCTCGAGCTGCTTCAGGCGCTGCATGCGGAACTGCGCGGCGTGGCGCTGCGGCGCTGGCCGGAGCCGGAGCGGGACCAGGAGGCCGCCGCCGCGCTGGCGTTCTACGAGGCGTACTTCTCCAACTACATCGAGGGCATCGAGTTCACCGTTGAGGAGGCGGCCGACATCGTGTTCCGCGGCGACATCCCCATGCGCCGCGCCCAGGATGCCCACGACGTGCTGGGCACCTGGCGGATCGTTTCGGACCGCCGGGGAATGGCCCGCGCCGCGCAAACGGCGGGCGGCTTCCTGGAGCTGCTGCGCGAGCGGCATGCCGCGGTCATGGCGCGGCGACCGGAGACGGGACCCGGGGTGTTCAAGGAGCGGCAGAACCGGGTGGGCATGCATGTCTTCGTCGCGCCGGAGCTGGTCGCGGGGACGCTGGCGCGAGGCTTCGGTCTCTGGCGTAGCCTGGAGACGCCGTTCCAGCGCGCGGCGTTCGTCCACTTCCTGGTGGCCGAGGTGCATCCGTTCGACGACGGCAACGGCCGCGTTGCGCGCATCATGATGAACGCGGAACTGGCGGCCGGCGGCGAGGAGCGCATCGTCGTCCCGACGGTTTACCGCGACGACTACCTGACCGCCGTGCGGGCGCTGTCGGTCGGCGGCCGGCCCGGGCCGCTGATCGAGGCGCTGGAGCACGCGCAGCGCTGGACTGCCGCGGTCGATTGGAGCACGGTGGAGACGGCGCGCCGGGAGCTGGAGCGCTGCAACGCGTTCCTCACCACCGGGGAGCGGGATGCGACGGGGCGGGGGTTGCGGATGCCGCGGTGATCGGCATCCGTGCGGCGGATGGCCCTGTGTTTTGGGAATTTCTTCAGGCTCCTTTCTCGTTGGATAGGGCGGTTGGAACAGGAACTTCGCAAAGATGGAATCTGATTACGAGATTGCATAATCTAGCTGGTAGAATATTATCATACCATATATTACAATATTTTATGCAATTTATTGCATTTCCGGAATAGTGTGCTAGAATTGCATGAATGATCTGGCCGCGCACTGTGGTTGCGGCTGGCGATTTGGAGGAACCCGCCGGAGGATTGGTTGCCGAAGGCAGCGAAATCATGAGGCTTGGAAAAGTCGATTTCCCGGAAGTGGTCGTGGCTGCTGCGCGTAGCCGCGAGTTGGTCGTGTTCGCTGGTGCCGGGGTTTCCATGGGGAAGCCTGCGGCTCTTCCCGGGTTTCGGGAGCTGGTCAAAGAAATCGCGGGTCTTGCGGGGGAGAGCGAATTAGTCGTAAAAAAAATGCTGGACGGTCCGGGCAGCATTAATCCGGATGTGTATCTCGGTCGGCTTAAGGGCCAAGGGACGGATGTGCGCGAATTGGCTGCCGAAATACTTTCGGATGTTCGTCCATCTAGGTTGCACCGGGTCTTGTTGAGCTTCTACCCTGAGCCAAGCGCGGTACGCGTTGTCACCACGAATTTCGATCGGCTTTTTGAACAGGCGGCGGAAGATACTTTCTCTCAGCCTGTGTCGAAGATTTATAGCTTCCCCGAATTGCCCGCAAGTAGCGATTTCCGGGGCATTGTGCACGTTCATGGAGATGTCGCGGATCCCGGGAAAATGGTCCTCACGGACGAGGATTTTGGCAAAGCGTATGTGCACTCTGACGCGCACGCGAAGAAGTTCGTGGAACGTCTTTTGACTAAGAACACGTTGTTGTTCGTTGGGTACAGCGGAGATGATGTATTTTTCCATTACCTTGCCCGGGCATCATCTGCAGCGGGAAGTCGGCAGCACTTCGCGATGGCGAGGAGTGAGGAAGAGCAGGCATGGCGCAAACGGGGGATCCAGCCAATCCCCTATCCGGAATCGCCAAGCAACGATGATTTCGATGACGTTCTTTGCGAAAGTCTTTCGAGACTTGCCGAGCATGCGGTCGCCAGCGCCGCTGAGCAGCGGTCCCGCATTGGGAAACTGGCCAGCAAGGTTCCTTCCGAATTGAATAGAGAGGAGACTGACTTGGTGGCGGACGCTCTTTCGGATACCGTGCGCCGGAAGTTTTTCATTCGCGCCGCCAGTTCTCCCGAATGGATATTTTGGCTAGATGATAGGAAATATCTAGCCTCGCTCTTTGGTAGCAAAGATTTAAGTGAAAGTGATCTCGAACTAGCCGGATGGTTAGCACAGAACTTCATGCATAGGGATGTCGAAAAATTGTTCGCACTGATCGGTAGGCATGGAACTAGGCTGCATGCGGATTTCTGGAAGCGTCTTCTTCTGCAGGTGTGTAGACCAGCGGAGTCTTCCAACGGTTCCAATCACCTAGAACGCTGGATTTCCCTGTTGCTTTCGGCGGCCCCGCGCCGTACCCATCGCTTTTACCTTTTTCTTTTGGGTCAGCGTTGCATAGAGGCCGGGCTCACGGACAACGTGGCAGAGATTTTTGAGATATTGGCCGCGGGCTTTCTGAGACTGGGAGAACTTCCTTCTTTATACCGCACTGTTGAGAGAGCGGATTTTAACATTGTCGCGGAGTTCTCTCCTGCCTCCGAGCCACATGAACTTGGCGATTTGTGGCAAAAAGGGTTGCAGCCGAAACTTCCTCGGATTGCTGGCAGATTCCTTCCCGTTCTGGTGGAAAACTTGGCGAAGCAGCACCGTGCGCTTCTTGCATGGGGCAACGCCAGCCAGAGTCTTGACCAGGCTAGTTTTCGTCGCCGCGCAATCGAGCCGCATGACCAGAACCATCACCCGGATGCCGCCGATGCTGTAATTGATGCGACGCGGGATTGCTTACAGTGGTTGGCGGAACACGATAGAGATACAGCTCTGCACTGGTGTGAGCGGCTGGCGGACGAGCAAGCACCGTTACTGCGCCGGCTGGCCATGCATACACTGACGGAACTTCCTGATATCCCTAGTTTCGGCCCAGACGAGAAGATCGACTGGTTGTTGTCTCGCGGCGCCGTCAAGGATGATGCTGCCCGCCACGAGATATTCCGATTCATGCGGCTCGCGTATCCTCGCGCAAGCTGGTTACGCAGGAAAGCCGTGATTGATGCTATCCTAGATTTGTCTCCGGATGAAAAAGAATCGGATGGCGATGGCGTCGCATACGCCCGTTTCCGTTTTAATTGGCTTTACTGGTTACATCATTCAGCTACAGATTGCGACTTAGCTAGTAAAGCGCTGAAGCAAATTCGGACCGAATATCCAGACTTCCAACCACGAGAGTACCCTGACTTTATCAGTTGGTCGCGCACAGCTGGTATGGCTCAGCGTGTCGAGTCGCCTAGTCCTTGGCCTGCTAGTCAGTTACTGGCGGAACCAGCTGGCCGCTGGGTTTCTAGATTACTCGAATACTGCCCGAAAGGATCTCCGTTTGAGGGGACTCCGTGGGAGCGACGAGGTTTGCAGGAGCAGGTGGCAGAAGCTGCCAAGAAAAATTTCGGATGGGGGGTGGATTTGGCCGATGAGTTTGTTAAGCGAAAAAAATGGGACACTGATCTATGGGAGCCTCTGCTACAGGTATGGGCCGAAGTGGATGAAGACAAAATCATGGCACGGCGTGTGTTGCGGTATTTGTACGATAATGAGTTGCGTTCCGAGCACCCGGCCGCTATTGCCACCGTGCTGTATGCGTGGGCGGAGAGCGGCAGACATGCGAAGCTGCTTAACGATGCAGAACGCATTGCTGCGGAACTGTGGTCTGTCTTGTCTTGGGATGATGAAGATCTCATACGCACTAGCGACTTTCCTGATTGGTGGACGACGGCCATCAATCGTTCTCCAGGTATTCTCGCGCAATTTTGGCTTGAGCGTTTTTATGTCAGCGGACTGCACAGCGAATGTCGGGCAGCGTTGGAGACGATAGTTCGGGATCCGAGCGGTCTCGGCCGGCTGGGGCGTACGGTGTTAGCATGCGATTTTTCGGTCCTACTGCAGAAAGAAGAGATATGGGCCCAAGAAAATCTGTTGCCATTTTTCGAATTGCACGAAGACAAAGATGCGGAAGACTGTCAAGCGGTCTGGGAAGGGTTCCTGCACTACCCCCGCATGGATGCCCAGACCTTTTCCTTAATGAAAAACGCGTTTCATGCCGCGGTGGAACAGTTACATGGCAAGCGCTTCCTCTTGACGGAGGGGCTTTATGCGCGGTTTCTCGCTGTTTGTGCTGGGGTCGCGATGGACAGGAGCTGCATACCGGACCCACTGGAGAAGTGGTTACCGCATGTGTTGCGAAATTGCAGGGTGCGGGACAAGGGAATTTTCGTTTCAAAGATCCGCGATTTTCTCGAAGAAATGAGCGAGCAGGAGCGGAAAGAATCATGGCACCACTGGCTTAAGAAGTATTGGCGGCGGCGGCGGCAGGGTGCCGTCGCGGGTTCTCTGACGCGAGCAGAAACCAAGGGCATGTTCCACTGGCTTCCACTTCTTCGGGATACCGAATTCAAGGAGGCGATTGACCTCGCTGTGCGGACGACTCCCGCGCCGGATTTGCAGCATAGTTTCTTGTTGCGCGAACTTGACGAGGCTGGCTTGTGTAGGGAGCAGCCAGAGGCGATGGTGAAGTTTCTCCTGTACTTGGGTAGGGCCGAAGTAACTGGATACGAATGGTCGGAGGAGGACGGGGAAATGATCAGGAGACTACGGGCTTCGGAAATCCCATCTGCGCTGAAAGACGAACTGGGAAACTTGATGGCATTACACGATATTCCCGCTGTGAAAGAAGGCGCGGCGTAGGGGTGCCGTGCTGACAATGAACGGATGATTGAGCGTCGCAAACTGCAATTCGTGCTCGACCGCCTGATGTGGTCGCCAGCCGTTCTACTTATGGGCCCCCGGCAGGTGGGCAAGACCACTCTGGCCCGTGAGGTGCAGCGGCATTTGGAGCGGCAAGGGCGCGCGATTGAATACTTGGATCTGGAGCGTTCCCGGGATCTTGAGAGACTGGGCGATGCGGATGCGTATCTCGAAGCGCGCGAGGACAAATTCATCATCTTGGACGAAGTGCAGCGCGTCCCGGAATTGTTCCCGGTGCTGCGCGGGCTGATCGACCGCGGCATTGAGCGCGGCCGCGATGCGGGCCGATTTCTGCTGATCGGTTCGGCATCGGCCAGATTGCTGGGTCGGGTGGAGAGTTTGACCGGGCGCGTGTCGTTCGTCGAGTTCGGGCCGCTGGACGTTGCAGAAATCGAGGCCCGGGACCGGGATCAGTTGTGGTTGCGCGGAGGGTTCCCGCGAAGTTTCCTCGCTCCCGACGCGCAAACCAGCCTGAACCGGCGGGAAGACGTGATCGATGCCGGCCTGACCGGCGACTTTTCGCAGCTGGTGCGGGACAGGTCGGGACGGGTTCTGCGCGCCTTGTTGAAAATGCTGGCGCGCGAGCAGGGCGCCGCGCCGAACGCCGCGAGATTCGCGGAAAGCCTGCGCGTTGACGGGAAGACCGTGGCCCGCCACCTGAACTTTCTGGAAGACCTGTTGTTGGTGCGGTACTTGCCGGCGCACTTCATCGGCGTGAAGAAGCGGCTGGTCAGGTCGCCGGAGATTTACGTGCGGGACAGCGGCATCCTGCACGATCTTCTGGGCATCGGCAGTTTGGAAGATCTGCAGGAGCACCCCGCGGTTGAGGCGAGTTGGAAAGGGTTCGTGATAGAGAACCTGCTGGCGAATGCGCCGCGCCACGTGACGGCGACTTTTTACCGCGCGGCCGCCGGCGGCTCCGAGATCGATCTGGTGCTGGACCTGCACGGCCTCCACCGTCCGTGGGCGGTCGAGATCAGCCGCAGTGACCGGCCGACGCCGAGCGAGGCGTTCCTCAAGGCGCGGGACGATATCGAAGTGGAGCGATCCTTTGTCGTGTGTTCGGCGGAAGGGCATGGGGAATGGGGGCAGGGCGTGGAAGTGATCGGGGTGCGGGAGCTGGCGGAGTTGCTGCGAGCGGAGGAACTGACACGCTAGACTTCAAGGCCGGGTGGCTGAGGTTGGTGCTTTGTTAGAGCTAGCAAGGATTTCTATTGACTGGCCGTAGGCGATACAATGCTACCGGGCTCAGGCGATTAAGTGAATTTATTTCAAGGGGGAGTCTGTCGGTATGCATACGGAGAGCAACACAAATTGGCCGAAAGCTAGGGCCAAGACGAATACGAAAGCAACATTCGGCAGGAAGAGCCGACGAATCATTGTTGCTGTGACCCTCGCCAGTGGCGCGGCTTTGGCCATAGGTGCGGCCGTGGCCGTGAAGAACGGCTACGTATTGACGCCCGAATTTTTTCAAACGGCGGGCAGAGGCCTCGATGGGAACCATTTTCAATTTCACGTGGCAGCGGAAAAGGGTGACATCGGAGAGATAAGACGTCTACTTAAGCTAGGCGTAGACCCAGAGGTTCGGGATTCGTATCGCTGGTCGGCACTAATGCGTGCGGCAGCAGCAGGCCATGCGGATGTAGTGGGTTTGTTACTAGAAAGAGGCGTGGACGTGAACGCAAGGAATGTGCAGTGGCATACGGCGCTTACGATGGCGGGAGCTAAGGAGAAACCACAAGTCGTGAAAATGTTGTTTGATGCTGGAGCAAGTCTCTGGGATGCGTGCCAGCTCTATAAACCAGGCGGAAGCATTGAAGACCGGGCACTCGTTGATGCGGCAGAAAGTGGAAATACAGGGCGCATGTTGGAGCGGCTTGCGGCTTGCGTAGACGTTAATGCAACATGGGCTGGGCAGACAGCTCTCATGAGGGCTTCTAGTTTTGGTCAGGTACACGCGGTAAGGTTGTTGCTCAAGTCAGGCGCGGACGTTAATGCGGCAGGTTCTATCGTCGGAGATACGGCGCTCGGATACGCTACTGAGCAAGGCCATATGTCCGTAGTGGAGTTGTTGCTCAGGTCAGGAGCGAATGTTAAGGCAAGAGATACCGTTGGACGAACGCCTCTCCGGAAAGCTGTTTCTCAGGGCCATGTGTCCGTAACGGCGTTGTTGCTCAAGTCAGGCGCGGACGTTAATGCTGTAGATCGTTTTGGGGACACAGCACTTATGGATATTGTTTATTATAGCGGTATACCTACGCGTATGCCCATGATGAAATTGCTGCTCAAATCGGGCGCAGACGTTAATGCGGTGTCACACGACGGGCACACGGCACTCATGCGAGCTATTGAGCCCTTTGGGGCGATTAGGGGGGCGATTAAGTCTAGTAATTATGCTCCTGTGGTGAAGTTGCTGCTCAGATATGGTGCGAACGTTAATGTGAGAGATCGCCATGGGGACGCGCCACTTATGGAAGCCGCTTTGTTGGGCCAGTCGCATGTTGTGGAGTTGCTACTCAAGTCAGGCGCGGACGTTAATGCTGTAGATCGTTCTGGGGACACAGCACTTATGAAAGCACTTAGTCTCATCGGTCTCCTCGTCGGTCTCAGCGACACCGCTGGCCACGTCATGGCTGCGTCATCACTAGTCAAGGCAGGCGCGAATGTTAACGTGGAGGGACATCTCAGTGGTTCCACACCGCTTATGTCTGCCGCTGAAATAAATGGTGCAGTGGGGTTGGTGAAATTACTGCTTGAGGCGGGCGCGGAGGTCAACGCGAGGGATAACGTGGGCCTCACGGCTCTTATGTGTGCTGTTAATCGGGGAAACGGGCCTGTGGTGAAATTGCTACTCAAGGCTGGAGCGGACGTACATCCAAGGGCCACAGTAATTGTAGCTGCGGATGGCGCGATTCTCTCGCGTGCAAGATCCGAAGTCGTTCGATCCGCCCCACCGCGCCAGCTACTTCAACAAATACGCGAAACGCATGCAAGAGCCGAAGCGGCAATTGCGCCGGTGTCGTTGGCTCCGGAAAGTGCCCAACTCGAAACACATGCAGGAGCCGAAGCGGATGTTACAGCGCTTACAATAGCCGAAGCGAGAAATTTTATTGAAATTTCCCGCATCCTCCGCGCCGCCGGCGCGCGCTGACTTGTCCCGCGCCGCCCAGCCCCCCGCCGCGTCCCCGAATCCCCGCTTGTGCTAGAATCCCCGCCGCCATATGAAGGCGTTGCGGCAAGCCCCTGGCGCCGGGAATCCGGGATGACGGCCGAGCCGGCGGCCCGGATCCTCGCTGTTCAGGCTGCGATCACCCTGCTGGGACTGGCGGGGCTTTTTTATGACCGGGCGACCGGTCTGTCGGCCGCGGCCGGCGGAGCCCTGTGCCTGGCGCCGAACGCGCTGGCGGCGGCGGTGCTGTTCGCCCGGCGCCGGGCGCGCGACCCCCGCGCCGAGGGCGAGCGGATGCTGCGGGCGCGGATCGTCCGCTGGGCCGCGAGCCTGCTGGGGCTGGGCCTGCTGCTGGCGCTGTGGCCGGAGGTCCGGCCGCTGCCGCTGTTCGGGGCCTACGCGCTGGCCCTGGCCGCGCCGCTCGTGTGGCACGCATTTGATGGACGCTGACCGACCGACCGCGCGCAGGGGAGACTGAATGGCGACCGAGTACGCCTCCGGGTCGGAGTACATCAAGCACCACCTGACCCACCTCACGTACGGCCGGCATCCGGACGGCGGCTGGGGCTTCGCGCAGAACGCCGCGGAAGCGCAGCAGATGGGCTTCCTCGCGGTGCACGTCGACTCCATGGCCTGGGCGCTCGGCCTGGGGGCGCTGTTCGTCGGCCTGTTCGCCTGGGCCGCGAAGCGCGCCCACGCCGGGGTGCCGGGCGGCTTCCAGAACGCGGTCGAGCAGATCGTCGAGTTCGTCGACGACACGGTCAAGGACTCCTTCAACCACCGCAACCGCATGGTCGCGCCGCTGGCGCTGTGCGCGTTCCTGTGGGTGTTCCTGATGAACCTGATGGACCTGGTGCCGGTGGACTGGGTGCCGTACCTGTTCATGCTGGCCGGCGTGCACTACATGAAGATCGTGCCGACCACCGACCCCAACGTCACCATGGGCATGTCGCTGTCGGTGTTCGCGCTGGTGCTGTACTACAGCCTGCGCCGCAAGGGCCTGGGCGGCTTCCTCGCCGAATTGACCCTGCACCCGTTCGCGGCGAAGAACCCGCTGCTGAAGGTGCTGCTGATCCCGGTCAACCTGTTCCTGGAGGGCATCGCGCTGATCGCCAAGCCGGTGTCGCACGGCCTGCGCCTGTTCGGCAACCTGTACGCCGGCGAGATGATCTTCATCCTGATCGCGCTCTTGCCGCTGTGGGCGCAGTGGACGCTGTCGGTGCCGTGGGCGATCTTCCACATCTTGGTGATCCTGCTGCAGGCGTTCATCTTCATGGTGCTGACCGTGGTCTACCTGAACATGGCGCACGACACCGGGCACTGATTCTTTCCCCCTTACCCACCCGACCTTTCCTCGAGGAGCGTACCCGCATGGAACTTGTATCCGGACTGATCTACATCGCCGGCGGCCTGATGATGGGGCTCGGCGCCCTGGGCGCGGCCATCGGCATCGGCAACCTGGGCGGCAAATACATGGAGGGCATCGCCCGCCAGCCGGAGCTGATCCCGATGCTGCGCACGCAGATGTTCATCGTCCTGGGCCTGGTCGACGCGGTGCCGATGATCGCCGTCGGCATCGCCTTCTACCTGCTGTTCGCGGTCGCCTGAGGCCGCCCGCCCCCGCGCCGTGAACGTCAACCTCACCCTCATCGGCCAGGCGATCTCGTTCGCCATCTTCGTCTGGTTCTGCATGCGCTTCGTCTGGCCGCCGGTGATCGGCGCGCTGGAGGCGCGGCGCAAGCGCATCGCCGACGGGCTGGCCGACGCCGAGGCCTCGGCCGCGCTGCGCGAGAAGACCGAGCAAGAGGCCGAGCGGGCGCGCGGCGCGGCGCGCGAGCGGGCGGCGCAGATCCTGGCCCAGGCCGACCGCCGCGCCGCCGAGATCGTGGCCGAGGCGCGCGCGGCGGCGCGCGCCGAGAGCGAGCGCATCCAGGCCCAGGGCCGCGCCGAGGTCGAGCAGGGCCTGCGCCAGGCGCGCGAGAGCCTGCGCGCCGAGGTGGCGGGGCTCGCGGTCGCCGGCGCCGAGGCGGTGCTCGGGCGCGAGGTCGACGCGGCGGCGCACGCCGCCGCGCTGGACGACCTGGCGGGGCGGCTGTGAGCGCCGCCGCCGCCACCCTGGCCCGGCCGTACGCGCGCGCCGCGTTCGCGCACGCGCGCGGCGGGAACGCGCTGGAGGCCTTCGCCGCCATGCTGGCGGACGCCGCGGCGTTCGCCGCCGACGCGCGGGTGCGGCGGCTGCTGGCCGACCCGCGCCTGCCGCGGGCCAAGCGCGCGGAACTGCTGGCGGCGCTCGGCGCGGAGCGCTTCGACGCGCCGATGCAGCGCCTGCTGGCGGCGCTCGGCGAGCGCGGCCGGCTGCCGCTCTTGCCGGCGGTGGCGGCGCAGTACGAGGAATTGCGGGCCGCGCACGAGCGGCGCGCGACCGCGGTCGCGGTCAGCGCCCGGGCGCTCAGCGCGGCGCAGGAGGAACAGCTGCGGCGGACGCTCGAGCGGCGCACCGGCCGCGCCGTGGCGCTCGAGTCGCGGACCGACGAACGACTGCTGGGCGGCGCCGTGGTGCGCGTCGGCGACCGGGTGCTGGACGGCTCGCTGCGCGGCCGCCTGGCGCGCCTGGCGCGGAGCCTGGCCGGACACCCAGCGGAGTAGCCCATCCATGACCGCCCTGAACCCGACCGAAATTTCCGAGCTGATCCGGCAGCGCATCGCCGAGTTCGACGTCGCGCCGCAGGCCGCCAGCGAGGGCGCCGTGGTGCAGGTCACCGACGGCATCCTGCGCATCCACGGCCTGCGCGAGGCGATGTCCGGCGAGATGATCGCGCTGCCCGGCGACAGCTACGCCATCGCCCTGAACCTGGAGCGCGACTCGGTCGGCGCGGTGGTGCTCGGCGACTACCGCCACCTGCGCGAGGGTGACGCCGCCCGCTGCACCGGGCGCATCCTCGAGGTGCCGGTCGGCCGGCAGCTGCTCGGCCGGGTGGTCAACTCCCTGGGCGAGCCGATCGACGGCGGCGGCGCGCTGGACCTGGAGACGCGCTCGCCGATCGAGAAGATCGCCCCCGGCGTGATCGAGCGCCAGTCGGTGAGCCAGCCGGTGCAGACCGGCCTCAAGTCGATCGACGCCATGGTGCCGATCGGCCGCGGCCAGCGCGAGCTGATCATCGGCGACCGCCAGACCGGCAAGACCGCGCTGGCGGTGGACGCCATCATCAACCAGAAGGGCGAGGACCTGCTCTGCATCTACGTGGCCATCGGCCAGAAGGCCTCGTCGATCGCCGGCGTGGTGCGCAAGCTCGAGGAGCACGGCGCCATGAAGCACACCATCGTGGTCGCCGCCGCGGCCTCGGAATCGGCCGCCATGCAGTACATCGCGCCCTACGCCGGCTGCGCCATGGGCGAGTTCTTCCGCGACCGCGGCGAGGACGCGCTGATCATCTACGACGACCTCACCAAGCAGGCCTGGGCCTACCGCCAGGTGTCGCTGTTGCTGCGCCGCCCGCCGGGCCGCGAGGCCTACCCGGGCGACGTGTTCTACCTGCACTCGCGCCTGCTCGAGCGCGCCAGCCGGGTCAACGCCGATTACGTGGAGCAGGTTACCAACGGCGAGGTCAAGGGCCGCACCGGCAGCCTCACCGCGCTGCCGGTGATCGAGACCCAGGCCGGCGACGTGTCGGCGTTCGTGCCGACCAACGTGATCTCCATCACCGACGGCCAGATCTTCCTCGAGACCGACCTGTTCAACGCCGGCTTCCGCCCGGCGATCAACGCCGGCCTGTCGGTGTCGCGGGTCGGCGGCGCGGCGCAGACGCCGCTGATCAAGAAGCTCGGCGGCGGCGTGCGCCTGGCGCTGGCGCAGTACCGCGAGCTGGCCGCCTTCTCGCAGTTCGCCTCCGACCTCGACGAGCAGACGCGCAAGCAGCTGGAGCGCGGCGAGCGGGTGATGGAGCTGATGAAGCAGGGCCAGTACCAGCCGCTGTCGATCGCCGAGATGGCGCTGTCGCTGTACGCGGTCAACGAGGGCTGGCTGGACGACGTGCCGGTGGCGGAGGTGCGCGCCTTCGAGGCCGCGCTGCACAGCTACGCGCGCGCCGAGCACGCGGCGTTCGCGGCGCGGATGAACGAGGCCGGCGCCTACGACGACGAGACCCGGGCGGGGCTGCAGGCGCTGCTCGAGGGCTTCGCCGCGACCCGCAGCGACTGAGGCCGGGGCGATGTCGGGCGAGAAGGAGATCCGCACCAAGATCGCGAGTATCCGCAATACTCAGAAGATCACCAAGGCGATGCAGATGGTGGCCGCGAGCAAGATGCGCCGCGCCCAGGAGCGCATGGCCGCGACGCGGCCGTACGCCGGGCGCATCCGCGAGGTGATCGGCCACCTGGCGCAGGCCAGCGCCGAGTACCGCCACCCGTTCCTGGAGGCGCGCGCGGAGGTGCGCGGGGTCGGGCTGATCGTGGTGTCCACCGACCGCGGCCTGTGCGGCGGCCTCAACGTCAACCTGTTCAAGACCGCGATGCGCGAGATCGCCGAATGGCGCGAGCGCGGCGCGGCGGTGCGGCTGTGCCTGATCGGCGCCAAGGGCACCGCCTTCTTCAAGCGCCTGGCCGGGGTCGAGGTGGCGGCGCAGGCCGCGCACCTGGGCGACGCGCCCAAGCTCGAGGCGGTGATCGGCCAGGTCAAGACCATGCTCGACGCCTACGCCGGCGGCGGCATCGACCGGCTGCTGCTGCTCGAGAACGAGTTCGTCAACACCATGCGCCAGCGCCCGCGTGCCACCGTCCTGCTGCCGACGCCGCCGGCCGAGCTCGAGGCGATGGCGCACCACTGGGACTACCTGTACGAGCCGGGCGCGCGCGAGGTGCTGGACGCGCTGCTGCTGCGCTACATCGAGTCGCTGGTCTACCAGGGCGTGGTGGAGAACGTCGCCTGCGAGATGGCGGCGCGGATGGTGGCGATGCAGAGCGCCTCGGACAACGCCGGGACGCTGATCGACGAGCTGCAGCTGATCTACAACAAGGCCCGCCAGGCGGCCATCACCCAGGAGATCTCGGAGATCGTCGGCGGCGCCGCCGCGGTGTGACCGAGCCCCCGGATTCACCCCAGGAGAGACCCGACATGAGTGCCGGACAGATCGTGGAAATCATCGGCGCGGTGGTGGACGTGGAGTTCCCGCCGGCCGCGGTGCCGCAGGTGCACGACGCCCTGCGCGTGGACGAGCCCGGGCTGACGCTGGAAGTGCAGCAGCAGCTCGGCGACGGCGTGGTGCGGACCATCGCCATGGGCCCCTCGGACGGCCTGCGCCGCGGCCTCGCGGTCACCGCCAGCGGCGCGCCGATCTCGGTGCCGGTCGGCGCCGGCACCCTCGGCCGCATCATGGACGTGCTCGGCGAGCCGGTCGACCACGCGGGGCCGGTGGAGGCGGCGGAGCGCCGCCCGATCCACCGCCCGGCGCCGTCGTTCCAGGAGCAGGCCGGCGGCAGCGAGCTCCTGGAGACCGGGATCAAGGTGATCGACCTGCTGTGCCCGTTCGCCAAGGGCGGCAAGATCGGCCTGTTCGGCGGCGCCGGGGTGGGCAAGACCGTGAACATGATGGAGCTGATCCGCAACATCGCCATCGAGCACAGCGGCTACTCGGTGTTCGCCGGGGTCGGCGAGCGCACCCGCGAGGGCAACGACTTCTACCACGAGATGCGCGAGTCGGACGTGCTCGACAAGGTGGCCTTGGTGTACGGGCAGATGAACGAGCCGCCGGGCAACCGCCTGCGGGTGGCGCTGACCGGGCTGACCATGGCCGAGCACTTCCGCGACGAGGGCCGCGACGTGCTGATGTTCATCGACAACATCTACCGCTACACGCTGGCCGGCACCGAGGTCTCGGCGCTGCTCGGCCGCATGCCCTCGGCGGTCGGCTACCAGCCGACCCTGGCCGAGGAGATGGGCATCCTGCAGGAGCGCATCACCTCCACCCGGGCCGGCTCGATCACCTCGATCCAGGCCGTGTACGTGCCGGCCGACGACCTCACCGACCCGTCGCCGGCGACCACCTTCGCCCACCTCGACGCCACCGTGGTGCTGTCGCGGCAGGTGGCCGAGCTCGGCATCTACCCGGCGGTGGACCCGCTCGATTCGACCTCGCGGCAGCTCGACCCGCTGCTCATCGGCGAGGAGCACTACGACACCGCGCGGGCGGTGCAGAACACCCTGCAGCGCTACAAGGAGCTGAAGGACATCATCGCCATCCTCGGCATGGACGAGCTGTCCGAGGAGGACAAGCGGGTGGTGGCGCGGGCGCGCAAGATCCAGCGCTTCCTGTCGCAGCCGTTCTTCGTCGCCGAGGTGTTCACCGGCACCGACGGCAAGTACGTGCCGCTGAAGGACACCATCGCCGGCTTCCGCGGCATCGTCGCCGGCGACTACGACGCGCTGCCGGAGCAGGCGTTCTACATGGTGGGGACGATCGAGGAAGCGGTCGCCCAGGCCGAAAAACTGTAAGGGGCGCGCCGGTGGCCAGCCTGCGGGTCGAGATCGTCAGCGCCGAGCGGGAGATCTACTCGGGCGAGGCCCGCGCGGTGACCGCGCCGGCGGAGATGGGCGAGGTCGGCATCCGCCCGCGGCACGCGCCGCTGATCACCCGCCTCAAGCCCGGCGAGGTCAAGGTCGAGGCCGCCGCCGGCGGCGAGGCGCTGCTGTTCTTCGTCTCCGGCGGCATGCTCGAGGTGCAGCCGCACCAGGTCACGGTGCTGGCCGACACCGCCATGCGCGGCGCCGACCTGGACGAGGCCAAGGCCGAGGAGGCGCGCCGCCGCGCCGAGCAGGCGCTGGCCGACCGCAAGGCCGACCTGGACCAGGCCAAGGCGCTGGCGGAGCTGGCCGAGGCGGCCGCGCAGCTGCGCATGATCCAGCGCCTGCGCCAGACCGGCCGCGGCTGAGTCCGGCCCGGGGCGCGCCCCGCCGGGGCGTACAATGCGCCCCATGCCGCCCGCCGCCCGCCGCCATGCGCGCTGAGGCCGTCATCCTCGCCGGCGGCGCCGGCCGCCGCATGGGCGGCGGCGTCCCGAAGCCCCTGCTGGAGCTGGCCGGGCGGCCGCTGGCGCTGCACGTAGCGCACGCCGCGGCCGCGGCCGCCGAGCGGGTGCACCTGGTGCACGGCCCGGAGTTGGCGGCGCCGATGGCGCGGCTGGCGGCGGACAGCGGCCTGCTCCACGAACTGCACGTCCAGCCCGAGCCGCGCGGCACCGCCGACGCGCTGGCGCGCGCGCTGCCGGCGATCGGCGACGACGCGGCGGTGCTGGCGCTGTGCGCGGACACGCCGCTCTTGACCGCCGAGACCCTGCGGGCGCTGCTCGCGGCGCGCGGCGGGGACGGGCTGGCGCTGCTGACCGTGCAGGCCCCGGACAGCCGGCTCGGGCGGGTCCTGCGCGGCGCCGGCGGCGAAGTGGCGGCGATCCGCGAATACGCCGACGCGGGCGCGGCCGAGCGCGCGGTCGCGGAGTGCAACAGCGGCGCGCTGGCGGCGGCGGCCGGGGACTTCCGCCGCTGGCTGGCCGAAATCGGCGACGGCAACGCCCAGGGCGAGCGGTACCTGACCGACTGCGCGGCGGCCGCGGCCGCGGCGGGCGCGCCGGTGCGGGCGCTGCCGTGCGAGCCGAACGAGGAGGGCCTCGGCGTCAACACCCCGGAGGAGTACGCGGCGGCGGCGGCCGCCTGGCAGGCGCGGGCGCGGGCGCGGCTGATGGCGCGCGGCGCGCTGCTGGAGGCGCCGGACGCGGTGTGGCTGTCGGCCGACACCGAGGTCGAGGCGGGCGGCGGCGCGCGCCTCGGCCCCGGGGTGGTGTGCCGCGGGCGGGTGCGGCTGGCGCGCGGCGTCGTGGTGGCGGCGCACGCGCTGCTCGAGGACTGCGAGCTGGGCGAAGACGCGCGCGTCGAGCCGTTCAGCGCGCTGCAGGGGGCGAAAGTCGGGGCGCGCTGCCGCATCGGGCCGTTCGCGCGCATCCGCCCGGCGACCGAGCTGGCCGCGGAGGCGCGGGTCGGCAACTTCGTCGAGGTGAAGAACTCGCGCTTCGGCGCCGGCAGCCGCGCCGGCCACCTGGCCTACGTCGGCGACAGCCGGGTCGGGCGCGGGGTGAACATCGGCGCCGGCGCGGTCACCTGCAACTACGACGGCGCGCGCAAGCACGCCACGGTGATCGGCGACGACGCCTTCATCGGCTCCGGGGCGCTGCTGATCGCGCCGGTGGAGGTCGGCGCGGGCGCCACCGTCGGCGCCGGCACCACCCTGACCCGCGACGCCCCGGCCGGGGCGCTCACCGTCGGCCGGGCGCGCGCCGAGACCCGCCCGGGCTGGCGGCGCCCGGAGAAGCCCTGATGTGCGGCATCGTCGGCGCGGCGGCGGACCGCGACGTGGTGCCGGCGCTGCTCGAGGGGCTGAAGCGGCTGGAGTACCGCGGCTACGATTCCGCCGGCCTCGCGGTGCTGGCGGACGGCGGCTTGGCGCGGCTGCGCTGCCGCGGCAAGGTGGCGAAGCTCGAGGCGAAGGTGGCGGCCGGCGGCTGCGCCGGGCGGGTCGGCATCGCGCACACCCGCTGGGCCACCCACGGCGCGCCCTCGGAGAGCAACGCGCACCCGCACGTGGCCGGCGAGCCGGCGCGGCTCGCGGTGGTGCACAACGGCATCATCGAGAACCACGCGGCGCTGCGGGCGGCGCAGGCGGCGCGCGGGGTGGCGCACGAGTCGGACACCGATTCCGAGATCCTCGCCTGCCAGATCGGGCGCCACCTGGAGGACGGCGCGGACCTGCCGGCGGCGGTGGCGGCGGCGGTCGGCGAGCTGGAGGGGAGCTTCGCCTTCGCCGCGGTCGACCGCGCCGACCCGGAGCGCATCGTCGCCGCCCGCCAGGGCAGCCCGCTGGTGGCGGGCGAGGGCGCGGCCGGGCGCTACCTGGCCTCGGACGCGCAGGCGCTGGCGCCGTTCGCGCGGCGCTGGTTCGCGCTCGAGAACGGCGACGTGGCGGTGGTGACGCGCGCCGGCGCGGAGGTGCGCAACGGCGGCGCGAAGGTCGAGCGGCCCTGGCGCGCCATGGCGGCGGCGACCGCGCGCGCCGGGCTCGGCGACCACGAGCACTACATGCAGAAGGAGATCTTCGAGCAGCCGGACGCGGTGGCGCAGACGCTGGAGGGGCGGATCGAGACCGGCGCGGTGCCGGACGCGGTGCTGGGGCCGGGCGCGGCGGCGGCGCTGGACGCGGCCCAAGCGGTGCAGATCGCGGCCTGCGGCACCAGCTACCACGCCGGGCTGGTGGCGCGCCACTGGCTGGAGCGCCACGCCGGCGTGCCCTGCCAGGCGGAGGTGGCGAGCGAGTACCGCTACCGCGCGCACGCCCCGCGCCCGAACACGCTGTTCGTGGCGGTGTCGCAGTCCGGCGAGACCGCCGACACGCTGGCGGCGCTGGAGCTGGCCAAGGGCGACCCGGCCTGCTGCGCCACGCTGGCCATCTGCAACGCGGCCGACAGCTCGATGGTGCGCGAGGCCGACCTGACCCTGCTGACCCACGCCGGGCCCGAGATCGGGGTAGCCTCGACCAAGGCCTTCACCACGCAGCTGGCGGCGCTGCTGATGCTGACCGCGCTGCTCGGGCGCCGGCACGCGCTGGACGCGGCGGGCGAGGCGGCCCTGGTGGCGCAGCTGGCCAACCTGCCGGCGCGGATCGCGCGGGCGCTGGAGCTGGACGCCGGCATCGCCGCGCTGTCGCGGGAGTTCGCCGACAAGCGGCACGCGCTGTTCCTGGGGCGCGGCTCGCACTACCCGATCGCCATGGAGGGGGCGCTGAAGCTCAAGGAGATCTCCTACATCCACGCCGAGGCCTACGCCGCGGGCGAGCTCAAGCACGGGCCGCTGGCGCTGGTCGACGCGGAGCTGCCGGTGGTGGCGGTGGCGCCGAACAACCGGCTGCTGGCGAAGCTGAAGAGCAACCTGGAGGAGGTGCGGGCGCGCGGCGGGCGGCTGTACGTGTTCGCCGACCGGCGCTCGGGCTTCGAGTCGGACGAGCTGATGACGGTGTTCGAGCTGGACGCGCCGGAATCGGCGGCGGCGCCGGTGCTGTTCGCCGTCCCGCTGCAGCTGCTGGCCTACCACTGCGCCCGGATCAAGGGCACGGACATCGATCAGCCGCGGAACCTGGCGAAGTCGGTGACGGTGGAGTAGGAGAAAGCGCTAGCGCGGGCGGCCGACTCTTGTACTGCGAGTTGGATTGACCGGTTATATTTTCCGCTTCAGTCTAGGGAAAGAAAACCCTAAGTTTTCCGGCAACGCAATGCGATCTGTTGGTTTAAGTCGAGTGCGCGGACGTATAGGTTTGCCGTCGCTATTTAAAATCCGAATTTCTTTTTCTTGGAGAAGTTGAATAATAACTTTATTCAGATCTGAAAACTTGGCAGCTGTTTCGTTTGCTAATTTGTACCGAACAGCGTCTACTGTAATTGGCTCATCCGAAGCCAACCCGCGCAATTCTCTGGATAAGGACTCCAAAAGTTGTTCCAGCATTACTTTTTCGTCATATTGCGCAAAATTAAATAGAGGAAAAGTCGTGCTCTTTTTTGATACGGCATCGAGTACTGCATCGAATCCCATCATTCCGATGTCACCGTGGCCGTAGTGCTGGAATCTGTTTTGGTGTTCCCAATGGCGTTCAATCATCACGTTGCGTGCTGTCGGGTGTTTGGACAAATGAATGAACCAAAGCGTGCGATAAGACCGCCCGGGTCGAAAGAAAAAGGGAGTGTCGAAAGGCGCGCCAATCTGGTTGCGCAAATGTTGGCGCAATATTCTTTGGGCGACGGCTTTCCCATGGGGTTTCTCTTTCTCTTCTATTATTTCGAGTACTTTAGTATCAGGCAATTCAAGCGCGGTATATGCTTTGATTAACGGCCGTTCTTTCTTCAGGAAATTGAGCATGACATCTACCGAAAACGTAAGAATAATCTCGACTGCAGGCAACCGGTAGAAAATGTTCCTAATCGTGGACAGGCTGACTTGCGAAAATCCTGTTTGGTCCAATAGGAAAATTGCGCGGCCAGCCTGAGGCTGGCGATTTTGAATTTCTTTAATAATGTTATCCGCTTCTGTTTCAAAAGCGCTAGTCCTTATATCAATTTTGCCGTCATCAAGGCTGTGTCCGCGTTCCCGCAATACTTTCTTGAGAGTATCCGTGTGGGCTTTTTTCTTATCGACAAAGTAAAACCTGCAGTCGAAATCCAGTTTTTTCCTGCGCCTTTCATTCAGTCTCTTGGCGGCTTCTGCCGCCTCTTCCAGCATGATCAGCGGTGTGCCCGATATGGTTCGAGATCCGTCTTGAAACAACCCTCCGCCGGCGAAGCCGTCAACAAAGTCCAATTTGAATCTATCCCGGGCAGGATTCGCATTTAATCGGTTAAAATATTCGCGAAGATAACTGCGCAGAACTTTGAGTTTCGCCTTGCTGTGTTCTTCAATCGGCGGCGGTTCTTCGCCAAGGCTCCATTTGAAATTAGTTGACATGATTGATCACCTCACTGTGCTGGTTAACATTCTGCGGTCGCGGCAACGGTGCGGCATCGTGCTCCATGCCCTCCAGTTTTCGACCGCCCGCTTTTGGCGTTTTCCCCCCCCATTGCTTGAAGAAGAAAGGTATCCGTTCGCGCTCGCAGAGGTCGCGGATGTCGGTAACCCACTGGGGGTCCATAGGCCGGGCCTTCGGCCCGCTCTCCCCGCCGACGATTACCCATGATATGCCTGATAGGTCCGCGTTGCCGATGGGCCCCAATAACGGTTCGAGAGAAAGAAACCGGATTTCCGCAGGCGCCTGTTGCAAGTGTCGGATTCTGGAAGTTGCCGCCTGGTCCTCTACGGACACGCCGCACCAAATGTGTGGTGGAGCGCAGTTGCGGCCGTATCGACGCCGCAAATAATCCCGCATAAGCGAGCTGCGCTTCGTGAGCACCTGGAATGTATGCCAGTGCGCCTGTTCCATGGTGTCGAACACGCGGTCGATGAATGATATCGGGATCTTCTTGTGGAACAGGTCGCTCATGGAGTTGACGAAAATCTTTCGCGGCCGCTGCCAAGCCAGCGGTTGCTCCACGCGCTCCGGCCGCAAAGTCAGGTCGAAGCCGTTTTCGTACGGGTGTCCCGGGACCCCACGAAAGCGTTCCGCAAAACGCTCGGCGTAGCAATTGGCGCAGCCCTTGGTGATTTTAGTGCACCCGGTTACCGGATTCCAGGTGGCATCCGTCCATTCGATGCTGGAGTTGTCGCTCATGATGATTTCAGAGTCAGCCTCTCAGTTGGCACTGGCCCGCAGATTGGCCAATGATCGTTGGCGGCGTTGTCTCCGCAGGCAGCATAGTGGGGCGCGTGCGAACCATGCCGGCCGACATGATAGCGAATTAACAACACACCATTGTTTCTGGCGAGTGCACACGCTAGGAATTAGCGTATCATACCCCGCTTCTGGGCGGCGAGGCGGTGGGCATCGGCTTGCTGGATCATCATCAGCGACTGCTCATAGGAGGAAAAGTTCATGCCCATGTACGATCCTGCCCATCCCGGCGCGATCCTTCGGGATAGCGTGGAGGAAGCCGGTTGGACGATTACGGAGTGCGCCCAGCGGTTGGGAGTGGCGCGCAACACGCTGTCGCGGCTGCTGAACGAGCGCATCGGGCTTTCTTCGGCTATGGCTCTGGGGTTGGAGCGGCTTGGCTGGAGCACTGCGGATGTCTGGATGCGAGCTCAGGCCGCCTACGACTTGGCGCAGGAGCGGCTGCGGCAGGAAGCGGCGACGAGGCGGAGAACCAAGAGGGCTCGCCAAAGGGCACGGCCATTGACCAGCCGCGGAACCTTGCGGAGCCGGTGATGGCGGAGCACGTTATGCCCATGTACGACCCTGCTCATCCCGGCGCGGTCCTCCGCAACAGCGTGGAGGCGTCCGGCTGGACGGTTACGGAATGCGCCCGGCAGTTGGGAGTTGCGCGCAATACGTTGTCGCGGCTGTTGAACGAACATATCGGAATTTCTCCAGTTATGGCTCTGGGTCTGGAGCGAATTGGCTGGAGCAACGCCACTTTCTGGACGCGCCTCCAGGCCGCCTACGACTTGGCGCAGGAGCGGCTGCGGCGGGAAGCGGCGACGAAGCGGAGAACCGAGAGGGCCCGTTAAAGGGCACGGCCGTTGATCAGTCGCGGAACCTCGCGGAGCCGGTGACGGCGGAGCGCGTTATGCCCATGTACGACCCCGCCCACCCCGGCGCGATCCTCCGCGATAATGTGGCGGAGGAGGGCTGGACGGTTACGGAGTGCGCCCGGAAGCTTGGAGTCGCGCGCCACACGCTGTCGCGGTTGCTGAACGAGCGCACCGGGATTTCCCCGGCCATGGCCTTGAGTCTGGAGCGGCTCGGCTGGAGCACCGCCGACTTCTGGATGCGCGTCCAGGGCGGCCACGACCTGGCGCAGGAGCGGCTGCGGCGGGAAGCGGCGACGGGGCGGAGAACCGAGAGGGCCCGCCGAAGGGCGCGGCCATTGGTCAGTCGCGGAACCTTGCGGAGCCGGTGACGGCGGAGCGCGTTATGCCCATGTACAACCCCGCTCACCCCGGAGGCGCAATCCGCGCCAATCTGGAGGAACTCGGCTGGACGGTCACGGAGTGCGCCCGGAGGCTGGGAGTCGCGCGCCACACGCTGTCCCGGCTCCTGAACGAGCGCACCGGGATTTCCCCGGCGATGGCCTTGGGGCTGGAGCGGCTCGGCTGGAGTGATGCCGACTTCTGGATGCGCGTCCAGGGCGGCTACGACTTGGCGCAGGAACGGTTGCGGCAGGAAGCGGCAGCGGAGCTGAGAACCAAGTCCGTCTGTCTGCAGGCCCGGCACCGGCCCGTGGCTTTGCGGTGTCATCCGGCGAAGACCGCAAGGCATCGGACGACCGAATAGAGCGCAAGAAACTCTAGCGTTTCTCGGTCAAGGCCGGGCTTTGTCACACGTGGGTAGCGCAACTCTGGCTGCTTTGCGTCATGTAGTATAAGAAATAGATATTAATTCACAATTATAGGGAATTATATCAGTTTTAATATCTCATATTGGGATATGATATAATTATTAATTCCCACAGACAGGGAATTTTATTAATTTTAATATAGTGCCATGAATCTAGGAGCAGTAGAAGATGACGGCACCCTGCCCGCTGGCAGGGTGAAACTGGTGACCGTGCTGGCGGAAGCTGGCGACATCGTGACCGTTGGCGATGCCGCGCATGCGCTCGGCCTTTCCCGCGGCCCGGCCGCGAAATGGCTGTCCCGGTGGACGCGGCAAAGGTGGTTGCGGCGCGTCGGCCCGGGTGTGTACGTGCCGGCTCCGTTGGATATGCTGGACATGCCGCAGGTCGTGACCGACCCTTGGGTGCTGGTGCCCGCCCTGTTCGGCCCCGCCTATGTCGGCGGCCACACGGCCGCCGAATACTGGGGCCTCACCGATCAGATATTCCGGGACACCACGGTCTACACTACGCGTCCGCGTCCGGTGCGGGCGCTGGAACCCTATGGCATCCGCTTCATGCCCGTGCGCGTGCGGCAAGACCGGATCTTCGGCACTTGCTCAATCCGGCGAGGGCCGCAGACCTCGGTCGACGTGTCCGATCTGCACCGAACCGTCATCGACCTGCTGGCCACGCCCCAAGTGGGCGGCGGCATCGTGCATGTCGCCAGTTGCTTCGGCGAGTATCTCCGGCACCGAGACAGCGACCCCGGCAAGCTGGTCGAATACGCCGACCGCTTCGGCAACGGCGCGCTTTTCAAGCGGCTCGGGTTGATCGCGGAGAGAGCCGATGCCGGTTCCGAACTGATCGCCGCGTGTCGGGCCAGGCTGACGAAAGGGCACACCAAGCTGTCTCCAGGCACCGAATGTCCCCGGCTGGTCACCCGGTGGCGCGTGCGGGTGCCGGATTGGTGGTTCGGAGCGAGGATCGGGGCGTGAACCTCCTGCGCGAGCTGCAGAATGCGGCGATCATTGCCGGCGTCAGTTCGCAGATGGTCGAGAAAGACTATGCGATCGGCTGGGCCTTGGCGGGAATTTTCAGTCAGCCCGAATTGGCGGAGAACTGGGTGTTCAAGGGCGGAACCTGCCTCAGGAAGTGCCACCTTGAGACCTACAGATTCTCCGAGGACCTCGACTTCACCCTTAAGGATGCCGTGCAGCTCGACAAGGATTTTCTGCGCCGCGCTCTGGGGGAAATGTCGGATTGGGTTCATGCGCGGACCGATCTCCGGTTTCCCGCCGATTCGCGGTCGATCGACATCTACAAAAATCCTCGGGGAAACCCCAGTTGCCAATGCAAGGTCGGGTATTCGGGGCCGATGGCGCCGCGGGCCGGAGGGCTCCCGCGCATCAAGATCGACCTGACCGCCGACGAGCGCCTGGTCATGCCGCCGGTTGAGGTTCCGGTTCAGCACCCCTACCGCGATGCGCCGGGGACCGGCGTGGGGGTTACAGCCTACGCGTTTGAAGAGGTTTATGCCGAGAAGGTCCGGGCGCTGGCCGAACGGACGTACCCCCGGGACCTGTACGATGTCGTCAGCGTGTTCCGCAATGGAGAACTTCGCTCCGAAGTGAAGGCCGTGCGCGAGGTGCTGGAGGAGAAATGCGGCTTCAAGCGGATTGCCGTCCCGAAACGCGACGACTTGGACGGGCATCGGAGCGACCTCGAAGATGCGTGGAGCGGAATGCTTGCGCGCCAGCTCTTGGCGCTGCCGCCGGCGGACACTTTCTGGAGAGGGCTGCCCGAGTTTTTCGCTTGGCTGGGCGGCGAGCGGGTTGCATCGCCGCCGCCGCCGTTGCCGCTGGCGCAGGGAGAGGCGACGGTCCGCGAACCCACTTCGAGCCTGCCGCTGCGCCACAAGAAGAAATCCCACTTGGAGGTCATCCGCTTCTCGGCGGCGAACTGGCTGTGCGTCGATTTGGACTACGACGGTTCCGCGCAGCGGGTCGAGCCCTATTCCCTGCGGCGGACGCCGCAAGGAGATTTCGTGCTCCATGCCTGGAACGAGCGCCAGCGCGTCCTTTCCGGTTATCGCCTGGACCAAGTTCAGGGCGCCCGGATGGCGGAGCGGAGTTTTTCGCCGCGGCACCAGATCGAACTGGTCCCGGAGATGCCGCTGTCGCCGGCGCGCGGCGAGCGGCCCTGACCGCATTTTCCGACTAGAGCGGATTCGGCTGCGGAGCGCGGTCGTGGAGTACAATCGCAACACGGCTCACGCAGCTTAGCCGCAACCGCAGGAGGCACGAATCATGAGCATGCAGCACTTTCCGCAGGAGCAGTCCAAGGAACTCGCGTCCATGGGGCTGGAGGGCATCCGGGCGTATCTGTCGGAGACGGTCTGCTCCGACAGCGAGCAGGCGCCGATCACCGCGGGTTTCTTCCGCATGGAGGCCGGCGAATCGCTGGAGTACACCTACAGCTACGACGAGTGCAAGCTGCTGCTGGAGGGCGAGCTGACCTTGGCCGAGCGGGGCGGCGCGACCGTGACGCTGCGCCCGGGCGACGTGGTGTTCTTCGCCAAGGGCACGACGGTGACGTTCTCCACCGCCAGCTCCGGCACCGTGTTCTACGTCGGGCAGCGCAAGCTGGGCGAGCTCTGAGGAGCGCGCGGGCGCGGACCGCATCGCGGCGGGCGGGCGGCCGTGGACCTCAGGGGCGTGGGCGCCGAGAAGCTGCGGCGGATGGTGGACATCCTGGTGGCCGAGGCGGACCCGGAGCAGATCGTCCTCTTCGGCTCGCGGGCCCGGGGCGGCGCCCGGGAGGATTCGGACGTGGACCTGCTGGTGGTGGAGTCGGAGCCGTTCGGGCCCGGCCGGAGCCGGCACGAAGAAATGACGCGGCTCTACCTGGCGCTGAGCGGGCACGGCGTGTCCAAGGACGTGCTGGTGTACAGCCGCGCCGACGTGGAGTACTGGAAGGATTCCATCAACCACGTGCTGGCGCGCGCGCTGCGGGAGGGGGAAGTCCTGTATGAGCGGCCGGCCTGAAGCCGCCCGCCGGCCGCCGCGGGCCGGGGCCGGGCGCCGCCGGGCCGCCCGCGGGACGCGCGCCGCGCCGGCATCCTGAGGCGGGCGGGATGCGGGCGCCCGCATGGTTGCTGCTTCCCGTCTGGGCGCTTGCCGCCGCCGCCGGCGCGGCGGACGAGACGGAAGAGGAGCTGCGCCGGACCCTGCTGGAGAGCGGCGACGCGGCCCTGGCCGCGCAGCGCGAGCACTTCCCCGAGCACTACGAGGCGGTGGTGCGGCTGCTGGCGCGGATCCGGGGCGGCGACCCGCTCGACGCCTCCGCGGCCCGGCAGGCCCTGGGCCGCTACTCGGCGCGGAACTGGAACCTGTACACCCGGCGGGTGCGGCGGGCCGCGCCCGCCGACTGGAAGCGGCTGCTGACGCTGCGCCGCGACCTGCTCGACCGGATCGACCGCGGGCACGGGCCGTACCTGTGCCGCCGCTACGAGCAGGGCGGCGCCCAGGTCCTGATCGACGCCGACCGCGACCGCTACCGCGGGCCGGTGGGCGCGTACATCGCGGCGTTCATCGAAGCCGCGGCGCGGGCCGGGCCGGAGGCGCCGGGCGCGGCGGCGGCGGAGAAGCTGGAGGCGGGCATGGCGGACCTGAACGAGCTGTACCGGAGCGCGCAGGAGCGCAGCGGCGACCCGCACCTGCTGGCGGCGCTGCGGCCGGGGCCGCTGCTGCACTCGCGGTACTGCGCGGCGACGGTGCAGGTGCTGACCACGGCGCTGGAGACGGCGGCGCCGCTCGGGCCGCGGCTGTGGCGGTATCTGGTGACGCAGCCGGCGGGGCGGTGAGCGTGGTTTTCGGCAATGCCTGATCTGGATTACTACCTGAGAAAGCTGGGCGGATTGCGCCGGGGGCCGGAACGCCCCGGGCCGGCTCCGCACAAACCCTGCCTATTGTTGGCGGTGCTGGACCTTGTCGAATTCGGCGCCGTGATGGATGGGCGCGTCCAGTATGCACAGATTCTTGAAACCGGATTTTTTCCGACGTACTTCAGCAAGGCGCTGGGCGTCACGCCGCAGGATCCCGCTTGGGGGTACAGGTACCGGCCGTATTATCCGTTCTGGTATCTGAAAAACGATCCGCAGAATGAGCGGAGAAAGTTTTGGCGATTGCACCCGCGGCCGGGCCGGGAGCGCCAATTTAATGCGATGCAGCCCAAGGTGCCGACCCACCGGACGATTGAATTAAACGTAGCGTACGCGGAATTGGATCCGGATTTGTTCACGCTCATGCTGGACAGTGATAGCCGCATGCAGATTAGGAATGCAATTCTCGATAGGTACCTTGCCGGCACTCAGATTCACGCGTTGGGGCAATCGGACCACCGCGAGCGGATTCGCCGCTACATCGAAACGTCTCGAGTGTTGCGCGATCCGGCGTTTCCCAGGCAAGTGATTCGCGGCTATGACGGCAGGTGCGCCGCTACCGGCGAGAGAATTGTCATACCGGGAGCCGACCGGAGCTCGCGCATCGCGTTGATCGAAGCGGCGCATTTGAAGCCGCACGCACAGTTTTTCGATGATGACCCGCGCAACGGCATTGCCCTGCAGCCGACGTACCACAGGGCCATGGACGACTACCTCATCGCGCCCGGGCCGGATGGCGTGTGGCGCGTGTCCAAGACGATTTTGCGGTCGGATGCGGAGACCCGCCTGAGTGTGCTGCACCGCAAGAAAGTGGTGTTGCCCGAAGATGCCTCGCTCCAGCCGCGGGAGGACTGCCTGCAGTGGCGGTTGAACAAGTTCAGGGAAAGGGAGCGGGCGCGCCGCGCTTAAGACAACTTTGCGCCCGCGCCCGCCAAGTCATGTTCAACAATGTCGCCGATATGCCCGGCGAATAATCGCTAGCCCGTGCGGGCCATCATCATCGTCCAAGCCGTCAAGCATTTTTCCGACGATTGCTGTGACCGCAGATGAGGATACGTAAAATTTGTCCCAATCCCCGCATTTGGGCAGTTGGTAGCCATCGGATTCTGCAGCTACCGGCAATTCTCCCCAATCGACCTTGTCCTCGAACCAGACAGATTCGGCAAGGTACGCAAGCTCATCGCTTGCGCCTTGGTCATACGGGTCGCCGTTGCAGACATCCTTGTACCAGTCTTCCAGCAGCTCCTTTCCCACACTGGGGTCGGGAATGCTGTTAACAATGATTTCGCTCATGGTTTCCTCCTGTTGGTTGTGGTGGTGAGTTGTGAAAAATCCCGGGCGGCTAACCTTCCCACTCGGGCACTTGCTGGTCGTGCTTGAGCTTCATCCGCTGCATGCAGACGGCCTCGAACACGTCATCTAGGTTGTGCTGGCTGGGCAGCAGCATTCCGGGCAGGCTGGCGTCCGCCTCCAGCCAGAACCGATCCTGCATGGGGGACTGGCTGCGGTCGTACGCGCGCTCCCACCAGCTCATGATGCGGTCCTGCACCGTCCGCAGCAGCGAGGCTCCCGGCAGACGATCCTTTTTCTGGTGCTGGTTGACGTTCCGGCTCGCCGGCATCAGGTTCCACAGGTCGCCGCAGGGCCATGCCGCCCACGGCAGGCAGTGGTCGATGTCCATGTTCTTGTCCGTCAGTCTTTTTCCGCTCCAGACGCAGTGCAGCGGCTGGCTTTCCAGCAATTCCAGCGCCTGCCGGCGGGCCAGCAGCACATCCCGCGATTGTTCCGCCCAGTGCATGGCTTTTTCGAGGCGGCTGTCGTTGACCTGCAGCTTCCGGTCCTGGCGGACGGCGTAGAGTTTCATCAGGTTTTTCCATTCGGCGACCAGCGCGGGCTCGATCCAGACATCGAGGCGCTGGAGTGTTTGCCAGATATGCCGGGGCACCAGCATTTCGCCGAAGCCGCGCAGGTAGTTGGTGTCCAGTTGGAACGGGCCGGCGCGCGTGACGCGGCGCTTGGCCCGTCGCACGGGAAAGATGGGCTGGCCGTCGGGGTAGGTGAGGTAGTGCGCGGGCATTTGGGCGATGGTGTTGACCGCGTCCTTAAGCGCGTCGTACAGCGCCTTGGCGTCGTCTGCGTTTTTAAAGTGGGTCCCGACTCGCAAGTCCAGCGCGGAAACTTTTGCCAGCCGCGTGTACGCTTCCTTGACGAAGCCAAGGTTCTTGCCGCCGGAGGTGTTGCGCGGGTTCTGCGGCAGGTCGGCCAGCAACAGCGGTTTGAACAGGCGCAACCAAGTCAGCGCCACCAACCCCAGAGGAACGCTGACGAACTCGTCGCCGCGGTCCTTGGCGACTCCCGCCATGCCATCGGCGATGCGGCACAGGCAGCGCAGCAGGGCCAGCTTGTAGGTGGAGCTCTTGTTGTCGTTAAGGATCGCGTGGCGGATCAGCGGCAGCGCGCCGGTGCTGTCGCCGGGCAGCCGGATGGCCATTTGCGTCCAGCGCACGTCGCTCCGGCCTAGAAAGTCGTCGCTTTCCTCGCGGAACATCACGAACGCGCCGTGGTCGCGCGCCAGCTTCTCGATCTCCGCCGGCGCGGCCTCGTGCATGCCGCGGCCCGGATCCGCAGGGCCATGGCGCAGGCTGATGGCGAGTGTGCCGCCCGGCTTGAGCAGGTTGGTCAGTTTGCGGAATGCGCGCGCCCGGTTCCGGGGCGCGACATGCATCCACACGGCGCTCAGCAGGATGAAATCGAACGATAGCCCGGTGCGGGTGATCGCTTGGAGTTCCGGCAGCCGGTCCGACCGCCACTGAACGTTCGCGCGCGGATGCCGTCGCCGCGCCTCCTCCCGCATGGCCGCGGCCGGCTCGATGGCCACCACGTCGTGGCCTTTCGATGCCAGCCAAGCGGCATCCCGGCCGCTGCCCGCGCCGACGTCCAGCACGGCGGCTCTTTCCTGCGGCAGGAAATCCTCGAGCCAAGCGTGCAGCCGCGTGCTGTCGGCCTGTTCGTACCGCGCCGCCGCCTCGCGGGCATGCGCTTCGTACCAGCGGATGGACGGATTCATTGCGCGGCCTCGTTCAGACGACGGAAACGTGCTCGGCGGCTTTGTTGCGCGCGGGCGGGTGCAGTTGCGCGAACAATTCCCAGCAACGTTCGGGCCAAGCGATTGCATGCTCTTCCGGGTCTTCGGGAAACACCAGATTCACTGTGAGTATTTCTTTCTCGAAGCCGGCCGGAGGAACCGTTTCCGCTGTGCCGTCAAGCAGCGACCGGATGGCCGCCACGCGGCGCCGGCCGTCCAGAACGCGATAACTGTGGCCGCCGTCCAGCGCAAGCACGCCGAGGCCGTGATCGACATTCCCGTCCCGGAACAGTTTTCCGAAGAGGGTATCGGCATCGAACTCCACGGGCGACCAAGCCGGCGAGCCGCCGTCAACCGCCGCGATGATGGGCTGAAGCGGCCGGTTTTCTCGTGTCGCAAGATGGTGCGCGATCTTTTTTTGCCGCATGTCCCCGTGTCGGATAGGGCGGGCGTAGAAGTCTGACGGGATCTGCATGGCGCGGGAAATCTTGTACATGTTCATGCGCACGGCGCAGCAGTGCAGGTCGCCCATGCGCGTCCGGACCGCCGGCAGCAATTCCATGTTTTCTCCCGCGCGCCGAGCGCGCCGTTCCGGGGCCGGTTTGGCGCCCAGTCCGCATCATAGAGGAAAATCGGACTTCCTGCTGGAAGCCCGCAGGCATGGCGGAATCCGCGGGCCGGGCGGGCCCGTTCGGGGAGTTCTCGGGGGGTGGGAGACGGCCGATTCGCCGTCGCGGGAGGGCGTTACTGCCGGTACGCCTGCTCGATCTCTTCCTGCCGGTTCTTCTCTTCCGCGCTGTAGGTCGCGGTCGGCCGCAGCAGCAGCCGCTCGAGGCCGATCTTCTGCCCGGTCGCCTCGCAGTAGCCGTAGGAGCCGTCCTCGATCCGGCGCAGCGCCTCCTCGATTTTCGGCAGCAGCTTGGAGTCGCGGTTCAGCGCCCGCACTTTCAGGTTGATCGTCTCCTCGACCGCGGCGCGGTCCAGGTCGTCGCCCTCGCGGTGCTCCTCGGAGAGCTCCGCCCGGGCCTGGTCCAGCCGCTCCATCAGGTCCTCGCGCAGGTGCAGCAGCCGGTCGCGGAAGAACGCCAACTGCTCGGCGTTCATGTAGTTCTTCTTCGGCGCTTTCAGCAGCTGTTTCTCGGTCAGCATGAGCGGGGTTCCGGTCGGTGCGGTGGTGTCCATGTGTGCGGCGCGTCCCCCCGGCCGCGCGGGCCGGCGGCGATTCTACCAGTTTCCGGCGCCCGCCGGGCGCGGCGGCCTCAGGCCGCCGTCTCGCGCACCAGCTGCGCCTCCACCTCGTCGCGCTTCGCCTTGCCCTCCAGCGCCTCGATCAGCGCCAGCGCGAAGTCCAGCGCCGTGCCGGGCCCGCGCGAGGTCAGCACCGGGCCGTCCGCCTCCACCGCGGCGCCGGTGAACACCGCCTGGGGGTAGTCCGCCTCCTCGACGCAGCCCGGGTAGCAGGTCGCCCGGCGCCCGTCCAGCGCGCCGGCCGCGGCCAGCACCTTGGGCGCGGCGCAGATCGCCGCCACCTTGCCGCCGCGCCCGAGCTGCGCCGGCAGCAGCGCCGCCAGGCGCGCGTCGGCCAGCAGGTGGTCGGCGCCCGGCAGGCCGCCCGGCAGCGCCACCAGGTCGTAGTCGCCGTCGGCGAGCGCCGCGTCCAGGGTCGCGTCCGGCAGCAGCCGCGTGCCGCGCGCGGCGGTGACCGGGCCGGCCGCCAGCCCCGCCGCCACCACCTCCACGCCGGCGCGGCGCAGCAGGTCGATCAGGGTGACGGCCTCGAGCTCCTCGCAGCCGTCGGCCAGCGGCACCAGCGCCCGGCTCATCGCGCGCGCGCCTCCCGCGGCGCCGCCGGCGCCGGCGGCGCGCCGGTCTTCAGCAGCTCCAGCGCGGCGCGCACCTGGTTGTCGTAGTCGGCCGGGTTGGCCTCGTCCAGGTCCGGCGGCGGCTCGTCTTCCGCCGCGTCCGGCGGCGGCAGGTACTCCAGCTCGTGGTCCGGGTCGATGCCCTTGTCGTGGATCGAGCGCCCGGAGGGCGTGTAGTAGCGGGCGGTGGTCAGCTTCAGCGCGGCGTTGTGGTCGTCGATCGGCAGCAGCGTCTGCACCGAGCCCTTGCCGAACGAGCGCGTGCCGAGCAGCGCGGCGCGGCCGTGGTCCTGCAGCGCGCCGGCGACGATCTCCGAGGCCGAGGCCGAGCCCTGGTTGATCAGCACCACCAGCTCCACCCCCGCCGCGAGGTCGCCGCCGCGGGCGTCCTCGACCGCGTTCGAGTCGGCGGTGCGGCCGCGGGTGGTGACGATGCGCCGCGCCCGCTCGAGGAACGCGTCGGAGATCTCCACCGCCGCCGAGAACAGGCCGCCGGGGTTGTCGCGCAGGTCCAGCACCAGGCCGCGCAGGGCGCCGCCGGCTTCGTCCTCCAGCGCCCGCAGCTGGGCGCGGAAGTCGGCGCCGGTGCGCGCCTGGAAGTTGCTGATGCGCAGGTAGCCGTAGCCGGGCTCCAGCATGCGGCTGCGCACGCTGGCGACCTTGATCACCGCCCGCGTGATGGTGACCTCGAGCGGCTCCTCGGCGCCGTCGCGCTCCAGCGTGAGGACGATCCGCGTGCCCGGCTTGCCGCGCATGATCTGCACCGCCTCGTGCAGGTTCAGGTCGTGCACCGGCTCGCCGTCGAGCTCCAGGATGCGGTCGCCGCTGCGGATGCCGGCGCGCTTCGCCGGGGTGTCGTCGATCGGCGCGATGACCCGGATCGGGCCGTCGTCCTTGCGCTTGGTCACCACGATGCCGAGCCCGCCGAACTCGCCCGAGGTGGTCGCCTCCCAGTCCTTCAGCTCCTCGCGGTCCAGGTGCGCGGTGTACGGGTCGAGGCCGTCGACCATGCCGCGGATGGCGTTCTTCAGCAGGGTCCGGTCGTCGACCTCGTCGACGTAGCGGCGCTTGATCAGGGCGAAGGCCTCGGAGAAGTTGCGCAGGTCCTGCAGCGACAGCTGCGCCTGGCCGTCGCCGCGGTCGCCCCAGCTCGCCAGCCCCAGGCCCGCGGCCGAGCCGAGCGCCAGCGCCAGCGCGGCGGCGGCGGCGGCGCGGAGCGGGAGCGGCGGGAGGCGCACGGCGGGCGGGCGGGGCGGGGGCCGGGGCGCACAGGATAGCAGACGGGGCGCGTTCCGGGCCCCCGGCGGGGTGCTAGAATGCCGGCATGCCGCGGCCGGCGCCGCCCGCCGCGGCGCCGGAGTCCATGGATATCCAGACCGCCGAATCCGCGCCGTTCCGGCCCCAGGACGCCGACATCGAGCGCGCCTGCCAATCGGTCAAGGGCTTCGCCCACCCGATCCGCATGAAGATCCTGTGCGTGCTGGCCGAGCGCGACCTGCCGGTCAACGACCTGGCCGCGGTCTGCCGCACCTCGCAGAGCAACATCTCGCAGCACCTCGGCATCCTGCGCAACTGCGGCATCCTCACCGCGCAGAAGCGCGCCAACTACGTCTACTACCGCATCAGCGACCCGCGCATGCTGAACCTGATGCAGCTGCTGCGCGAGATGTTCTGCGCGCAGCCGCACTGAGCCATGCAGGAATACCTGGACTTCGCCGCCCGCCACCCGTTCCTGATGGGCGCGGTGTCGGCGCTGCTGGTCATGATCGCGGTCACCGAGCTGCGCCGCGCGGCGAGGCGCTGGCGCGAGGTCGGCGCGGCCGAGGCGGTGCGCCTGATGAACCGGGAGGCGGCGGTGGTGGTGGACGTGCGCGAGCCCGGCGAGATCGACGGCGGCGTGATCCCGAACGCCCGCCGCGTGGCGCTGTCGGCGCTGCCGGAGCGCGCCGCCGAGCTGGCCGCCGGGCCGGTGATCGCGTACTGCGGCAACGGCGTGCGCGCGCAGCGCGCCTGCCGGCTGTTGGCGCGCGCCGGCGCCGGGCCGGTGTACAACCTCAAGGGCGGCCTCGGCGCCTGGCGCGAGGCCGGCATGCCGCTGGAGGCGGCGCGGTGAGCGCGCCCGAGGTGGTGCTCTACACCAGCGCGCTGTGCCCGTACTGCGACCGGGCCAAGCGCCTGCTGGCGCAGCGCGGCGCGGCCTGGCGCGAGGTGCGGGTCGACCGCGACCCGGACGGGCTCGCGGCGATGCTCGAGCGCAGCGCCGGGCGGCGCTCGGTGCCGCAGATCTTCATCGGCGCGCGCCACGTCGGCGGCTTCGACGACCTCGCCGCGCTGCACCGGGAGGGCGCGCTCGACGCGCTGCTGGCCGGGGCCTGAGCCCCCGCCGCCGCGCCCGGCCGCCGCCGCCATGCTGCCCGACGACGACGGCGCCATCAGCCTGTCGATCGAGCGGGTGACGCTGCGCCAGGCGCGCTTCGAGGCGCTGCCGGAGGCGCCGGAGGCGCCGGGCGCCGCCACCGAGACCAAGGCGCAGATCAGCAGCGAGACGCTGGAGGACGAGGGCGAGGAGTGCTCGGTGATGCTGGCGGTGCAGGTCGACCGCACCGTCGGCGAGCACAAGGTGTTCCACTGCGAGGTGCGCTACGCCGGCGCCTTCGCCATCCGCGGCGCCGACCGCGCCGCGCGCCACCGCCTGCTGCTGACCCGCTGCCTGGACATCCTCTACCCGCACGCCGGCGCCGCGGTGGCGCAGCTGGCGGGGCAGGCCGGCTTCCGCGACGTGCACCTGACGCCGATCAACTTCGCCGACCTGTACCGCAGCAAGCAGCGCGAGCAGGAGCAGTGGGAGCACATGCAGGACAAGGTGGTCCGCCACTGAGCGCGCCCGCGCCGTGAACGTCGCGGTGCTCGGCCTCGGCGCCTGGGGCACGGCGCTGGCGCTGCACCTGGCCCGCGCCCACCGCGTCCGCGGCTGGTGCCGCGGCGCGGGCCTGCGCGCCGCGCTGGCCGGCGGCGGCCGCCATCCGCAGCACCCGGAGTTCGGCGCCCTGCCGGCGGACTTCGCGGCCGCCGCGACCCCCGCGGACTGCGCCGCCGGCGCCGACTGGACCGTGCTGGCGGTGCCGGTGGCGGCGCTCGCCGAAGTCGCCGGGCGGCTGCGCGGGGTCGAGCACGGCTCCCTGGTGTGGACCTGCAAGGGGCTGGACGCGGCGCGCGGGCGCTGGCCGTCGGAGCTGCTCGACGAGGCGCTCGGGCCCGGCGGCGCGCGCGCCGCGCTGTCCGGGCCGACCTTCGCCGACGAGCTGGCGGCCGGGCAGCCGACCGCGGCGGTGGCGGCGGCGGCCGACCCGGCGGTGGCGCGCGGCGCCGCGGCGCTGTTCCACCACGGCGCGTTCCGCGTCTACGCCGGCGACGACCCGCTCGGCGTGCAGCTCGGCGGCGCGGTGAAGAACGTGCTGGCGGTCGCGGTCGGCATCGCCGCCGGGCTCGGCCTCGGCGACAACGCCCGCGCCGCGCTGCTCACCCGCGGCCTGCATGAACTGGCGCGCCTGGGCGCCGCGCTCGGCGCCCAGCCCGCCACCCTCACCGGGCTGTCCGGGCTCGGCGACGCGGCGCTGTCCTGCGCCGGGCCGCACTCGCGCAACTTCCGCTTCGGCGAACTGCTCGGCCGGGGCCGCGCCGCGGCCGCGGCGGCGGCCGCGGCCGGCGGCGCCCTCGAGGGGCCGGGCGCGGCGCGCGCGCTCGAGCGGCTGGCCCGCGAGCGCGATCTGGAGCTGCCGATCTGCGCGCAGACCGCGGCGGTGCTCGACGGCCGCGCCGCGCCGGCGGCCGCGCTGGCGGCGCTGCTGGCGCGCCCGCCCCGGGCGGAGGCGGCCGATGCCTGAGCGCGACCCGCTCGCGGTCGACTTCGCGGGGCTCGCGTTCCGCGCGCCGCTGGCGCTGCTGTCCGGCTGCGTCGGCTTCGGCGGCGAGTACCGCCGGGTCGCGGGCTTCTCGCTCGGCGAGGTCGGCGCGGTGTGCCTGAAGGGCACCACCCTCGCGCCGCGCTTAGGCAGCCCGCCGCACCGCCTGGCCGAGACCCCCGACGGCCTGCTCAACGCCATCGGCCTGCAGAACCCCGGGGTCGACGCGGTGCTCGCCGAGCATCTGCCCGGGCTCGACTTCGGCGCGGCCTGCTACTTCGCCAACGTCTCCGGCTCCACCGTCGAGGAGTACGCCGAGGTGACGCGGCGCTTCGACGACTCGCCGGTGCACGGGATCGAGGTCAACGTGTCCTGCCCGAACGTCGCCGCCGGCGGCATGGAGTTCGGCAACGACCCGGCGCTGGCGGCCGCGGTCACCGCCGCCTGCCGCGCCGCCACCGCCAAGCCGCTGATGGTCAAGCTGTCGCCGAACCACGCCGACATCGGCGCCGCGGCGCGCGCCTGCGTCGACGCCGGCGCCGACGCGCTGGCGGCGATCAACACCGTCGCCGGCCTGGCCATCGACGCCGAGGCGCGCCGGCCGGTGCTCGGGCGCGGCGCCGGCGGCCTGTCGGGCGCGGCGATCAAGCCGATCGCGCTGCTCAAGGTGCGCGAGGCGCACGCCGCGGTCCCGGCGACGCCGATCCTCGGCCAGGGCGGGGTGCTGAGCGCCGCCGACGCGGTCGAGTTCCTGCTCGCCGGCGCGACCGCGGTCGGGGTCGGCACCGGGCTGTTCCACGACCCGCTGCTGTGCGCCGAGATCAACCGGGGCCTGCGCGACTACCTCGCGCGCCACGGGCTGGGCTCGGTGCGCGAGCTGACCGGCGCGCTGGAGTGGCCGGCGGAGGCGGACGCGGCTCAGCCGGACTCGGGCTCGTAGCCGAGCCGCCGCAGCAGCCCCTGCAGCGACTCGGGGCCGGCGTAGCCGAGCACCACGCGGCCGCCGCCGTCGCGCCGGGCGCGCACCTCCACCGGGCAGCCGAGGCGGTCGCCGAGTTCCCGCTGCAGCCGCGCCAGGTCCGGGTCCGGCGGCGGCGGGGCGCCTTTCGGCCGGCGCCGCAGCAGCCGCTCGGTCTGCCGCACCGTCAGCTCTTTCTCGACTATCGCCGCTGCCACCCGGCGCTGGCGCGCCGCCGGCAGCGGCACCAGCAGCCGGGCGTGGCCCATGCTGAGGCGGCCGTCCTCGACCATTTCCCGCACCTCCCGGCACAGTTCCAGCAGGCGCAGCAGGTTGGCCACCGTCGGCCGCGCCCGCCCGACCCGCGCGGCGACCTCCTGCTGGGTGCGCCCGGGCAGCTCGCACAGGCGCCGCAGCGCCCGCGCCTCCTCGATCGGGTTCAGGTCGGCGCGCTGCAGGTTCTCCACCAGCGCGGTCTCGGCCGCCTCCTCGTCGCTCATCTCGCGCACCAGCGCGGGCAGCGCGTCGAGGCCCGCCAGGCGCGCCGCGCGCGCGCGGCGCTCGCCCGCCACCAGCTCGTGGCCGCCGGCGATCGGGCGCACCACGATCGGCTGGATCAGGCCGCGGCGCTTGAGCGACTCGGCCAGCGCCCGGAGCTCCTCCTCGTCGAAGCCGCGGCGCGGCTGGTGCGGGCTCGGCTTCAGGTCCGCCAGCGGCACCCGCGTCAGGCCCGGCGGCGCGGGCGCGTCGGCCGGCACCGCCGACAGCAGCGCGTCGACCCCCGCGCCCAGGCGGCGGCGCGCGCTCACCCGGCGGCCTCCTCGCGGCGCAGCAGCTCGCCGGCCAGCATCAGGTAGGCGGTGGCGCCGGGGCTGGCGGCGCGGTAGGCGGTGACCGGCATGCCGTGGCTGGGGGCTTCGGCCAGGGTGACGTTGCGCGGGATCACGGTGCGGAACACGCGGTCGCCGAGGCGCCGGCACAGGGTCTCCGACACCTCGCGCGCCAGGTTGTTGCGCGTATCGTACATGGTGCGCAGCACGCCCGCCAGCCGCAGCCCGGGATTGGCGGTCTCGCCGATGCGCCGGATGGTGGCCAAGAGCGAATCCAGCCCCTCCAGCGCGTAGTACTCGCACTGGGTCGGCACCAGCGCCGCGTCGGCCGCGACCAGCGCGTTGACGGTGAGGATGTTGAGCGCCGGCGGGCAGTCGATCAGCACGTAGTCGTCGCCGGCGCCGGCCAGCGCCTCGCGCAGGCGGCGCTCGCGGCGCTCGCGCCCGAGCAGGCCGAGCTCCGCGGCGGTCAGGTCCGGGCCGCCCGGCAGCACCGCGAAGCCGCCGCGCGCGGCGTCGGCGCGCGCCTCGGCCAGGGCCGCGTCGCCGAGCAGGACCGCGGCCGCGCCGCGCTCGAGCTCGGCCTTCGGCAGGCCGCAGCCGGTGGTGGCGTTGCCCTGCGGGTCTAAGTCGACCAGCAGCACCGCGCGCTTGGCGCGCGCCAGGGTGGCGGCGAGGTTGACCGCGGTGGTGGTCTTGCCGACCCCGCCCTTCTGGTTGCAGACCGCGAGGACGCGGGTCACGGCTCGGCGCGCGCCAGCGCCAGCACCGGCCCGGCGCGCCCGCCGGGCGCGGGCGGCGCGTCCCGGAGTTCGGCGCGCCACGGCGCGGGCGGGGCTTCCGGCGCGGCCGCGCCCGGCAGCAGCAGCGTCCCGCCCGGCGCCAGCAGCCGCCCGGCCAGCCGCAGCAGTTCCGCGGCCGGGCCCGCGGCGCGCGCCACCACCGCGTCGTAGGGGCCGCCTTCGTGCTCGGCCGCGTCGCCGGCGCAGGCTTGGGCGTTGCCGAGGCCGAGCTCCAGCAGCGCCTGGCGCACGAAGCGGATCTTCTTGCGGCTGCGGTCGAGCAGCGCGAACGACAGGTCCGGGCGCAGCGCCGCCAGCGGCAGGCCCGGCAGCCCGGCGCCGGTGCCGAGGTCCAGCACGGCGCCGCCCGCCGCCGGCAGCAGCGGCGACAGGCGCAGCGAGTCGAGCAGGTGGCGGGGCACGAATTCCGGCAGGGCGCTGGGGCCGACCAGATTGTACGCCCGGCTCCAGCGCGCCAGCAGCCGGGCGTAGGCGGCGAGCATCTCGAGCTGCGCCGGGCTCGCGGCGCCCGGGCCCAGCATCGCTTCGACCCCCGCGGCGAGTTCGGCCGCCAGCGCCGCCGGCTCGGGCAGGGAGGAGGTTTGCCGGCGCGCGCCGCGCGCCGGCGTCCGGCGGCGCCCTTGGGGCCGGACGCGCCCGGAGGCGGGCCGGCGCGCTACGCGCCCGCGCCCGCTTCGCATGCCCGCAGGTGCACGCGCAGCGCCGCCACCGCCGCGGGGGTGACGCCGGGGATGCGCGCGGCCTGGCCCAGGGTGGCCGGGCGGCGGCGGTGCAGCTTCTCGCGCGCCTCGCTCGACAGCGCGGACAGGCGGCGGTAGTCGAGCCCGGCCGGCAGGCGGCGGGCGTCGTCGGCGCGGGCGCGCGCGGTCTCGGCGCGGGCGCGGCGGATGTAGCCCTCGTAGCGCAGCTCGACCGCGGCCTGGCGGCCGACCGCGGGCTCGGCCGGCGCGTAGTCCGGCGCGAGTTCCGCGAGGTCCTCGTAGCGCGCCTCCGGCCGGCGCAGCAGGTCGGCCAGCGGCCGGCCGTTCCGGCGCGCCGCGCGCAGGCGGCCGAGCTCGCGCGCCAGCGCCTCGCGGCGTTCGCAACAGCGCGCCCAGCGCGCCTCGCCGACCAGCCCCAGGCGGCGGCCCTCTTCGGTCAGGCGCAGGTCGGCGTTGTCCTCGCGCAGGCTCAGGCGGTGCTCGGCGCGGCTGGTGAACATGCGGTAGGGCTCGCCACCGACCCCGCGCGTGGTCAGGTCGTCGACCAGCACCCCCAGGTAGGCCTGGTCGCGCCCGGGCCACCACTCCTCGCGGCCGCGCAGCGCGGCGTTGAGGCCCGCGAGCAGGCCCTGCGCGGCCGCCTCCTCGTAGCCGGTGGTGCCGTTGATCTGGCCGGCCAGGTACAGCCCCGGCAGCGCCCGGCACTCCAGCGTCGGGCGCAGCTGCCGCGGGTCGAAGAAGTCGTACTCGATGGCGTAGCCCGGGCGCGTCAGGCGCGCCCGCTCGAGCCCCGGGACGGCATGCACGAAGCGCTCCTGCGCCGCCGCCGGCAGGCTGGTGGAGATGCCGTTCGGGTAGATCTCCGTCGTGCCGAGGCCCTCGGGCTCGAGGAACACCTGGTGCCGTTCGCGCTCGGCGAAGCGGGTCACCTTGTCCTCGATCGACGGGCAGTAGCGCGGCCCGCGGCCCCGGATCGCGCCGCTGTGCAGCGGCGACTGGTGCAGGTGCGCGCGGATGATCTCGTGCGCCTCCGGCGTGGTGCGGGTCAGGTGGCAGGCGACTTGGCGCGGGTGGACGTCCGGCGGGCTCAGATAGGACAGCGTGCCGGGCGGGGCGTCGCCGGGCTGCGGCGCGGTCCGCGCCCAGTCGATGGTGGCGCCGTCGAGGCGCGGCGGGGTGCCGGTCTTCAGGCGGCCGGCGTCGGGCAGCAGTTCGCGCAGGCGCCGCGCCAGCGCGGTCGAGGGCGCGTCGCCGGCGCGGCCGCCGGCGGCGCGTTCGGCGCCGATGTGCATCACGCCGTCGAGGAAGGTGCCGGCGGCGAGCACCACCGCGGGCGCCGCCAGCCGGCGGCCGTCCGCGGCGCGCAGGCCGGCGACCGCGCCGCGCGCGACGAGCAGGTCGGCGGCTTCGCCCTCCGCGATCTCGAGGCCCGGCTGCGCCTCGACGAGCTCGAGGATCGCCGCGCGGTAGAGCTCGCGGTCGGTCTGCGCGCGGGTCGCCCGCACCGCCGGGCCCTTGCTGCGGTTGAGCACGCGCACGTGGATGGCGGCGCGGTCGGCGGCCAGCGCCATCGCCCCGCCCAAGGCGTCGATCTCGCGCACCAGGTGGCTCTTGCCGATGCCGCCGATGGCGGGGTTGCAGCTCATCCGGCCGATGCCGTCCCGGCGCTGGGTCAGCAGCAGCGTGCGGGCGCCCGCGCGGGCCGCGGCCAGCGCCGCCTCGACCCCGGCGTGGCCGCCGCCGACCACGATGACGTCCCAAGAGGCGGTTGCGGGCATGGCGGCGGGCGGAAAGCGCGATTGCGGGGCGCGTATTGTACTCCGCGCCGGCGCGGGCGGGGCGCGGCGGGGATTCCCGGCCCGGACGGCAGGTCGCCGGATTGTTAATCCAATAATTAATCCTATAAATGGAAATATGGTGTATAATATGGCTGACAATTTTCCCGTCCAGCGGGAAATGAGCCTGGAAATTCCTGAAATTCCAAAGATATAGGACGGAAATGCCGAAGAAACTGCGCCCGCAGCACGAGGTCCTGCTGCACCGCCTGCGGTCGCTGGGCCGGGGCGCGGCGGTTTCGGAGCTGGCGGCGGGCTTCGACGTGACGCTGCGCACGCTGCGGCGCTGGCTGCAGGAGCTGTGCGAGCTGGGGCTGGCCGAGGCCGGCGGCGTCAACAAGGGCCGCCGCTACCGGGCGCTCGACCCGCTGCCCGCGCCGGGCGCGGCGGCGGCGCCGGCGCGGCTCGGCCCGGCGGACCTGCGCCGGCGGCTGGTGCGGGAGGTCGCCGCCGACCAGGCGCCGTGGGCGAGCGCGCGGCTGCTGGCGATGGAGCGCGCCCGGGCGCACCTGCCCCCGGACCGGCGCGAGGCGTTCGTAGGCGAACTGCTGCAGCTGCTGAAGATCATGACCCCGAAAGAGGCGCAGGCGCTGGGCGCGGACCCGGAAGCGTTCGCGCGCTGGCGCGCCGGCCCGGGCGGGGACGGCGATGGCTGAGTTCGACCCGCTCGGCTTCGACGGCCCCGGGCGCATCGTCCAGGCCGACAACCTGCGCGTGCTGCGCGCGTTGCCGGACGCCTCGGTCGACTTGATCTACGCCGACCCGCCGTTCAACACCGGCCGCGTGCAGCGCCGCCGCACCCTGCGCGTGCGGCGCGACCCCGCTGGCGGCGCGGCCGGCTTCGGCGGCGCGCGCTACGCGCGCGAGGAGACCGGGAGCATGAGCTACGACGACCGCGGCGGCGACTACCTGGCGTGGCTGCGGCTGCGGCTGGAGGAGGCGCGGCGCGCGCTCGCCCCGGCCGGCTCGCTGCTGCTGCACCTGGACTGCCGGGAGGTGCACTACGCCAAGGTGATGCTGGACGGCATCTTCGGCCGCGACAGCTTCCTCAACGAGATCGTCTGGGCCTACGACTACGGCGCGCGCTCGCGCAAGCGCTGGTCGCGCAAGCACGACAACATCCTCTGGTACGCGCGCGACCCGGCGAACTACACCTACCGCTACGACGACATCGACCGCATCCCGTACCTGGCGCCGGGGCTGGTGGGCAAGGAGAAGGCGGCGCGCGGCAAGACGCCGACCGACGTCTGGTGGCAGACCATCGTGCCGACCAACGGCCGCGAGAAGACCGGCTACCCGACGCAGAAGCCGCTGGCGGTCCTGGAGCGCTTCGTGCGGGTGCACTCGAACCCGGGCGACCTGCTGCTGGACTTCTGCGCCGGCAGCGGCAGCTGGGGCGAGGCGGCCGCGAAGCACGGCCGGCGCTTCCTGCTGGTCGACAGCAACCCGGAGGCGGTGGCGGTGATGCGCAAGCGCCTGGCGCCCTACGGCGCGGAGGAGGTGCGGCCGGAGGACTGAGGCGGCGGAAGATCCGGCCCGCGCGCCGGGCGGGCCGCTAGTCGTCCAGCGCTTCCCAGCGGACCAGCTCGCTGGAGGGAATTGTGATGTCGCCGTTGATCTTGGTGCAGTGGGCCATGGAACCCATGCCGTCGGCGCGCTTCCTCGCGGGCGCCTCTTCCGCGGCGGGCGGGGCGATCTCGGCGAGCGGCTTGCCGCGCAGGGTGACGCGCACCGGCTGTCCGGTGGCCTGCACCTGCTCCAGCACTTGCAGGCAGGCGGCCTGAAGTTCCTCCGCGGTGATGGTGCGCATGCTGTTATTCTGCCACGCCCCGAATTTTCAGTGCGCCCGTGACGCCTAGGCGGCTTCATTCGGCCGCTGCCAACAGTTCCGCCATCTCCCGCAGGGGGATCGCCTCGATGCCGTCCTTGATCGTGAAATGTTCCGGACCGGAATGCACCACAAACGCGCGGTCGGGCTTGAGGTCTTTCCGGGCTTCATAAAAGCCGCGGCCCAGCGAGTCGGCGGGCCCGTACTTGATTTCGATGGCCCAGCGGCCTAGTTTCCGATGTTCAAGAATCAAGTCGATCTCCGCGCCGGCATAGGTCCGGTAGAAATATGAGCGGGTTCCTTGGGGTGCGACGGCCAGCAGGTTTTCGATCACGAAACTTTCCCAACTCGGGCCTAACACGGGATGTTGCCGTAACTTGTTGCGATCGAATATCTCGAGTAGGGAATGCAGCAGACCGCTGTCACGCACGTACACTTTCGGTGAGCGTGTGAGGTTCTTGCCGAGATTGCGATGCAGCGGCCGCAGGCGCCGCAGCAACAGGAGGTCGGTAAACAGTCCGACATACGAGGACACGGTGGCCGCCTTCAACTTCATGCTTTTTGCGATCTGCGACGCGTTCAGCTGTCCTCCATGCCGGTGCGCCAGCATGACCAAGAGGTCTTCTACTGTGCTGACCGGAAGACGTTTGCCGAACTCTGGCACGTCTCGTTGCAGGCACGCCTGCTTCAGGCTTTCGCGCCTGTGTACGCTGGTTTCGTTATCGGGGGCAAGGTACGAGTCAGGATAACCGCCGCGTAGCCATAGTTGCGCACGGGATTTTTCGTCATTTTTGATTTCGAGGACATTCAGCGGACTCATGTGTATGTATGCAATGCGCCCAGCAAGGCTTTCGCTTTGTCGCCACAGGGCGAGGGATGCCGAGCCAAGAATGAGGAAGCGGCCGGTCGGTTTGCCTTCGCCGTGCCGCCCGCGATCGATGATACCGCGCAACTCCTTGAACAGCTCCGGAACGTGGTGAATTTCGTCGAGAATGACGAGCCGCTCCGCATTGTCTGCTAGGAATGCTTCGGGGTCCTCTCCTAGCCCCACACGCCCGTGTCTTGTCTCTAGATCTAGGTACAGCGCTCCCTTATTTCTAGCGATCTCCCGTGCGGTCGTGGTTTTGCCTACTTGCCGGGGGCCGATCAAGGCCACCGCGGCTTCTTGTTCAAGCCGTTTGGTGATTTCCGCCGCAACCATGCGCTCAATCATCCTATAATTTTAACTATCATATAGGTTAAATGTCAAGTGGGGAGGTTAAATATATAGGTTAAATCTCTTTTCGCTCTATATCTATTTAACAATATATAGTGTGTTAAATAAAAATGAAGCACTATATGATGTTATCTCTTTAAAAATAACAGTGAATTTCCTCCTATATAGGGGTTAATATTATTCTGCATGGGTTAAATTTCGGGTCTACCGGGTTTCGTGTGGAATCCGCTAAACTCGGGGCGGTTCTCGATGCCGGAGGAGCGCCATGTTTCCGAGTCACCTCACCCTGGAGGCGTGCCTCCAGCAGGCCTTGGACATTCGTCCGCCGTGGTCGATCAGCAAGGCGGAGTTCGACCGGTCCGAGCAGTTGCTGCGGATCACGCTGCGCCATGCCGGGCCGTATGCCTGCCCGGTCTGCGGCGCGGCGGCGAAGCGGCATGACGCGCGCCGGCGCACGTGGCGGCATCTGGACTTCTTCGAGCACCGGACCCTGCTGACGGCGGAGGTGCCGCGGGTGAAGTGCGCGGCGCACGGCTGCCGCCAGGTCCGGGTGCCGTGGTCGGAGGAGCGCTCGGCCTACACGCGCACGTTCGAGCAGCGGGTGCTGACCGAGCTGCGGACGCAGACGGTGCGGGCGACGGCGAGCAAGCTGCGGCTGAAGTGGGACGCGGTGGCCGGCATTCAGGCGCGCGCGGTGGCGCGGGGCCTGCGTCGGCGCGGCCGCCCGGCGGCGCGGCGGATCTGCGTGGACGAGACCGCGTTCCGGCGCTGGCATCGATATGCGACGGTGGTTTCGGACCTGGACACGAAGCGGGTGCTGTACCTGGGCCCGGGCCGCAAGCGGGAGACGCTGGAGGCGTATTTCGCCAGCCTGACGGCGGCGGAGCGGGCCGCGGTCGAAGTGGTGGCGATGGACATGTGGGAGCCGTACGTGCAGGCGGTGCGGCGCTGGCTGCCGGACGGCGAGTCGAAGATCTGCTTCGACCGGTTCCATGTGTTCCAGACCGTGGGCCGGGGCGTGGACCAGACGCGGCGGGGGGAGCGGAAAGCGCAGTGCGCGGAAACCGGCGCCAGCGCGCTGACGGGCACCCGGTACTGGTGGCTGCAGGGCGAGGAGCGCCGGGCGGGCTGGAGCGCGGCGCGCGCGCAACGGTTCGAGCAGCTGCTGGCGGAGGCGGAGCGGACCGGCCAGGCGTGGAAGCTCAAAGAGCTGGCGCGGTCGCTGTGGCGGGGCGGCTCGCGGGAGCAGGTCGAGGCGGACTGGAACCGCTGGATCCGCTTGGCCCGGCACAGCGGATTGCCGGCCATGGCGCGGGCGGCCGAGACTATCCGCCGGCATCTCTGGGGCGTGCTGAACGCGATTCTCTTCGGGGTCTCCAACGCGCGGAGCGAGAGCATGAACGCCCTCATCCAGCGGGCGAAGAGGAACGCCTGCGGCTACCGCAACTGGGAGCGCTTCCGCACCTCGGTCCTGTTCCTGTGCGGCGGCTTGGACCTCAGCCCGGAACCCGCCTTTCCACACGAAACCCGGTAGACCCTAAATTTCAATAATGAAGCGCATACTCTGCAGGGGCTATCCGTTTTCCGCTGCCAGCAACTCCGCCATTTCCCGCAGGCTGATCGCTTCTGCGCCGTCGCCGATGGGATGGCGCTCCGTTTCCGGGTACACGACGAACGCGCGGTCGGGCTTGAGGTCCGCCAGCGCGTTGCGGAATCCCGGCCGCGGTTTCGCTCCCAGCCCGTGCTTGATCTCGATCGCCCAGAGGCCGAGGCGCGGCTGCTCTAGGATCAGGTCGATCTCGGCGCCGGCGCGGGTGCGGTAGAAACTGGCGTTGGTCCCGAACGGCGCGACTTGCAGCAGGTTTTCGATGACGAAGCCCTCCCAACTGGCGCCGAGCACCTGATGCTTCGTCAGCTCGTAGTAGTCCGTGATGTTGAGCAGGGCGTGCAGCATGCCGCTGTCGCGCACGTACACTCGCGGCCTCTTCACCAAGCTTTTCCCGAGATTGCGGTGCAGCGGCCGCAGGCGGCGCACCAGCAGCAGTTCGGTTAGCAGGTCGACATAGCGCGTCACAGTTTGCGAGCTCAATTCCATGGCGGCGGCGATTTCTGAGGCGTTCAGCGGCGAACCTTGCCGCTGCGCGAGCCGGGTCCACAGGTTCGCGAGCGTGACCGCCGGCAAGCGGAAGCCGAACACGGATACGTCGCGGTGCAGATAGGTGCGGATGACATCTTGCCGGAATTTCCGGCTCCCCAGATCGTCCGCGGCCAAGTAAGAATCCGGATAGCCGCCGCGCATCCAGAGAGTGTGGCGCGTGGCCGAGTCGTCGGGCACCTCGCTGATGTGCAAGGGGTCCATGAAAACGTAGGCGATGCGCCCGGCCAGACTTTCGGACTGTTGCCAAAGATCCACCGACGCCGAGCCGAGGATGAGGAAACGGCCGGTCCGCCGGCCCTCGCGCCGGCCGCGGTCGATCAGGCCGCGCAAAGTCTTGAACAGTTCCGGCGCTTGGTGAACTTCGTCCAAGATGACGAGCCGGTCCGCATAGTGCTGCAGGAACTGCTTGGGGTCTCTGAGTTGCTTTTGGCTGTCCGGATCTTCCAAGTCCAGATACAGCGCGTTCCGGTCGGCGGCGATCTCCAGCGCGACGGTGGTCTTGCCCACCTGCCGGGGGCCGATGATGGCGACCGCGGCCTGATTTTCCAGGCTCCGCAGGATTTCAGATTTAACCTTTCGCTCAATCATCCTGATATTTTATCCATTTGTTGGACAAAAAGCAAGGACAAAATCTCAATCAAGCATTTTTCTCAGGGTATGGCTGCTCTTATTTTTTCAAATTTATTATAAATCAATATATTAGGAAATACAACATTGAAATACATCCCCTATATAGGTTAATCGTCTCCAGCAGGGGTTAAATTCCAAGGTTAAATCCGCTGCGGTTTTCCGCCCGATTGCCTCCCGGTAGTAAAATGCCCCCATGCGCCTCGATTTCACCAAGATGCACGGCCTCGGCAACGATTTCGTAGTCATCGACGGCTGGGAAGCCGTCCCGGACCTGACCGCCGAGCAGCGCCGCCGGCTGGCGCGCCGGCGCACCGGCGTCGGCTGCGACCAGCTGCTGGTGCTGCGGCCCGCGGACGGCGGCGGCGCGGACTACGCCTACGACGTCTACAACGCCGACGGCAAGCCGGCCGGGCAGTGCGGCAACGGCGCGCGCTGCCTGGCGCGCTACGCCGCCGACCGGGGCTACGCCGGGGCGCGGCAGCGGGCGCGCGCGGCGTCCGGCGAGGTGGCGCTGGAGCTGCACGACGACGGCGCCGTCACCGCCGACATGGGCGCGCCCCGGCTCGACCCCGGCGACGTGCCGTTCGTGCACCGCGCGCGGGAAGTCCGCTACGAGCTCGACGTCGGCGGGCGGGAATACCTGGTGGCGGCGGTGTCGATGGGCAATCCGCACGCGGTGCTCGCGGTCGACGCCGCGGCCAGCGCCCCGGTGCACGACCTGGGGCCGCGCATCGAGACCCACCCGCGCTTCCCCGAGCACGCCAACGTGGGCTTCATGGAGATCGTCACCCCGCGCCACATCCGCCTGCGGGTGTGGGAGCGCGGCGCCGGCGAGACCCCGGCCTGCGGCACCGGCGCCTGCGCGGCGGCGGTCGCCGGGCAACTCGCCGGCGAACTGGACGAGGCGGTGACCGTGTCGCTGCCGGGCGGCGACCTGGAGGTGCGCTGGGCGGGCGGCGGCGCGCCGGTGCTGCTGCGCGGGCCGGCCGAGTACGCCTACGCCGGGACGGTGGAGCTGTGAGCGCGAAGAAGAAAGCCGGCGCCGCCGCGCTGACCGCGCGGAAGGTGCGCGCCTGGCTGGAGCGGAACCCGGAGTTCCTGGTCGAGAACCCGGACCTGCTCGACAGCCTGAAGATCCCGCAGGACGAGGACGGCACGATCTCGTTCCAGACCTACCGCCTGCGGCACCTGCACGAGCGCAACCTGCAGCTCGAGGCGCTGTTCCGCGAGGCCGGCCGCAACCAGAAGCTGATCGACCGCGCGCTGGCGCTCGCCGCCGAGACCGCCGAGGATCGCCCGCGCGGCCTGCGCCAGGCGGTCGAGGCCCAGGAGCGGCGCCTGCGGCGGCACTTCCCGGACGCGCGCTGGGCGATCCGCCTGCGCCCGGAGCTGCCGAAGGCGCCGGCGGCGCTGCGGGTGCCGGAGCACCCGGCGCTGGTCAAGGCGGTGATGGCGGTGTTCCGCTCGGGGCCGCGCATCCTCGCCGACCGCGCGGCGGTGGCGCTGCTGTGGCCGCAGGCGGACGCGGCCTCCGAGGCGCTGGTGATCGCGCCGCTCAAGCGGCAGCGGCGCTACGGCATCCTGTGCCGGGAGCTGCCGCCGGGCAGCGACCGCGACGGCGGCACCGACCTGCTGATGCAGGTGGCG